>JBCDGJ010000055.1:0-28501 GCA_038757945.1 Pseudomonadota bacterium
CATCAGCCACAGCCCGCAGGTTACTGAGTACAAGTCTCGAACGCTGGAACCCGCTGAAGCCGTTGCACGCCTGTATGCAAACTCGTTGAATCAACTTGCGCATAAGAAACAGGGACTGAATCTGATCGCAAATCTTGTTGGCAAGGTCGAGTCTCAGGAGTTCATCTTCGGAGATCTTCCTCTCGCAGCCAGGAAGTTTCAGGATCTTGTTTCCTTACGGTGAAACCGAATCGTCGTGAGTCACCATATCAAGGTCAGTCAATCGTTCGAGCAGCCTATGCACATCAGGTTCGGCCACTTCAAAGCTGATTTCGTAAGCCTCCATCACCTCTTGTATTATCTCCGGTACCGAATGGTAGCTATCGCACTTCGTGAGAATGAAAGCAGCGGTCTCGTTTAGTTGGTGCACGCCTTCCCGACCTTGAACCAACGCAACTATGTCGCTTCCGACTCTCTGGATTACCAACTTATCGGATTGCCTAGGGTACAAGTCCTGCCTCCCTTTGAATCAGCCTCTATGAGGCTGGATAAGCACCGTCAATGGTAAAATGACAGCATCGTCGCACCGTACCCTCTGCCGTCTCCTGTCTCGCTCTCTTCAAGCGAAGTTGACCCCCGCAGACTGTTCCGCTGTTACTACAGATGTCCTGCAACTCGCTCAAACTCAGGGCGTTGCACCATGGCTTGCATTTCACGTTTTGTCGGTCCACCAAGAATCTAGCCATCCGCTGAAGTTAGAACTACAAGAAATCAGTATCGCTAACGTACACGCGACTATGCTTCTGACGCAGGAGTTGCTGCGGATTTGGGGGAAGTTGCATCAGCAACTACCCTTAATCTGCTGGAAAGGGCCAGTACACTCATTGCTGTTTTATCCGGACATCTCTGCGCGGCGGGCAGGCGATCTAGACCTCCTGACACACCGTCCATACTTGGGAGAGGCAACGCTGCTTCTCGAAGAATTAGGCTATCAACAGCTCCAGCTAATCGAGGACGCCTCCCAAGCAGTTTTCCACAATGCAGATAGGGGAATAACTATCGATCTGCACTGGTGTATCCCTCGAGAAGAGCTCGGACTAAAGGAAGATTTGGCTTGGGAGACTCGACAAGACGTTCGCTTACTTGGGGGCAACATCACAACCTTCAGCAACGAAGATCTCGCAGTACTGTCTGCACTGAACGCAACAAAGGAATACTGGAATCTAACACTTCACCAACTGGTAGACGTAGCGGTAATCCTCAATTCAGTGAACGTAATGGGATTACAAGGAATAGATGCCAGAGCACGCAGATTGAAGTGTGCGAGACCGCTCGAAATTGCATTGAGACTTGTCGATCAACACTTACCGGCCTCGCTTACCGAAGACTTATTGCCTAACGGAAAGGCGGACAAAAGAACAGATCAAGCTTGTAGAGAGTTGGCGGGCCATATGTTTGGCGATTCGGGGTTTAAGCCACCAACCACCTTCCCAGATCAGGAGGCCTACTACAGGACCATTGATGACCGACCTTTCGCCGCTCTGAGGTCAGTTTACTTTCGAGTGCTTAAACGTCTAAAGCGAGCGCCATATTGGAGCGCTCGCTAAAATTGCGATCTCGCAGCATACATGCGGTGTATGCGGCGCTCCTTCCTCTAACGGCCGAATATGTAGTGCCGAACCTCCTACCCTCCGGGCGTCAAAGCGCCAATCTTCCCTCTTCTCAACGCTTCACAGCGGTCGTACGCCCACCGGCGACCCGCCCCTTGACCGCTGATCGTGCATGGACGCGGACTCGGGCTGGTGGCTTGATCGTTCGTTTCGCTTTCAACGCCTGACGCACTTTAGCCGGTTTAGATCTGCGTCTGGCGCGCTTCTCCCTAAGCGCCCGTAGTTTTAGTCTATCCGGCACGCGGCGCGATCTATCAATTACCTTGTTACCCCCAGAGGGCAAAGAACCACCACTGGCCAGACTAGGAGTCGCTGGAAGGCTGATCACTATTGGCGCGACATACGCGGATTTTCGCAGAAAATCTCTTCTAGACGTTGTTTTACTGTTCACCATTAAACTTCCTTCGCCAGGCGTGTTCGCAATTCGTTCGGTTACTTCCAGGATACGCAACCACGAATACCAACTTGTAACCAATTTGTAGAAGACCGCACCGGCATTGCGATCGCGCTATCGGAAGTGAAAGCTGTCGCAATCTGAGCTACTTCGTTACCTGTTAGGTGCTTCAAGTACTAATGCGAAAGTCGGCCCATATATGCGGGAAGGCGTAATTCTTCATTTAGACAAGGCTTGGTTAAACTACCGCGGCGCTACTGCCAACCGCCTTGGTAGCTAATCGAAAACGGAGAGGACTTAGGCGAGTACCCGTCACCAACTGGTGATGATCGGGTTGCTATCGCAAGTGCGGCGCCCGGTGAGGCTAAGATTTAGACGGTGAGCACCTCGTTAGTTCAACCGGCGAGAACGCTAGCCGAAACTGCTGTGCACAAAGCCCACGGGATCTAGCCTCAGCCCGTCACTCCGGAGAGCGAAGCACTGACAAGAGTTGAACTGCTTAATCACGCTGCAGCTCAGCGTGCCATCGACTCGAGACGTCAACCGCATCCAGGTACTGTGTAAAAGTTCCATCTGAGCTGTGCAACAAAAGAACAATCACCACGATGGCGATCAATTCCGAAGGCGCGACTGACGCTATCCAGCCGAACATCGCGATGGTGCACCGTCGGTTCTAGCTATGGCTGGCGGCCCCAGGCGACTGGTGGGCCGGCGCGGAACGGGGCGACATGGCGAGCAAAGGTCCTAACGGTACGAGCTGCGGCTTCTGCGCAACGTACAAGGCTGCTCTGTCACCCTACACCGTCAACGGCGAGTACGATGATGACGGCGATCTGCCCAAGCGCACCCTCAACGCTGTACACCGGCTCGTCACTGACCGTGGCGCCATTGCGCGCGCCTCGGCCTAAGTAGAGGACAACGAAGTGCGCAGACCGACCTGTAGTCGCCAAATCGCTTCGCGAACATGGTTTGCGTTTTCTTCCGCTAGTGCCCTGCGGGATGCTCTGCACTATTTGGGCAATCTAGGCAATTTGGGCATCTAGGCAATGAGCAACGGTCGCAGTGAAGGAACTTGTAGAATGCGTCCAGAAGATCGATCCGACATCAACCCAACCCAGATCAAGCTCGTTGCCGCTCGGCCGCCCAGCATCAACGAGCGTTTCTATTGAGCCCATGCCCCTGCTGCGGCGCTCCCGTGAACACAACGACCATTGGTGCGAGGCTAAAAGCGATCAACATTAATGCGGTAGGCTACCAAGTGATGCTCAGTGAAGGCGGGCTCATACAAGCTGCACAGGCGCAGGCGAGCCGTCACAACGCAGGCCTTGCAATCGCCGGTGCAACCTGAATCGAGCGCGGGACGTTGTGTACATGTCGGTGCTGCAGGTGACGCCGCGAGCATTCAGCTTATGGTGTGCATCGTGGTCCCAATCGACGTTCCGGAGGATAACCTCGTTTCAGAGCTGTGCAGATAGATCTAGGACGCGCTAAACATGCACCGTTTCGCGAGCGCCTGCCATACACCGAGCTTAGCCTGAGCGCGAGCATCGTCCCGGGTCAGCAGCTCATTCGACAAGCCACCACAAGGGTCACAGGCAACGCCCGCGCGGCAATCAGCGCAGCAGCCACCGACCCCGGCCCATCACCGCGGACAGGGCACCGGTATCCGGCTCGAGCAGCAGCAGATCCGCATCGCCTCCAACGGCAATACGACCCTTGCCGGCAAGCGCCAGAGCGCGGGCTGGATTGGCCGTCAGCGCGGCAATCAGCGCCGGCAGCCACGGTTCCCCCGCAGCGCGCTGCACCTGCTCGAGCAGACAATCCGGGGTTGCGGCAGTCAGGCCCTGCAGCACGCCGTCGACGTAGACCGGCAGAGAACCGCCGGCATCGGAAGACAGGCTGATGCGGTCTGCGGGCGCGCCGGCATCCAGCAGGCGCACGAAGGCGTCAGCGGCGTCGAGGTCACCCGCAGCGAGCAGTTCGGGCGTGGTGGAGGCCGTGATGTCCACCGAATTGCCCGCCTGCGCGAACGCCGCCGCCTCGGCCAGCAGATCGGCACTGCGATTCACATGCGTCGGGTAGAAGCTGCCCGCTGGCAGATCGCCGGCCACGTATGCCTCGCGCAGCAGCGCCAGGCGTCCAGCACCGTCCCCGACATGGACCAGCACCGTGCCTCCTCTGCCTGACAGCACCCCACCCAACCGCGCCTCGGAGGCAATCCGGCGCAGCTCGTCCGCCGTCGGCTCCGAGGAACGGTGATCGGCAACCGCCACCTCGCCCACGCCGATCACCGGCTCGACGAGCACCAGGTCACGGGCCACGTCTCCGGTCAGCGTCGGTGCAGGTACGCGGTACGCACCCGTATACATATGCGCGTCGAGCCCGTCCGCCCGCAGCTGCATCACTGATCCATAGAGCACGTCGAGGCTGCGGGTGATCGAATCCGTACCAAGCGCACCCACGGGACAGGTCACCCCAGCACGGATGAAGGCGCTGGCAGTCATCTCCGGCGTGCGGTTACCGAAGCCACCTTCGCCGCCGCCGCCGCAGGGATGACACAGAGCGTCGACAAACCCGGGCAACAGCCAGCGCCCCTGCGCGTCGATACGTTCGAGGGGTACGCCGGTGATATCAAGGCGCTCGTCTAGCGCTGCGATCCGAGCGCCGGCCACCAGCAGATCGCGGGTACCGATGTCCTCCGGCGCATAGACTCGGGCGTTGGCAATCAGCGTGAGCACGTCTCGATCCTCTGTGTCGGGTTGCGGCCGCAATCAGCCCGTCGCCGCGGAGCGCTGGGCCAGCTTCTCGAGCAGCGTGCGGACCCCATCGCGGTCTTCGTGCGCAAGGCACAGCACAAGATCGCCGGGCTCTGCCCAGCGTAGCGCTGATCGCAGTGCCCCTACTTCCGTAGCGGCTTCCCGCAGCTGGCCTGCGCCGTAGCCAAGCTGCCGGAACGCCTGCTTGAGCAGCGCGGCCGCTTCGCCGTCCGCGCGGCCGCGGTTGTACTTGGCCAGACGCTTGATGATGATCCGCTCGAAGCGGTGACCGGTCGTCGCCTGCGCAAACTGCTCGATGTCCGCGTCGCTGCGGTCGCCCGCCTGCCCGATGATCAGCAGCCTGCGCGATGCCTCGAGGCCAGCCGTCATGGCCGCAACCGCGCGCATCCCATGAGGGTTGTGCGCAAAATCGAGCAACACCGTAACCCCGTCGATGGTGTAGAAGTTGCCGCGACCGGGATTGTCGCTTGCCTGCATGGCCTCGAGCCCTTCGGCAATTGCCGTTGGCGGCACACCGAGAGACCAGGCGAGGGCGGCCGCACCGAGCGCGTTGGCCACATTGTGCTGCGCAAGCCCACCGAAACACAGCGGGATCCGCTTTATGGCCACAACCGGAGTCACCTCGTTGCCTTCGCAGAGCACGATTCGCCCGCGGCGCAGCGTACAGGTCCGGCCACCGGCTGCGGCGTGCGCCCGCAGCACCCGCTGCCGGGGGTCGGGGCTGAACCAGGTGATCGGGCAGGGCGCGGTCGGCGCACGGGCAACCAGCAGCGGATCATCGGCGTTCAGCACCAGCTGGCTGCGCGCGTCGAGGGCACGGGTCACCACCCACTTGACGTCCGCCAGCTGATCCAGGGTCTGCACCCCGAACTCGCCCAGGTGATCCGACGCGATGTTGGTGATCAGCGCGGCGTTGGCGTGCTCGACGGCGAGACCGCGACGCAGCAGGCCGCCGCGCGCGGTTTCGAGCACCGCAAGCTCGCACTCCGGGCTGCGCAGAATACGGCGGGCGCCTTCGGGTCCTGCATAGTCATCCCGCTCAACGACGGCCCCGCCCACGGACAGCCAGTCCGTCGAGCTGACCCCGGTCACCGCGCCGCTGGCCTGGCCAATGGCTGCCATCATGCGCACCGTGGTGGTCTTGCCGTTGGTCCCCGTTACCAGGCCCACGGGAATGGATCCCAGGGCGCTCCAATCAACGTCGTCCGGGTGCGGCACCGCGCCCAGCTCCCAGCATTGGCTGTAGCGGCCGAGCCCCAGAGAGACCTCGCGCGAATCCAGCACGATCGGAACCGCGTGCCGCCGCGCCGTCGCCAGCAGACGCTGGAGACGCGGGCGCTCCTCATCGCGGACCTCGGCGCGGAGCTGCCGTGCCACGCGCCGGAGAAGCTGCCGGTGTCCGCCTTCGAGCAGGTCCTGAACGGCATCCCAGGCCGCATCGTTAATCTCCGTCGCGGTGTAGAGCGCGTCCACCGGGGCCGAGATGGCCAGGCTCGCACCGCCTTCGTAGCGCCGGACGCAGGTTGCTTCGTCCTGCCAGCCGATGTCATCGAGCAGGCGCCGGACTTCGCTTTCCCAGGCGGCGATGACGAGATCCGGCGACCGCCGTCCGAAGTCCACGTCGATAATCGCGCCCGGACGTTCCCAGAGCAGGTTGGGGCCGGTCAGGCGGCGGGAGTCGAGCAGGCGCATGTGTCAGGGAGTTCCGGGCCGAGCCGCAATCAGTCGTCAACCTCGCGCGCAAGACGCACACCACGCTCGTCGCGAATGAGCTCCATGTTGTCATCGATCTTGAACTCGCCAACGAATTCCTGGGGAATCTCCACCACCGTCGCCGGCTTGGCTTCGTGCACGACGTCTTCGCCGGGCTTGAAGTAAATAACCTGCTTCCATGATCGGGCCACGTTGTCGGCCAGCACCAGCACCAGGTCTCCGCCCCGCGCCATGCTGAGCGCCGTCTCGTTGGCGGCTTCTTCTTCCTCGACGATCTCGATGTCGTCCTCGTTCACGCCCGCCTCGATGAGGCCGCGTCGCAGCAGCTCCGGTACTTCCCGCGGCGTACGCCCGCGCAGGTTGTCGTCGCGACGGCAGATGTAGTGATCGAAGTGGCCGGCGGCAACGCGCGCCGCCTCTAGCACGTCTTCATCGCGACGATCGCCGGGCATGGTCAGCACGACGATCTTGCGCCCGCTGATTTCGTAGCGGTCGACGACGTCGGTGACCATTTTGATCGCCGTCGGGTTATGCGCGTAATCGAGGATGACCTTGAAGGGCAGCTCATCGAACACGTTCAGGCGCCCCGGGGCCTGGAAGAACGTGGCGCTGAAGGTCCGCAGGCCCTGCCGCACGTTCTCGAGGTCGATCCCCATATGCCAGGCGAGCGCTGCTGCGAACATGGCGTTCTGTACGTTGTGCAGGGCCCGTCCTTCGAGCGTCGCCGGGATCAGGTGTGCCCACAGCAGCGGAATGTTGTGGCCGTGCTCATCGTAGACCGTGATCATATTGCCGTTGATGCCCTGCTCGAGCACCAGCGCCGTACCACCGGCCTTGATGTGCTCGCGCACCAGCGGGTGGTTGCGGTTCATGGTGATGTAGCAGAGCTTGTCAGCCGTACAGTAGTCGGCCATTTGCAGACAGTGCGGATCGTCGGCATTGAGCACCGCGGCACCACGGGCAACCTCGACCACCACCCGCTTCACTTCCGCTAGCTGTTCGAGCGTCTCGACGCCTTTGAGACCAAGGTGATCGGCGGCGATGTTCAGGCAGGCGGAGACGTCCGAGTGTCGGAAGCCCATGCCGCTGCGCAGGATGCCACCGCGTGCAGTTTCCATGACGGCCGCATCGACGGACGGATCGCGCAGCACCATCTGTGCCGCTACCGGACCGGTCATGTCACCAGCCACGGTCAGCCGACCGTCGATGTAGACCCCTTCGGTGCTGGTGCTGCCGACGGTGTAGCCCGCCATTTTCAGGATGTGCGCGAGCATCCGCGACGTTGTGGTCTTGCCGTTGGTACCGGTGATCGCCGCAATCGGGATCCGGCTTGGCTGGCCTTCCGGGAACAGCATGTCGATCACTGGCCCCGCGACATCCCGGGGCGTGCCTTCGGAGGGTGCCACGTGCATACGGAAACCCGGTGCGGCATTGCACTCGCAGATACCGCCACCGACCTCCCGATAGGATCTGGTGATGTCGGTGGTAATGAAGTCGACACCGCCTACGTCGAGGCCCAGCGCCAGGATGGCCCGCTCGGCCATGGACCGGTTGTCCGGGTGAATGACGTCGGTCACATCCACCGCGGTGCCGCCGGTGCTGAGGTTAGCCGTCGGCTGCAGATACACCACCTCATCGGCTGCCAGCACGCTGTCCTGATCGTAACCCTTATCGGCCAGCATGCGCTCAGCCTGGGCATCGAGGCTGATGCGGGTCAGCACCTTTTCGTGGCCGATGCCGCGGCGCGGATCCTCGTTGATCCGTTCGACCAGCTCCACCACCGTGTGCGTGCCATCGCCAACAACGTGCGCGGGCACGCGTTTCGCGGCCGCGATCAACCTGCCGTTGACCACCAACAAGCGGTGATCGAGACCTTCGAGATAGGTTTCGACGATCACTACCTTGCTATGCTCCTTGGCCTTGTCGTAGGCCGCTTCGAGCTCATCAGCCGTGCGGATATCGGTCGTGACCCCGCGACCATGATTGGCATCGAGGGGTTTCACCACCACCGGATAGCCGATCCGCTCGGCGGCCTGTTCGGCGCGGCGCAATCGGCCGACCACTGCCTGGCGCGGTACCGGCAGGCCGAGGTCGCCGAGAATGCGGTTGGTCTCATCCTTTTCCGAGGCCAGCTCAACGGCGATGTGCGGCGTCTCGCTGGTGATGGTCGCCTGCAGGCGCTTCTGGTAGCGGCCGTGTCCAAGCTGGAGCAGGCTGTGATCGTTCAGACGGATCCAGGGGATGTCGCGCTCTTCGGCCGCCTTGACCAGCGACTCGGTGCTGGGGCCGAGGGCACGCTCCTGGCAGGCGCGCACGTAGTCTTCCAGTTCCTCTTCGAAGTTGAAGCAGGAGGCAGCGTCTTCCGGTCGCAGGTCACGCGGCAGCAGCGAGTGCAGCAGATTCACCCCGAGCCGCCCCGCCTCCACCCCCGCGAACTCGTTCTCGAACTCGTAGATCATGTCGTACTCGCCGTGCGTGCCGGTAGAGCGCGTCTTGCCGAAGCCCACGTCCGAGCCCGCCACGTTCTGCAGCTCGAGCACCATGTGCTCGAGCACATGGCCGAGCCAGGTCCCTTCGTCCTCGCGCATGCGGCGGACCAACCCACCTGGCTCCCGGTAGGAACAGCCGTGCTCCTGAAGGCCCGGCAGCTGCTCGACCAGGCGGTCGACGAATTCGTTCCCAAGCCGCCCGGTCGGCCAGTCCTCCAGCACGCCGAGGTTCAGGGTATGCCGGATGACCGGAAACAGGGCGTAGACGTTGGGTCCACGGTAGATGCTGGTGCTGGTGATCTTCATCTGTTCTCTGTCCTGCTTGGGGCTTAGCGCGGCGGCGCATTGTGGTCCCTATGCGGAACGCAATCCAGTTCGCGAACTCACCGCCGAACAGGATAAAGTCGTCTCAGTGATCGTCGAGTCGCGGGGAAACACATTGGGGTCCAGGCAGCGGACAGGCACCGGCCCACTGGTCATGATCGGTGGCAGGCTGGAGAGCGACAATCAGCCCCTGTTCGACGCCATGAAGGCACGCAGCAGCGGCCGCATTGCCGTGCTGGCCATGGCCTCTGGCTACCCGGAGGAAGTCGGTCAGGAGCTGGTTGAGGACTTCCTGCACTACGGCTTTGCAGCCGAGCTGATCCCCGTGTATTTCGAAAACCGGACAGCCGCCGCTTTCGACCCGGCGCTGATCAGCCGGGTGGAGGCGCTCGGCAGCATCTTCTTCAGCGGCGGCGACCAGTCGCGGATCGTCGGCAGCCTGGTGCAGGACGGGGTAGAAACCCCGATGCTCAACTGTATCCGTCGCTGCCACGCGCAGGGCGGGCTCATTGCCGGCACCTCCGCCGGCGCTGCCATCATGTCCGGCCCCATGATCGAAAGTGGCACCTCGCTGGACGCGCTCGCCGTCGGGCCGACTACCGCAGCTGAAGACGAAGACGGCTTCCGGCTGGCCCGCGGGCTCGGGTTCTTTCGCCATGGCCTGGTCGATCAGCATTTTCTGCACCGCGGCCGTCTGGGTCGCCTGCTCGCAGCCTGTCGCGAGCTCGAGCAGACGCTGGCATACGGGATCGACGAAAACAGCGCCCTGATCGTTGAGGGCAATCGCGGCACGGTTGTCGGCGAGACCGGCGTGGTCCTGCTGGACCTCCGCAAAGCCCGCTACGACCACCAGGGCTACGATGTCTACGGCGCGCGCTTGTCCTATCTGGACGACGGCGACAGCGTCGATCTGCTGCGCGGCAAGCCTATTCCCGCCGCAGACAAACGCCGCGTGCGGGTCTCCCGGGCCTCCTACCGCCGGCCCGCACCGGTGCGCCGACACGCGTTTTCCAGCTACGCGCTACACGACCTCATGCTGCGCCTGGTCGAGGGCGATCCGGTCCACTACCGCCGCGACAGCGCGTTGGCTTATCACCCCGGGGTGGAACGGCAGCTGTGCCTGGAGCTCGAGCGGGTACCGATCCGGTCGCGCAACCTGCGCGCCCGGCGCAACGGCGAGATCCGCTACTCCGCGCTCAACTTCGACCTGCATCTGCGCTCATGCCGGCTGCCGGAGCACCAGTGGCGTGGCGAAACGGCGACCGTGCTGCCACCGGACCCGGTACCCGGGGCCCGGCTGGTGCTGCTCGGCAATTCGCCACTAACCTGGACACCGGAGCATCTGGGCGACCTGCTCACCGAGCTGAAGGAGCCCATCGGTATCTTTCCTACGGCCTCCGGCGAGCCGCTGCAGCGTGCAACCGAGTTCCAGAGCTGGCTCGAAGGTCTGGGCCGTCGCGCCGAGGTGTTCGACATCCGGCTTTCCAACGTGGAACGGGCCAGCCGCGACCGGGGGCTGCAGAAGCGGATCGGCGAAATGGGCAGCCTGCTGTTTACCGGTGGCGATCAGCGCCGCCTCACGGAAACGCTCCTGCACTGTGCAGAAGCCACGCCGATCCTGCATACCATCGTCAGTGCCTACGAGCGTGGCGTGCCCCTGATCGGCGTTGCGGCGGCTGCCAGCGCGTTCGCTCACCGCATGATCGCGGAAGGCAACAGCGAACAGGCGCTACGCTACGGCTCGTCGGAAGACGCCGGTTTCTCCGGCGTCATCGTCGAGCAGGGGATCGGGCTGACGTCCTTCGGCCTGGTGGATCAGAACTTCCTCAGCCGCCATCGCCTCGGGCGCCTGCTGGTCGCCTGCGCAACCCAGCGGCATCGCTACGGCTTCGGGCTCTGCGAGGAATCGGGGCTGGTGATCCTCGGTGGCGAACGCCGGATTCAGGCGATCGGCCGCAGCGGCGTCGTCGTCGCCGCCCTCGATACGGACCAGGTCAGCTTGCGACCGCCGGAGTTCGACAGCACGGGCATCCGGCTGAACCTTGTGGAGCCGGGCAACAGCTTTCACCTGGACACGCACGCCGCCGATGCGGTGGATCGCAGCGGCGCAGCGCAGGCGCTGCTCGAGCGCGCGGTCGAAGATCTGATCACCGCGCGTCGCGCGGCTGCTGCAGGCACCGGTATCCGCATCGATGAGGCAACGCTAAGGGCATCGCTGCTGCGTGGCAGCGACGTCGTCGAGGCAGGCCTGCGTCTTGACGCAGACCTGCGCTGGCCCGGAGCCCCCGGTTCATGAGGACCTCGAGCCACTTCATGGGTCCCCTGATACTGATCTCCGGCTACTACGGCCTGCTCATCGCGCTGGTGTGGCTGGCGGTGAGCTGGTTTCCCGGGCTGAACTCGGTGCTGCCCTTCGGCGGGCTGGATGCGCTGTCAGAAAGCGGCACCGGCCGGCTCGACGTGATTACCGACTTCCGCACCGATCCCTTCTTCCAGGGTTTTGACGCGCTCACGCTGGCACTGGCCATTAGCGGTGCCGTGCTGCTGATGCTGCCCACCTCCTGGGTTTACTTCATGACCACCCGACGCAAGCAGATCGACCGCTCGTTCGTGCAGACCGTCATCGTGCTGCCGGTGGTTGTTGCCGGCATCGCAGTCATCGTTCAGAACTCCCTCGCGTTGGCCTTCAGCCTGGCCGGAATCGTTGCCGCCGTCCGGTTCCGCTTCACCCTGACCGAGCCGGCTTACGCGCTCTACATCTTTACGGCCATCGCCGTCGGGCTGGGCGCCGGCGTCGGCGCACTCGGCGTGTCCTTCGTCGTCAGCGTCGCCTTCGTCTACATCAACCTCATTCTCTGGCGTATCAATTACGGCGCTGATCTGACGACGCCTTTCTTCGCGTTCCTGACCGGCCGCGGCGTTGACGATGATGAGCTGCAGTAAGCGCTACGCGACAGGGCCACGCCTGACCGCATTGGTGTTGGCCTGCCTGAACCTGAGCTGCGAAGCGCGGGAACCGCCGGCCAGAACAGCAAACCAGACCCCGTCGACCATTCAACTCGGGCTGCCGCCTGCGCTACGGGAGGTATCGGGGTTGGCCCTGACCGAGAGCGGCAGCGTGCTGGCGGTTGCTGATGAGCAGGCACTCGTCTTCGAGATCAGCCTCGAGCAGGGCACCGTCGAGCCCTGGCTGGCAATTGGCGACCCGCCGCTGGCCGGCGATTTTGAGGGCATCGAGCGCATCGGCCAGAGGACCTGGCTGGTGCAGAGCGACGGGACCCTGCTGTGGAGCGACGGCAATCGTTACCAGCAGATCGCAACCGGCTTCGGCCGCGACTGCGAGATAGAGGGACTGGCACTGGACCCGCACAGCAACCGGCTGCTGCTGCTCTGCAAGAAACATCGTGACGGGACGAAGCGTGATCAGCTGCGTCTGCGCGCGGTGGATGCCGAGAGCGGCGAACGGGACGGCAGCGCGGATCTGGGTTTTGATCTGCGCGCACTGTTCGATGCCCTCGAGCTCCGCAGGTTTAATCCATCCGGTGTGGCGTTTACCGCCGATGGCAGCGAGATCATCATCATTGCCGCCAAACAGCGGGCATTCGCCGTCTTCGATCGGGCCGGCACGCTCCGGCACGCCGGCGAGCTGCCGAAGCGCGGCAAGCATCGCCAGGCTGAAGGCATCACGCTGCTCGGGGACGGCCGCGTTGCGATCGCCGACGAGGGCGGCAAAGGGGCCGGCAAACTGAGCATCTATGAGCGCATCTATTAACAAGAGCATCGTACTGATCCACGGGCAGGGTCCACAGCCCGAGGCGCACGCCCTCGAGCAGCTGTGGCGCGATGCCCTGCTGGCCGGCCTGCGCCGGGATCGGCCGGCGCTGGCACCCGCGCTGGAGGCCGTCGACCTGCAGATGGCGTTCTATGCCGATGCCTACCCGCTGGAGCGCAAGGAGGCCTACGACGCGCAGCTGGATCTGGCCGATCTGACAAACGCTTTCAAAAACCTCGCCGCACTCGACAAGCCGCGCCGCTTCCGCCGCCGGGAGTACGATCAGCTGCCGGGGAAATCCGCCCTGAAAGAGTTTCTTGCCGACGTGGGGGCACCGCTCGCGCGCGGCGTCGGCCTCGACCGGGCATCGCTCAAGCGGCGGCTTCCGGAAAGCGCCGCCTACTGGGGCGCCGAGGCCAGCTACGCCGGCGCCGTGCAGGAGCGTCTGCTTGCGCTGCTGGCACCACTGCTCGAGGCCAAGCGTTCGGTGCTGCTGATCGCTCATGGTTTCGGTGCCGTGATTGCCTACGATTGTCTGTGGCGCCTGTCCCACGAAGCACGGTACCAGGAGACCGGCCGGTTGCACACTCTGCTGACCCTGGGTTCTCCGCTGTCCGATGACAGCGTACGGGCCCGCCTGCTGGGGCGGCGAGAGCCGCACCAGCAGCGCTATCCGGGCAACCTGACCTTCTGGCACAACGTTGCCGCCGAGGACGATGCCGTCTGCCACGACGAAACGGTATTGAACGATTTCTACGCGATGCTCAAGGCCCAGCGCCTGAGTGCCATCGAAGACCACCTGATCTACAACCTCGCGGTCCGCTACGGACGCTCCGACCCGCACTGCAGCCTCGGCTATCTGATCCACCCCCGGGTCGCGACGCTCCTGGGCGACTGGCTCGAAGGCTGAGGCAGCACCGCAGCAGGGCTCAACAGCCATCACAATAGTGCGTAGCGCTATCCGAGACAGGCGCGCTCCAACCGCGACCGTTGGCTCAGATCGAGCGTGTAGGTGTTGAAGAACTGTTGCAGGTACCGACCGATGCGCTTCTTCTCCGCACGGCTGATCTCCGGATGTTCGCTGAACAGGGCTTCGATGGCTGCCTGCCGGCCTGCAAACGCGGCGAGATTGGCGGCCAGCTCGGGATTGTGGCGACAGTAACCGCGGTACACCCGCTTTTTCACCGATCGCATGCGCAGCGCTTCCGACGGCATGGCGTACCGTGGGTTCACCAGTCCGGTGTTGTCGAAGTCGTAGATGATCGAGTAAGTGCTGCCGTCGGCAGCCATCAGCGGAACGCTGTTGTGACAACAGTCATCCCCCGGTGGCCCCTGGAGGATAGAGAAGTCGGCGTTGCCGATCAGCAGATTGAACAGCGTGACCAGGCTCGCGTGCGTTGGCGCAAGGGTCGATAAGCTGAGCCGGTTGCCATCCACCGGGCGCAGATCGAGCCGGCGCGCAAGCTCCCGCTTGTGTTCGATCAGAAAGCCCGGATGGTCGAAGGTCTTTTCGGGCCGGGCCGTGTCGCGGTAGGTAATGCGCAGCGGCTGAACGCGAAAACTGTAGTCGGTCAGCAGGTTGAGGGCGCGATACGCCAGCATTTCGATCCAGACCTTGGAGGAATCGCGGCCACGGCGCGTCAGCGCTTCGCAGTGCGTCACGAGCTTGCGGCGATGATGGCCGGCCAGCGACGTACCCTTAACGTCCGCCTTCTTCATTTCGACCCACAGCGGCGGAAAGCTGCAGTTGCTGCGCTTGCGTCGCGACTTGCCCCGGGGCTTGAGCGCCACGGCAAAGCGTTCTTCGGAATCCAACAGCGTCAGTGTGCCCGGGCGGCTCTCGGGCTCTGGATCCGAATCGCGAGCAATGGCCTGCAGGGGTGCCGCCAGCTCGACGCGGAGCGGCTCGGCGTTGATGCGGTCAAACAGCAGCGGAGCGGCGGTGCCGCCCCGGGCGAGCGCTGCCCAGAGGCCCAGCAGCAGGACCACTCCCATCCGTGCCATTGCAATCACCTGCGTCAGTTCGAGGCTCAGTACAGCTGCACCCGAGCCTGACTGCAAGGCTTTGTACCGGTCACCGGCAGCAGCCGGAATCGCGTGGCTCAGGATCTGCGCCCGGCCTCCAACCACCCCTGCAGAGCATTCTGCTCACAAGTACACCCTGCACAAGAGAATTGGGGACCTGCTATATTTGAACCTTCCGGGGCCGAAATCGACCAGTTTTTTCAGCAGCAGTCGTGAAGAAGAAAGTCACCAACTTTTATCAGGAGCTGCGCCGGCGGAAGGTGTTTCACGTCGGTAGCCTGTACCTGGTCACTGCCTGGGGGGCCTCGCTTGGCGCGGCAGAACTGTTCCCGGCGTTCGAGCTGCCGGACTGGAGCGTCAGAACCTTTGTCATCCTGATGGCGCTGGGCTTTCCTGTCGCCGTAGTCCTGGCCTGGATCTATGAGCTGACCGAGCAGGGCATTCACAAAGACGCCCCGCTCGACCCAGTCTCTTCCTCAACCACCCAGCTGGCGCCGGAAGCAGCGCGGCTGACGGCAACCTGGCAGAACGCCGAGGGGCACCAGGACGCCGCGTTCAGAGACAGCTTCGTGCTGGGTCGCGATTCGGAATGCGACATACAACTCGACGATCCGCTGGTCAGCCGACACCACGCGCGGGTCTTTTTCGAAGGCGGCATCTGGCAGATCGAAGACCTGGGCAGCCGCAACGGCACCCGGGTCGATGGGCAGCTGGTCACCCGCCGCGCACTGCCAGACCGCTGCGAGGTGCTCCTCCACCCGCAGGGCACCCTGGTCAGCCTGAGCATCCTGCGCTAGCAGCCACCCCATAGTCATGGGTTACGCACGCCGGCAGATGCTCGGTATGCTGCAGCGATGGACGCGACCGTCGCTGATGAAACTGTCCTCTGGCGCACGATCAACACGCTGGTGTCGGTTCTGTTCGCGGCCGGCCTCGTCACCGCACTGTATGCCGGGCTGAACTACGCCCCTGGGGTCTCGCCGGTTACCGACGTCCAGGCACAGAAGTGGCTTACGCTGCGCGACGTGCCACGGCCTGCAGACTGGACCCCGCTCGTTCTGCCCCGCCGGCAGTGCTCGGTGGAATGGGAGCCGTGCTACGACTACTTCCGCAGCGAGTTTCAGGCGGTCGACGGGCAGATGGCCGTCTACGTGCCGCGCTTCGTGGGCACGGTGCGGGTCATCCTGAACGGCACGCCAATTGAGGACTACGGCCGCCTCGAGCAGCCAGTGGACATTCATTTTGTGCCCCGGATGACCCGGCTGCCGGCCCCGCTGCTACGCCCGGGCTCGAACCAGCTGGACTTTGTTCTCACCAACGAGCCGCGTCGCTTCCACCTGCTCGGCCACTTCTACATCGGCCTCGAGGAAGACCTGCGCGGACCGTTTGCCGTCCAGGACTACCTGTCGAATACCCTGCCGATGCTGGCCATCGGCATCTACCTCATGCTCGGGCTGCTGTCGCTGATCGTGTTCTGGCTGGGTGGCCGCGATCCGATCTTCGGATGGTTCGTACTGATCACGCTGTTCGCCGGGCTGCGCAGCTACTACTTCCTATGGACCGATATCGAGAGCTCGGTGTTCCGGGAGCTGATCTACTTTGCCGGCAGCTTCGGTTCGCTGGCGGTAATCCTGGCGTTTTCGCGCCGAATCACCGGCCCCGTGGCGGACCGCCGCGACTGGTGGCTGCTTGCGGCCGTACTCCTCTGGGCCGTTGCGGTCTATGGGTCCTCCGTGCTCGATCCCAAAACCGGTGGGCAGCTCGGCAACCAGTCGCTGCGGATCTCGGCCATCCTGTTCGGCGCGGCAACCATGGTTCAGCTGTATCGCTACTTCCGCTCCGGCTGGCACCTGGTCAAGATGTGGTCGTTCGTGCTCTTCGTGACGGCTTTTCTGTTCGTGCTCCACGACGTGGCCGTAACGCTGTCCGGCAACTTTCTGCTGGCCCAGCTCTCCAACCTGTCACCGCTGCTGGTGGTGCTTGCCTTCTGCCTCATCGCCGGCCAGCGCTTCAGCCATGCGCTCAACCGGGCGAACTCGTACAACCGCGAGCTTGCTGACGAGATCGACAGCGCCAGGGCCAGCATGGCCCGTGCGTACGAAGAACTCTCAGCCGCCAAAGAAGAAGCCCTGATTCTCTCCGAACGTCACCGGATCATGCGCGAGGTGCACGACGGGGTTGGTGGCAAACTGGCTGGCATGCTGTATATGGCCAGGCGCGACGACCTGAGCGAAAACGACTTCCGCGAGTTTGCGACGCATCTCGAAGAAAGCCTCATCGATCTGCGTGCCATCATCGATACCATCGACTCGGACAGCGTGCTCAATCTCGGCACGACGCTTCGGAACTTTCAGAGCCGGGTGCAGCCGTGGCTCGAACAGCACGGCATCCACGTGCACATCGCCGCCCGGGAAGCGGACCTCAATCTCGATGTTTCGGCCAGCTGGGTGCTGTCAGTGATCCGCGTGCTCCAGGAAGCAACGAGCAATGTCGTCCGCCACGCGGATGCCAGCCGGATCGCGGTTACGATCGAGGTCGATCAGGGCCAACTGAACTTAAGCATCGTTGATGACGGTCACGGCTACGCAGGTGCACCCACCGGCCGCGGCATCGGTAACATGACGGAACGCTGCCGGGAAATCGGCGGTAATTTCCGCATTCAGAGCAACAGCGCAGGAACCAAGGTGTATGCGTCCCTCCCTCTCCAGCAGTAGCAGCACCAACCGCGTCGCCACCGTACTGCTGGTGGAGGACGAACCCGTCCTGCTGAAAGAGATCGTTCGACTCGTGGACGCGCACAGCGGCCTGCGCGTCCACGGAGTTGCCACCACGTTAGACGAGGCCCGTGCCCAACTGTTCGATGCCTACGATCTCCTGTTTACCGACAAGCGGCTACCGGATGGCTCCGGCATTGAGCTGATCCGGGAGCTCAACAGCACCGACCATCAGAAAAAGACGCTGATGATGACGGTGTTTGAAGACGAGCGGTCAGTGCTCGAAGCGCTGCATGCGGGTGCTGACGGCTACTTCGTCAAGCAGGATCCGAACCTCATCGATGCCATGTGCGCAGTACTTTCTGATGGCAACCCCATCAGCCCTTCGGTCACGCGACACTTTCTTAAACGGCTGCGCAGCACCGGCCGACGCCAGGTTGCGCTCACCAACCGCGAGCAGGAAACGCTGCAGGCGCTGGCCGAAGGCCTGAAGTACCACCAGATCGCCGACCAGCTGGCGGTCTCCCGACACACCGTCCCCGACTACATCAAATCGCTGTACCGGAAACTGGGCGTCCACGACCGCTCGAGCGCCGTCTACGTCGGCATCGAACAGGGACTGATCACCGTACGCGATGCCCAGCCCTCAGGCGGGCAACCAGACTGCTAGCCGATAGACAAAGCAGATTCCCAGGGTTGTCGGAGCGGCGGGGCCGTGTGAGTCACAGCCCGAATGACCTCATCCCCTGCCAGGAGAGTGATGACGGTTGCGGCTCAGGCGGTTACCGGCTCGATCAGCACCACCGCCTGCCCCGCCTCGACCGGAGTGCCCTCGGTCACCAGCAACCGCTTGACCGTGCCGGCGTCCCGCGCCACGACCGGGATTTCGGTCTTCATCGATTCGATCACCATGATCACATCGCCAGCTTGCACCAGCGCACCGACTTCCAGCAGGACCTTCCATACCGACCCCGCAACCAGGCTCTCTGCCACGGCGCCATCGGCATCGTCGTCGAGCATCTCCGCGGCCGGCGGCACCGGCGCGCTCGTCGGGTCATACCCCTGCGCGGTCCAGCGCTCACGCTCTGCAGCAAACGCAGCCTGCTGCTGCTGCCGGAACTGCTCGATGGACGCCGCTTCGCGGGCCAGAAACGCCGTATGCTCGGCCATGGAAAACTCCGCGGGCTCGATCTTCAACGGCACGCGGCCAAGGGGGAAGTCCCGCCGCAGCTCGAGCAGCTCTTCCTCGGACACCTCATAGAACCGCAGCTGGTCGAACCCACGGAGCAGCCAGGGACGCGCGAAGGCACCGTCATTGCGGTAGCGGTTCCAGACCTGGATGGTCCGGCCCACGAACTGGTAACCGCCCGGTCCTTCCATGCCGTAAATGCACAGGTAAGCCCCACCGATCCCGACCGCATTTTCCGGCGTCCAGGTCCGCGCCGGGTTGTACTTGGTGGTCACCAGCCGGTGCCGGGGATCGATCGGCGTTGCCACCGGCGCACCCAGGTAGACATCCCCCAACCCAAGCACGAGATAGCTGGCATCGAACACGATCCGCTTTACTTCCGCCTCGTCGGCAAGACCGTTCATGCGGCGGATGAACTCGAGGTTGCGCGGGCACCAGGGCGCATCCGGGCGCACGGACTGCATGTAGCGGGCCGTCGCTTCCTGCGTTGCCGAATCGTCCCAGGCCAGCGGCAGGTGCACGATGCGGCTGGGCACGGTAATGGCCTGCGCGTCGCCGATGGCGTCGAGCCCGGACTCGATCAGCCGCAGCAGCGCCGCGCGATCGGCGCCAGGCGCCACCCGGAACTGCAGGGACCGCACTCCCGGCGTCAGCTCGTGAATCAGCGGGTTGCCGTCTGCTTCCAGCCAGCGCTGCAGTGCTTCGACGCGCAGCCGCGACTCAAGATCGAGTACGGCCGGCCCGAACTCCAGCAGCAGGAAGCTGTCGCCAGCCGCTCGCAGCACCACGTCCCGGGCGCTGTCCCGCGTCAGCACGACGGCATCGGCGCTCTCGCGCCAGGGCGCGCGCGGCAGACGCTCCGCAGCAGCAGTCGGGCCGGTCGCGGCCGTTGCCTGGTCCAGCAGCGCGCGCGCCGACGCGAGCGTCACCGGCTGGAAGCGGATCCGATCGCCGGGACGGAGCTGTCCGAGCTTCCAGCGGTCCGCCGCCGCGATGGCAGCCGGGCAGACGAAGCCCCCGAGGCTCGGACCATCCGGCCCGAGAATGATCGGCATGTCACCGGTGAAATCGATGGCGCCAAACGCGTAAGCGTTGTCGTGCACGTTCGACGGATGCAGGCCTGCATCGCCGCCATCAGCCCGGGCCCAGTCCGGTTTCGGCCCCTCCAGGCGAATGCCCGTGCGGGACGAGTTGTAGTGAATGGTCCACTCGGTGTCGTAAAAGCTGTCGAGATAGGAGGCCTCGAGAAAGTCCGGAGCAATGTGCGGGCCCTGCACCACGTGCAGCACCAGCCGCTCAGAGAGGTCGAGGGTCGGGGGCGCCAGCGCATCTGCTGCCGGCTGTGCGTCGCCGATGGGCAACACGTCGCCGGACCGCAGATGGCGGCCCGCATGGCCGCCGAACACGCCCAGATCAAAGGTTGCGCGGCTGCCCAGCACCTCGGGCACGTCGATCCCGCCGGCAATCGCCAGATAGGCTCGCAGGCCGATGTCATCGGCAGCGACCCCACCCACATCCAGCGTCTGCCCAACGCCAACGGTAAACGGTTGATCATGCGCAACCGCCGCGCCGTCCACGGTCGCCTCGGTCAGCGCGCCACAGAGCACCAGGCGTGCAGCACGCGCAAAGCGCAGCGTCGGTCCCCGCACCAGCATCTCGAGGCCGGCGCTATTGTCCGAGTTGCCGAGCAACCGGTTTGCGCGCGTCAATGCACGACTGTCGAAGGCGCCGGATGGGGGTACCCCCACGTGCCAGTAGCCGAGACGACCGTCGACGTCCTGTACGCTGGTCAGCGTCCCGGGAGCCAGCACCTCAAAGGTGGCCGACTGCAGCTGCACGTGCCGGGTGCTGTTCGTCGTCTGCTCCGCGGCGATGAACTCCGGCAGCTCGAGAGCAGCACGCAGAAATGCCAGATTGGTCTCGACGCCATCGACCCTGGCGGCCGCCAGGGCCTGCTGCAGCCGTGCGCGGGCTTCTTCCCGGTCGGCGCCGCTGGCGATGATCTTCGCGAGCATCGGATCGTAGGCCGCGGGCACCGTGACGCCGACCTCGGGCCAGGCGTCTACCCGCAGTGGCGGCTTCGACTCCGGCAGCCGGAAGCCGGTCAGCAACCCGGGCGCGGGGCGGAAGTTCCGCTCCGGGTCCTCCGCATACAGACGAACCTGAATGGCACTGCCCCGAACGGCCGGCTCCGTGAGGAAGCCTGTTTCACCGCGGCCGAGCCGAACCATCCATTCGACCAGATCAACGCCGGTCACCAGCTCGGTGACGCCGTGCTCAACCTGCAGCCGCGCGTTTACCTCGAGAAAGTGGAAATCCTGGCGGTCGCTGTCATAGAGAAACTCGACCGTGCCCGCCGATCGGTAAGACACCAGCGCCATAAGGCGGCGCGCTGCCTCGTGCATGGCTGATCTGACGTCGTCCGGCAACGCCGGCGCCGGCGCCTCTTCAATGATCTTCTGATTCCGGCGCTGCATGGAACAATCACGATCACCGAGCACGGCGACCGTGCCTGCGCCATCGCCGAACACCTGCACTTCGACGTGCCGCGCGGACTCAACGAACCGCTCCAGAAACAGCCGGCTGTCACCAAAGCTGCTGGCAGCCTGCGCGGCCACACCCTCATAGGCCGCTCGCAGCGCTTCGGCATCGTGACAGGCGCGCATGCCGATGCCACCGCCTCCGGCACTGCTCTTCAGCATGACCGGCCAGCCGATCGCTGCCGCCGTGTCGACGGCATCCTCGGCGGATGTCAGGAGCTCCGAACCTGCAAGCAGCGGTACACCTGCCTCGATGGCGAGCCGACGCGCCTCATGCTTCAGCCCGAACGCTTCGATCTGGGCCGCGGTTGGACCGAGGAAGGTGATCCCAGCGGCTTCCGTCGCCGCAGCGAAGCCGGGATTCTCGGACAGAAAGCCATAACCTGGGTGGATCGCATCCACCTGGTACTGCTGCGCGATCGAGAGCAGCTTGTCGGCATTGAGGTACGTTTCCGCCGATCCGCCTTCGCCCAGACCCACAGCATGGTCGGCCTGGGAGACGTGCAGCGAACCGCGATCCGCCTCGGCAAACACGCACACGCTGTCGATGTTCAGATGCCTGAAAGTCCGCTGCAGGCGCGTGGCAATGGCGCCGCGGTTGGCAATCAGTATCCGCTTCATGGCGTGCTCTCCACCGGGGCATCGGTTGCAGCATCAGGGGGGGCCGGTGTCCGCCGCAGGGACAGATCGTAGGTGATTCGAGCCCCCTCCCGGCGATCGTCGGCAGTCTCCGGCCGGTCCAGCACCAGCATGCGGGTGCCCAGGCTGAACGCCTCCGGCAGATCGTGGGTCACCATGACCACGGTCATCCGCGCGTCTTCCCACAGCTCCAGCAACAGCGAGTGCATGGCGCTGCGGTTGCCGGGATCGAGCGCACCGAAGGGCTCATCGAGCAGCAGCAGGGGCGGCTTACGAGCAATCGCCTGTGCCAGCGCAAGCCGCTGCTGCATGCCGCCGGACAGCTGCGACGGATAGCGATCCGCAGCTTCGCTCAGCCCGACGGCCGCCAGCAGCGTGCGGCCACGCTCACGCACGGCCCGCCGCGTGCTGCCAAAGCAGTAACCGAACAGGCGATCGCCGTCGCGCAGGCCGAGGCCGAAGCAGACATTCTCGAGCACGGTCATGTGCCGGAATACCGAGTAGCGCTGGTAGACGATGCCCCGCTCTGGCGACGGTTCGGCCGGCAGCGGTTCACCATCAAGCAGCAGACGCCCGGTTGTGGGAGCCTCCTGCCCGAGCAGCATCTTCAGCAGCGTGCTCTTGCCGCAACCGCTGGCGCCGACGATGGTGCAGAACTCGCCCGAGGCCAGCTCGAGATCGATGTTCTCAAGCACAACGGTCTCGCCGTAGCACTTGCGCAGCCCTTCGAGCTTGAGCGCACTCACGTCCCGGCCTCCGCGTCGTCGCGAATGGCCTGCCAGGGAAACAGCAGCCGGTTCAGGCGCCGCAGCAGGAAATCCGTGAGCCAGGCCAGCAGCGTGATCCACACGACATAGGGCAGGATGATGTCCATCGCCAGGTAGCGCCGGACCAGGAAGATCCGATAGCCGAGGCCTTCGGTGGCAGCAATTGCTTCTGCCGCGATCAGAAAGAGCCAGGCCGCGCCGAGGGACAGTCGAATCGCATCGAGCAGCCGGGGCATCATCTGCGGCAGCACCACCCGCCACAGGGTGCGCCAGGTTCCGGCCCCGAGGGTCTGCGCCTTGATCAGCTCTTCCATCGGGAGCTCGCGAATGCGCGCTTCAATGTCCCGCGCGATGAAGGGCCCCACCCCAATGGCGATGAGCGCAACCTTCGAAAGCTCATCCATGCCAAGGGCAATGAACAGGATCGGCAGCAGGGCCAACGGCGGCACCATCGCCACCGCTGCAAGAAAGGGCGACAGCGCGGCCCGCGCCATGGGCAGATAGCCGCTGAGCAGGCCAAACACCAAACCGAGCAGCGCGCCCGTTCCAACGCCAGCAGCGAGGCGTTGCAGGCTCGCGAGCGTGTCGGCCCAGAACAGGACCTCTCCGGTGCGACGGTCCTCGGTCAGAGCCATACGTTCCATGGCATCAACCATCGTCCCGAAGGCCGGCAGCAGCCGATCCTGCGGGTTATCCGCAAGCCTCTCGCTGGATGCCAGCTGATACAGCAGCAGCAGCGCCAGGAACGGCAGCACCGTGAGCACCGCCGCCAGCGAACGCCCCGGCTTCAGATTGACTAACCGCGTCATCGGTCTAGAACGATTCGTACCTCCGGGCCGGCCCAGATCAGGGTGTGGCCGGCTTGCCAGCTTCGCGCATGAAGCGGTCGGTAAAACGAAGCTGGACGTTGCTGCTGTCCCCCCAGACCGAGCCATCCGCAAACTCGATGCCGACAAATCCCGGGTCCGGCGCCATCGGACCGAGCAGGCCTTTGTCCCAGGAGAAGCTGGCCACTCGTTCCATGGTCAGGCGCGGCGCGTTGCTGGTCACGAAGGCAACGCCTTCTTCCGGCTCGTCGAATAGAAACGTGGTGCTCAGCTGTCGCTGGTAACTGGCGAGATTGGTGCCGGAAGCGGTTGCCATGTGGGTTTGCGCAGCCGTGCCCTGCTGCTCATCGAACATCAGCGCAATGGTCTCGTACCAGGCCCCGGCCAGCGCGTGTCCGAGCTCCGGATGGGCAGCCAGCGTCTCGGTCTTGACGATCGTCAGATCAAGTATCTCGCCGGGAATCTGGCTCGAGTCGAAGACCGAGGAAGCCGTCGGCATATCGCGAATCTCGGTGAGCATCGGATTCCAGGTCACCACCGCCGGGACACCGGTGCCCGCCCAGGCACTGACCATGTCCGCATCAGCCGTGTTGACGAGCGTGATGTCGCGCTCCGACAGGCCAACCGAATCAAGCGCCCGAGCGAGCAGGTAGTGGGACACCGAGAGCTCGACCAGGTGGACGCGCTGTCCCTTGATCGCCGCGAGCTCCGAGCTGTTGCGCAGCACCACCGCGTCGTTCCCGTTCGAGTAATCGCCGACGATGAGCGCTGTGCTGTCGACCCCGCTGGCCGCGGCAATGGTCAGGATGTCCATGTTGGTGGCGGTGACCGCATCGAACTGGCCCGCCGTGTACTGATTAACGGACTCGATGTAATCGTTCACCTGCACGATCTCGATCTCGATGCCATAACGATCGGCCCAGCGATCGACGATGCCTTTTGCCGCGGCGTACTCCCAAGGCATCCAACCCACGTAGATGGACCATGCCAGGGTGAACTTCGGTTTCTCTTCGGCTGCCCGGGCAGGTGCCGCCAGAAGAAGGCCTAAGGAGAGCGCCAGGCTGAGCAGCACGGCAGCGACGCTTTGAAATGCACGCATGGGTCGAGTGTCCTTGGTCAGCGCCCGCTCGGCGGCGGGCCAGTAGTCAGATCTGTTGCTTTAGAGTGCGCCCCAGCTTTGTGCGCACGTTTTTGGTGCAATGCTCAACGGTTGAACACTGCCAGGTATTCATCGTGAAAACGGGCAATCGGTGCCTCATGACCGAGCGTCATGGGCCCGACCGCGAAGGCATCGGACTGGACGGCGGCCTGGAGCCGTTCCGTCATGCCCGCATCCTCGATCTCCGTAATCTCCTGAAAAGCTCGAAGCATGTTCTGCGCCAGTTCGGGCGTTTTCGTTTGCCCGGGCTCAATGAGGGCACGAAAGCGCATCTGGGTCCGGTCTGGGGCAAGCGGCGTCACCAGCCCGGTCGCGAAATAAGTCGCACCGGTAAAGAGCGTTAGATTCGGAAACAGCAGGTGTGCGCCATTCTGGCGCTGCCGCTCCTGCAGCCCGGCGATCGGCAGGAGCTCCGGCGTCATGGCGGGGTGCCCAGAGCGTGGCGGCTCAAAGGAAACCCAGTGCGCGCCGGTCTGATGCATCTGCCCTTCGTGGTGATCCCACATTCGCAGCGTCTGCGGGTGCGTGTACCACAGGTGGTACCAGTCGACGTGGTTCTCGACGTAGAACTTCCAGTTGGCGGCAAACTCGAACACACCTTCGGTCAGCACCTCGAGGCGCGCGGGCTCATAGTCAGCAACAAACGTCGGCATCCCGGCGATCCAGGTCTCGAATGCGGGCGCCGCGCCGTCCGGATTCACGAACACCAGCCCGAGCCATTCGGCCACGGCCACCGGCAGCAGGCCCCAGCGGTCCCGATCGAGCAGAGGCAGCTGCTCCGCCTGCTGCGGAACGTTGGTCAGCTGTCCATCGAGCCCGTACTGCCAGCGGTGATAGGGGCAGATCAGTGCCGAACACTGTCCCCGCTCATCGAGCAACCGGGCGCCTCGATGTCGGCAGACGTTGTGGAACGCACGCAGCACCTGGTCCTCCCCCCGGACCACGACCACCGGGCTGCCACCAACGTCCGCCGTCACGAAGGCACCGGGGCTGGCCAGGTCCCGGGTTTCGCAGACGAAGTTCCAGCTGCGCCGAAACAGCTGCCGCTGCTCGCGCCGAAACCAGTCCTGCTCAAAGTAGGCCGCCGCCGGCAGCTGGTAGCCGTTCCCAGGCTGCAGCCCTTCATCTACTGCAGGCGCTGACGTGCCATCGGTGGCGAAGACTCTACCGTCGCTCATGCATCCCCCTGTTCCCCACGCCGTTGAGCGTCCTGACCGATCGACCACGCAGGGTCCATGCCAGGCCGATCAACGTCAGGTTCCGGCCTCACGCGCCGCCAGCCAGCCCCGCCAGCCGCCGTGCACCGTCACGTCCCTCGCACCCTGCTCGCAGCCGGCTGCGCCAATGAACCCGACAACCTCGCTGCCGTCATCGAGCTGAACCTTGCCGAGGCCGAGCGGCGCGGGAATGCCGGCGAGAAAGCTGCCAACGGTTTCGGGCGGCAGGTCCCAGAGCTCGACTTCGATGCTGGCATCGCTGCTGCTGTCGGCGACGAGCGCCGGACGTTCCGGCGGTCCGCCGGGCAGCGCGAAGATGCGATAGCCGGGCGCGGTCCGGCAGCGGCGCAGCAGGCGCCCACCGCGGGAGCGCACCTGGTGGTTCAGCGGCAACCCATCCATGTGCGCACCGGCCAGCAGCAGTGGATAACCCCGCGCTGCCGACCAGGTTTCGCCGGTGAACTGGGCAGCCAGTTCGAGCAGTGCGGTATCGGTCCCCGCGCCGGCAAACAGGGTCACGCCGAACGGCAGCCCGGCCTCGGTGACCGCAGCCGGCACGGCAATCGCGGCGTAGTCGAGCAGGTTCATGAAGTTGGTGAAGCGCCCGAGCGCCGTATTGATGGCGATCGGATCCTCGAGGACCTCAGCAACGGTTGGAAACCGATCCGCGGTCGGCACCATGACCGCATCGACCGTCTCGAACACGGCCGCCGCCTTGGCAGCAAGGGTGCGCAACGCATCGAAGCCCCGGAACGCTGCCTGAGCGTCAAAGCTCAAGGCCCCGTCGATGATCCTGCGCGTCACCGGGTGCACCGACTCTGGATTCGCTGCGATGAAGGCCCCGACCACCACCGCGCGCTCCGCAACCCAGGGGCCGTCGTACAGCAGCGCGCCAGCCTCGACGAAGGGCGCGACGTCGATCGGCACCACCGTACAGCCAATGGCTTCGAGCCGCGCCCGGGCCTGATCAAACTGCGCGGGTCCCCAGGCCGGGTCGGCAAAACCGAGCCGGTTGGTGTCGGGCACGCCGACGCGCGGCGGGTTCGGAAAGAACCGCGGTGGTAGCTGTCGGCACGCTGGATCGAGCCCGTCCGGGCCAGCCATGACCGTAAGCAGCAGCGCAGCGTCAGCAACCGTTCGGGTCATCGTCGTGACGCAATCGAGCGAGCGACAGGCTGGCACAACCCCGGTGTTCGGGAACAGTCCACGGGAGGGTTTCAGCCCGACCAGCCCTTGAAAGGCCGCCGGAATACGTCCGGAACCCGCGGTATCCGTCCCCAGCGCAAAGTCTGCTTCGCCGAGCGCGACGGCAACTGCAGAGCCTGCGCTGGAGCCGCCGGAGATACGCTGCGGATCGATCGCGTTGCGGCACTCACCGTAGGGCGATCGCACGCCAACAAGACCGGTCGCAAACTGATCCAGGTTGGTCTTGCCGAGTGGCAGGGCGCCGGCTTGCATGAGCCGCTGGACGACGGTGGCGGAGCGGTCCGGGGTGTAGGCGAAATCCGGACAGGCTGCAGTGGTCGGCACACCCGCCAGATCGATGTTGTCCTTGATCGCAAAGGTCAGCCCCGCGAGCGGCCCGGGCTCCGCCGGAGGGGTGGCGTAGCCCAGGCTGGTGGCCGCCGGGAGCCGCTCGATCCAGACCTTGTGGGATTCATTGCGGGCCGAGCGGACGGCCAGCGCCTCCAGCCGTTCGTCCTGGCTGAGCCCCTGTGCCTGAGCGGCTGCAAAATCTGTCGGTATATCCGGATTACTCATGGACCTACTCCTCCTCTGCCGTCTTCCGGCACAGCGCACTCGTGAGCACTGCTCGAGCAGCGCGGTGTTGAAGCGGAGCAAAATTCGAGCCGAATCCGGACGTCGGGCGCGGCGCAACGGGGATCGGTGCTCTGGTTCGCCGCTCGCGCAGCGGTGACGAACCACCCGAGCACGGTAATTGCATCCATCCCACCCGTTCACCCAGTGGTGCGGCGCCAGGCGGCGACCTGCCCGTACGGAACCTGCCGCACCGGCACGCGGGACCGGGTGGACGACTAAAGCGACCGGTAGCCAGAGCACCCAGCAAGGACCAGGAATGATGAAACTACGAACGTTGACCCGACCGGCAGCACTGTGCGTGTTCCTGATGATCATCAGCGGCTGCTCGAAGCCGGATTCAACCGCCCAGGAGGATTCAGCGAGCATGACGACCGACAACCCACCAACCACCTCCGAAACGCCACCAGCAGCAGAGGCCGTGCCGGACCGCGCCGGGGACCTGGCCACCGCCGAGGCCTTTATCGACGCGTTCTACTCCTTCGATC
>JBCDGJ010000056.1:0-28446 GCA_038757945.1 Pseudomonadota bacterium
CTTCGTCCCAAGCCCCTTCGACGCAACGAGCCAGCTCTATCGAACCGGTGACCTCGCACGCTGGCTGGACGAGGATGAGCTCGAGTTTCTCGGCCGTGACGATCGGCAGGTCAAGCTCCACGGCCAGCGCATCGAACTCGACGAGATCACCACTACGCTGATGAGCCACCCGGAGGTGACCGCCGCCGCGGTGCAGCTCAACCGCCTGGAAACCGAGGCACCGGAAGCGTTCTGCAAGAGCTGCGGCCTGTCCTCGAGGTATCCGGAGATCCGCTTCGATGCCGCCGGCATCTGCAGCACCTGCACCGCGTTCGAGGGCTATCGCCAGGAACTCGATCAGTACTTCCGCTCGCTGCCGGAGCTCGAAGCACGGTTCCGCCAGCTGCGTGATCGGCGCCAGGGCGACTACGACTGTCTGATGCTGCTGAGCGGCGGCAAGGACAGCACCTACGTGCTGTACCAGCTTGCCGCCATGGACCTGGATATCCTGACCTTCACCCTCGACAACGGCTACATCTCCGAAGGCGCCAAGGCCAACATCCGTCGGGTGACCGAGCACCTCGGCATCGATCATGTCTTCGCCACCACGGAGCACATGCCGGAGATCTTTGCCGACAGCCTTGCCCGCTACAGCAACGTCTGCAACGGCTGCTTCAAAACCATCTATACGCTGAGCATGAACCTGGCTCGCGAGCGGGGCATACCCAGTATCGTCACCGGCCTGGCGCGGGGTCAGCTGTTCGAAACCCGGCTGGTGGACATGTGCTCTGCCGAGCAGTTTGATCCAGCAACAATCGACACAACGGTAGCCGCAGCCCGCAAGGCGTATCACCGCATCCCGGATGCACCAACGCGGTTGCTGCCGGTGAAGATCTTCGAAGACGATCGTATCTTCGACGAGATCGAGTTCATCGACTTCTTCCGCTACTGCGATGTCGAACTCGCAGAGATGTACAGCTTCCTGGCCGACTATGCGCCCTGGGTCCGCCCACAGGACACGGGCCGCAGCACCAACTGCCTGATCAACGACACGGGCATTCACGTTCACAAGCTGGAACGCGGGTATCACAACTACGCTCTGCCCTACAGCTGGGACGTCCGGCTGGGCCACAAGACGCGCAGTGCCGCCATGGCGGAGCTCGACGATCAGATCGACGTCGATCGGGTCAGCGCAATCCTTGCCGAGATCGGTTACCAGCCGAAGGACCGGGGCAGCGAGCAGAGCCTGACCGCGTTCTACACGGCTGGCGAAGAGCTGGCGAGCCGGGCGCTGCGCGACTGGCTCGCCGAGCACCTGCCGCCGTACATGCTGCCCACGCACTTCATCCGGCTCCCGGCGCTGCCGCTGACCGCAAACGGCAAGGTCGACTACGCCGGTCTGCCGCAGGCGACGCGCAGGACCGCGCAGGACACTACGCCACCACGCAACGATCTGGAGCGTGCGCTGACCGAACTCTGGCGGGCCCGCTTCGGCCTGACGCAGATTGGTATCCACGAGGATTTCTTTGAGCTTGGTGGCGACTCGGTGCTGGCCATTCAGCTGGTCGACACCGCTGCCGCCGACGGGCTCAGCCTCGAGCCCCGGCAACTGTTCGAGTATCCGACCATTGCCGAGCTCGCCACCGAGCTCGCGAGCTCGACGGCGGGCCGCGCTGCGCAGCGGGCGCCAGCGGCGCCCCAGGTAGCGGCCAGCGAAAGCGATCGCGCCCGGGTGCTGGCCGCGCTCAAGCAGCGCAGCGAGGATCGTTCCGGGCATGGTTGACGTAGACGACGTTTATCCGCTGACGCCGCTGCAGGCCGGCATGCTCAGTCACTACCTGAGAAACCGCGATGCCAGCGCCTACCAGGTACACTGCCGGGTCGATCTGTTCGATCCGGACACGTCCTTCGCCGCGCGGCTCGAGGCCCGCTGGGCCGAGCTGCTGCGGGTCTGCGCGACGCTCCGGACGACCATCGTCTGGGAAGACCTCGAATCACCGCTGCAGGCCGTCCAGGCGCTTCAGGAACCGCCGCACAAGACGCTCGACTGGCGCGAGATGCCTCCAGAAGAGCAGGCAGCGCAGCTCGCCGCGCTGCGGTTGCAGTGGCAGCAGCAACCGCTCAAACCCGACGCGGACTTCCTCTGGTCATCAACGCTCATCAGGACCGGCGCCGAGCACTATCAGCTGCACTGGCGATTCCATCACATCATTCTGGACGGCTGGTCGAGCCTGCTGCTGCTGAAGGCGCTGCTGGCCGACGCCCCGATCAGCAACAGCACGATCGCCTCAGCGCCGTCGTTTCGAACGCTGATCGACTGGCAGCAGGCCCTGGATCAGGCACCACTGGCACGTGCCTGGCGCGCACGGCTCGAGCAGTGTGAGCCAACCCCGCTACCGCCACCCGATCCGAACACGCCGGCCGTCACGCCGCTGCGCATTGAGGTTGCCGACCTCGACGCGCTGACCGAACCGCTGAAACGCTTCGCCACCGCGCAGCGACTCGGCCTGGCAACGCTGATCCACGGTGCCTGGGCACTCACCCTGCAGTCCGTCGCCGATCGTGACGATGTCGTGTTCGGGGTCACGACCGCGGGGCGACCCGCTGCGCTTGAAGGTGCCAGCCAGATCATCGGTCTGTGCATCGACACCCTGCCGCTGCGCGTGCGTGACGCGGCGGCGAGCGAACGGCTCGGGGACTGGCTGGCAGCGCTGCAGCGGCAGCAGCAGGACGCCCAGGATCAGCAGGGTCCAGGCCTCGCGCGCTTGCAGCAGCTTGCCGGGCTGCGCGGTGACCAACCGTTGCTGAGCTCCGTCGTGGTCGCGCATGGTTTTCCTGACTCGCTGCGTCCGGACAGCAGCACGACCCGAGTTTCCGATCTTGCCTACCGGGAACACAGCGAACTGCCGCTGGCCTTGCTGTGGCAGGCCGATTCGTCTCTTAAGGCCAGCCTGCTGGTTCAGCCCCACGGGGTCGACCGGCGCCAGGCGCAATTGATCGCGGCGCTGTTCGCGCACGCGCTGCGGCAGATTGCTACCGCGACCGCCTACAGCTCGCTGCGTAGCCTGCGGGGCCTGCCGTCGACCATGACGGAGTACCTCGCCGACCTCGAGCAACCAGGCAGCGCGCCCGCAGCCGTCAGCCCGGTTAGCCGACGGGTGGCGAAACGTCTGCACCAGAACAACGACGCGGCTGCGCTGGTTGACGCGGCCGGCCGGCTGACCTACGCGGAGCTCGGCGCGCTGACTGCTCAGGTGGCCACACGGCTGCGCGCGAGTATCCGGCCCGGACGTCCCATTGCGCTGCAGCTGCCTGCGGACCGGCGCCTCATCAGCAGCGTTCACGCTGCCTGGCAGCTCGGCTGCCCCATCCTGCCGCTACACGAAACGCTGCCTGCACCACGGCTGCGGGACCTGTTGACCCAGGCCAACGCCCAGCTGCTGATCAGCGATCAGAGCGCACAGGCCACCGATAACGCTGCGGACGTGGTCCGGCTCCGCTGGGCGGCCGGTGAAGCACTCGCGGTACCCTGGGCGACAGCGACCCAACCGGGTTCAAACAGCGCAGCCGGCGACAGCGCCTCGGCAACGGCCTACGTGATGTTCACCAGCGGCTCCACCGGGCAGCCGAAGGGCATTCCCGTGAGCCACGCCAACCTGGCCTACTCGACCGGCGTTCGTGACGGCATCTATCCGCACCCGGGACGCTTCCTGCTGCTGTCCGCACCCGCCTTCGACAGCGCCATGGTGGGCCTGTTCTGGCCCCACGCCTGCGGCGGCTGCCTGGTGACCAGCTCGGCGCAAGAGCGCCGCGATCCGCTTAAGATCGCGCAGCTCGTCGAGCGCCACGCCATCACCCATCTGTTGTGCATCCCCGCACTCTACGGCAGCCTGCTGGAACTGGCGGATGCGGAGCAGCTGCGCAGCCTCGAGTGCATCATCGTTGCCGGCGAAGCCTGTCCGCAGACGCTACCGGCACTCCATGCCCAGCGCGTGCCGCAGGCAAGGCTCTACAACGAGTACGGGCCAACGGAGGCGACGATCTGGTGCGCCTGCGCCCTGCTGTACGACCCAGCCAACCCTGCCGAGCCTCCCGCGGTCACCATCGGGCAACCGATTCCGGGCACGCGCCTCAGCGTCATCGACCGCAACGGTGACCGGCGGCCGCCGGGGCTTGCGGGTCAGCTGGTCATCGACGGTCCGGGTGTAACCGGCGACGCGCTTGGCGCAGCAGACGACGATAGGCTCACAGCCCGGACCACCGACGGATGTTATTGCACCGGCGACCGGGTCCGCTGGACCAGCGCCGGCATGCTCGAGTATCTGGGCCGCATCGACCGGCAACTGAAAATCAACGGCCACCGCATCGAGCCCGGCGAAGTTGAAGCCGTGATCGGGGCCTTGCCCGAGGTCAGGGAAGCAGCGGTCCTGGGGCTGCCCATTGGCGAACGGATCGAGCTGATCGCCTGCTGGTCCGGCGACGCCGGGCTGGAACCGCAGCTGCGGGCGCGGCTCGAAGCGCACTTTCCGCCCTACGCACGCCCGACGCGCCTGGCCCACCTGGCAGAGCTGCCCCGTAACCGGAATGGCAAGCTCGATCTCAGCGCACTGGAACAACTGCTCGCGGTAACCCCCCGCAATTCGGAGGGTAGCTGCGCGGACAATCCGCTCTGCAGGCTCTTTGCCGAAGCGCTCGGCCTGCACGCGGTCGCAGCTGACGATGATTTCTTCGCCCTCGGTGGCGACAGCATCGTTGCGCTGAAGCTCGTGACCCTGGCCCGCCGGGCGGGACTTCCGTTGACCGCCTCTCAGCTCTTCGAGCGTGCAACACCCGCCGGCCTCCTGGAGCTGGTTGCTTCTGAGGCAGCGCAAAAGGATTCGGAAGCATTGCCGCCGGTCGATTCAGAACAGCAAACGCAGCTTGATCAGCGAGACCTGGATCAACTGTTTGACGGTCTCTGAGGCAGGCACCCCGGTGGCGGCAAACAACGTTCAGGCTTTCTATCCGGTCACCAGCGTGCAGGAGGGCATGCTGCTCCAGATAGAACGGTCCCTAAATAACAGTCCTTACTGGGGCCATATCGGATTGACCCTTGAAGGGCCTCTGGACGCTGAGCGACTTGCGATCGCTTGGAGCCATCTGGTAGCGACGCACGACGCCCTACGAACGGTTGTGCGAAGGGACTCGAAGGGCCGCGCGCTGCAGATCGTCCTGAGAAGGCTGGAAGCACCGCTCCAACACCTGAACTGGGATGAATCACACAGCGCGGAAACAGACTATCGGGCCGCTGATCGAGAGCGGCATTCGGATCCGGGGACGCCCCCCCTCTGCAGCCTTGCGATCGCTCGCCTCGGCAGGGACAGTCATCGACTGATTCTCGGACTCCACCACTTGATTACTGACGGCTGGTCAACCGCCCTTCTAGTGGAACAGCTGTTTCAGATCTACGCCGCCCTGGCGCGCGGTGAGCAACCACCGGAACTGCCAGCACCCCGGCTCGAAGACTATGCCAGCTACAGCCGCCTGTGCGATCAGCGCATCGACTCAGGGGCCTGGCAGGCGTACCTCGATGGGCTGGAACCCTGTCTGCTCCTACCAGCGGCGAGCGAGCAGCAGCAGCGCTCAACACAGACATACACCTGTGAATGGCACCTGACCCCAGGGGAAAGCACGGCGGTCTTCGACCGCGCGCAAAGCGCAAGGGTCACTACCGCATCGCTGCTCACGGCCGTGTGGAGCCTCACGGTCGCCGCCGAGACAGGCACCAGCCAGGCGCTCTTTGCTACCACCTATACGGATCGGGACGCACCTGTCGCAGACATCGAAACCCTGATCGGCCCTCTGATCCGGACCGTACCGATACGCGTGGCAACGGCGGCTACGCAGGCGCTGGATGAGTGGCTTCGAAGTACGCAGCAGACCCTGGCTCGGGTCCGAACCTGGAACGGGTCGTTGTCAGATATCCTGGCGCTGATCAGCACGACAGAACGAACAGCGCTCTTCGACTCGATCTTTGTAGTGGATAACTTCAGCCCCAATGAGCTGAAGCACATTGCTGACGCCGATCTCAGGGTCAGCGACTACCGAGCGTATGGCAATGTCGAATTCCCGGTTACCGTGTCCGTCAACCCTGGGCCACCGCTGAGCTTCACGATTCAAGGTCGCACCGGAGCGCAGGACGGGGCACGCCTGAATCGGATCGGCGACCGTTTCCGCCTGTTGCTCGCAACCTTGTCACAGCAGGACGCAGGGCCGCCGCGAGAGGTGATGTGGCTCCTCCCGGGTGAAGAGTGGGCTCAGCAGAAATCCGACACGGTTTATCGCGATCCGCTGCTTCGGATCCGTGAACGACTCGAAGCTGCCGGCACCCGCCCGGCTCTGGTTCATGGTCAACAGCAGGTGACCGGGCGTTCGCTGTGGAACATGGCGCGGCTGGTTGCGGGAGAACTGACTGCTGCGGGTGTCAGAAGCGGCGATCGGGTGATTGTTGAATGCAGCCGCGGTCCATCGCTCGTCGCCGCGCTGTTGGGCTGCTGGTACTGTGGCGCCGCCTATGTGCCCCTCGACCTCAGGCATCCCCCGCCACGACGAAAGGCCATCGCAGAGGATGCCCAACCACGATGCATCCTCATGGATGGGTGCAAAGAGAGTATCGCGGGAAGCCTGCCCGCACCGGCCCTCAACCTGAGCGATTCGGACTTCGGTACTGCACCCGTTCCCGCCGCAGTTGCAGTACCGGCTGACGCTCCGGCCTATCTCATCTACACCTCAGGATCGACCGGACGCCCCAAAGGCGTGGTCGTTAGCAGAGGGAATGTCGGCCACCTGTTTGCAGCAGTACAGGCGCGCTTGCAATGTGGCCCGGAAGACCGTTTTCTGGCCGTCACGACCGTCGCTTTCGACATTGCCCTGATCGAGCTGCTGTGGCCGCTCTGGCTCGGCGCGAGCACGAGAATCGCAGACGCGGAAGACATCACAGTCGGACCGAGGCTGAGCGAGCTGCTCAGCGATTGCACGGTACTCTTCGCCACCCCCGGGAACTGGCAGGTCCTGCTGGACGCCGGCTGGCAAGGGGATGACCGCCTGACGGCAATATGCGGCGGAGAGTCGTTGCCTGAAGCGCTGGCAATGGATCTGTTGCCGCGTGTGAAACGGCTCTGGAACGCCTACGGGCCTACGGAAGCAACGGTATGTACGACGCTGAAGGCCGTAGGAGATAGGGAGCCGATTACCATCGGCTCGCCCCTCCCGGGAGTAACGGCCATCGTTCAGGATCAGGCTGGCAGGCCGCTACCCCCGGGTGTTCCGGGCGAGCTCGTGCTCTACGGGCCGCTGACGGCAGTCGGCTACTGGCAGCTTCCGGAACTGACCGCAAGGCGCTTCGTGCGCAATCGTCACGGTCTCCAGGGGTATCGGACCGGCGATCTCGTCGCGTGGAACGACAGCGGAGAACTCACGTTCTTCGGTCGGCGCGACAACCAGGTCAAGGTGCGTGGTTTCCGGATTGAACTGGCCGAAGTCGAACAGGGCCTGCAGCAACTTCCTGGCGTAAACCGCGCCTGTGTTGTCGTCGACGCTGAACGGCAGGCTCTGCTTGGCGCCGTGGAAGTCACTACGCCATTCACATCAGCGCCTCTCAACTGGCGCCGTCTGCTGGCTGACCAGCTGCCGAACTACATGGTTCCTGCCACCGTAGCGGTCATGAAACGCTTACCCCTGGGGCCAAGCGGCAAGGTCGATCGGCGCGCTGTGACTGAGCTGCTGCGGAAGGAATCGACAGCCGCGTTGGCACCACTCGGACAACCGCCGCAGGGTGCGCTCGAGGAACTGGTGGCGTCGCTCTGGCAGCAGGAGCTGGGCGTCGCTCGCGTGCCACGTGATGTGTCGTTCTTTGAACTGGGCGGGCACTCGCTGCAGCTTGCCCGAATCATGGCTCAACTGACCCGGAAGCTCGGTCTGGGGCAGCATTCGAGCGCCAGCTTTGAGGCCCAGACAGTGGCCGCACAGGCCGCCCTTGGATTGGGTGTCGACGCCGGAGAGGCTGGAGACGACCGCCACGGGCAGCAGCCGGGCGACTTCTCAGCATCGACCGTATTTGCGGCCACACCGTTCCAGCAGCGGCTGTGGATTCTGGACCAGATCGAGGCCAGCCGTGGCACGCACGTCATCACTGCGGCCATCGTGCCGCCGGCAACGATGACGCCCGATGCTCTGCAACAGCTTGCGTGGCAGCTGCATGAGCAGGAAGGGCTGCTGCGCGCTCGTTTCTGTTTTCAGGACGGCCGACTCGTTGGGATCATCGATGAAGCGGCACAGCTGGACTGGGCCGTGCGGCAGACACCCGGCTGTATCGAAGCAGCCCTCGGCGGCGCCACCGATGTAACGCTCGATATGGCGCAGGCACCGCTCTGGTCGCTCCGCTGGTTACAGGAAGCTCAACGTTCCGTCGTCGTGCTGACGGTACATCACGCGATAGCTGATGGTACGACCGTTGAGCTGATGCTGGACCGCCTGGGACTCACTCAGGGCACAGCCACGGCTGGCGCTGACGCTGCAACGCCGGCGTTTGCCCAGGTGGCTGCTTTTCTCGGCGCGCAGGTGGACAGAACTACCGGCAGGTCCGATCGGGAGTATTGGCTGACAAGCCTCAAAGGGCCGCTGCCGGTTCTGGACTTGCCTCGGTACCAGGCGCGTCCTCCGCAGCAGCGTTATGAGGGATCAGAGCTGGCCCTCGAGGTGACGGGCGACCAGCGGGACCGGCTCAGCACGGCGGCGACTGCGTGCGGCGTAACCCTGAACGGGCTGATCCTGGCGGCCTATGCCGCTACGCTCATGCGTTACAGCCAGCAGCGCGAGCTGGTCGTCGGAACCGTCGCCACCCTGCGCCATCTGACTTCGGACGGCAGCCTGAGCCAGACCTTCGGTCCGCTGCTGAACACGCTGCCGCTCCGCTTCGCCACAGCAAACGAAACTACCCTCGGTGAGTTCATAACGCAGTGTGGCCTGCGGCAGATCGAGGCGTTCAGCCATGTACGCTACCCCTTCGAGTCGCTGCTGGCTGAGCTTGAGCTCGATCGTGATCTCTCGCGCACGCCCGTTTTCCAGGCCTTCTATTCCTTTCTGCAGCTGGCTGATACGACTTCAGCCGAAGCGTCGTTGCCGGTAACCGGAACGCGCGCGCGCACCGACTTAAGCTGCTGGGTCGTCTCCGAACCGGACCGCCTCCGCATCACGCTTGAATACGCAACGGCACTGTTCGAGCAGTCGCTGATAGCGCAGTTCCTCCGCCACTTCCGACGCACCCTCGATGTGATGTGCGAGGACCCGGAGCAGCGCTTGCTCGGCTTCGAGCTGCTGGAGGATTCCGATCGACGTTGGATTGCCGACCAGCAGGGGCCGAAGCGCCGGTTCGCCGCACCACACATTCATGAGCTGATGGATTGGGCGGGCTTTGCCGAGCGGGAAGCGGTCCGCGACGAGCAGCATGCGCTCAGTTACTCAGAGCTTGCAGCGCTCATCGAAACGGGTGTTGCGCTCCTTCAGCAACACGGCGCAGAAGTCGGACAGCAAATCGGCGTGCTGCTGCGCCGTGACGTCAGCCTGATTCCGGCGCTGTTCGCCATCTGGCGTCTGGGCGCCGCGTTCGTTCCCCTTGATCCGGACTACCCCCAGGCACGCCTCGAATATGTCATCGCTGACGCGAAGCTGTCCCTGCTGCTACACGACGATTCAACCCTGGAGCTGGCGACCTCCATCGGCGGCGCGCCTGGGCCCCGTCCGGTCAACCTGTCACAGCCGGCGGCCAGCCAAGCCCAATTGCCGGCGCAACCTACAGACCCGAAGCTTCCGGCCTACGTCCTCTACACCAGCGGCTCGACGGGTCTGCCGAAAGGTGTAGTCGTCTCGCACGGCGCGCTGGCCAACTTCCTGCAGAGCATGCGGGAACAACCGGGCATGACAGCTGACGACTGCCTGCTTGCGGTAACGACCCTGTCTTTCGACATTGCGCTGCTCGAGCTCCTGCTGCCACTGACTGTGGGCGCTCGTGTCTACGTCGCGGACCGCCTTGAGGTGCGCGACGGCCGTGCCCTGGCACAGTTGCTCGAGCGCAGCAGAGCAACCGTCATGCAGGCGACGCCGTCGGGCTGGCGCCTGCTGCTGGAGGGGGGATGGACCGGCCGACCGGAACTCAATGCCCTGTGTGGCGGCGAGCCGCTGACACCGGAACTGGCACGAGCCCTGCTGCTGCGTTGCAACACGGTCTGGAATCTGTACGGGCCGACGGAAACCACCATCTGGTCCTCAATTCAGCAGGTGCAGCGGGCGGCGGCGCCCGTCGCCATCGGGCGACCGATCGCCAACACGACAATCGCCATCCTCGACAACGAAGGGCTAGCGACGCCACCCGGGGTTCCAGGACAAATCTGGATTGGCGGCGCCGGACTGGCCGAGGGCTACTGGCAACGTCCGGAGCTGACTGCAGAGCGATTCACCCAGCCGCCAGCCCTGGGAGGAGCGCGCTACTACGCAACCGGTGATCGCGGACTCTGGCGCAGCGATGGCACGCTGCTCTGCCTCGGCCGCGACGACGGCCAGATCAAACTCCGCGGGCACCGGCTTGAGCTTGGAGAGGTTGAAACCGCGCTACGGCAGCTTCCGGATGTGCTCGATGCGGCCGCCGTCGTCGAGGGCGGGCAGGAGCAGCGGCTCATCGGCTTCCTGAAGGGACCTGCGGCGGTAGACTTCGCCGCGGCGCGACAGGCCCTCGCACGTCGGCTGCCGTCTCATGCCCTCCCCCAGGCGCTGTTCTGCCGCGATTCGCTGCCCGTCACGCCCAACGGCAAGCTAGATCGTGCAGTGCTGCTTAAGGAGCTGGCCGGGCTCGAGCAGCTGCCGGTCGAGGCGTCGCAACGGTTACCCGCATCACCAGCCGAGCGGCTGCTTGCAGAAACGGTTGGAGACCTGCTCCAGCTGGCACACGTCGATCTGAGCGCGCGCTTCTTTGAGCTCGGCGGGCACTCCCTGCTGGCCATGCAGCTGGTTGGCCAGCTTGAGAATCGCTGCGGCTACACCGTGCCAATCGCCAGCATTCTGCTGGAGCCGCTGGCGGTCATTGCGGCGCAACTGCCGGTCGCGGACGAGGCGTCAGAGGTAGGCATGAGCGCACGCAGCGCCACTGGGCCAGCGTCGCGAAACAGCGGCGGCTGGTTCAGCCGCTGGCGCCAGCGGCTGCGCCGTTAGCTCCCGGTGGCAACCTTAGCGAGCCGCTTGCCGAGCGCCAACCGGTCCAGCTTGGCGCTGCTGTTCCGCGGCAGAGGCTCGTGCTGCAGCACGTATCTGCGCGGCACCGCGTAGGCGGCCAGGTTGGCGCTGAGCGCACGCTTGATGACTTCCTCAGCGTCAGCCGCAGACCACCCGGACGCAAGCTGAGCAAAGAGCACAACAATCCCTTCGCCGCGCTCGCTCTCGCCCTTCAGCGCCGCACACTCGACGACGGCATCGAGCGCCACTGCCAGTGCCTCAACTTCGTCCAGCTCCACCCGGTAACCCCTGATCTTGGCCTGACGATCGACCCGGCCGCGAAAGTACAGACGCCCGGCGTCATCCCGCTGCACCCGGTCGCCGGTTCGGTAGTAGCGCCGCGGGGGTGATCCGTGGACCACGAAGCTCTGCGCGTCGAGATCCGGTCGTTGCCAGTAGCCGCGCATCATCGTCGGGGTTGCGATCAGCAGCTCACCTTCGCCCGCTCCGGTGTTCAACGAACCGTCGTCCGCGCGGAGCACCGCATGGGTGTCAGCCCAGGGACAGCCGATCGGCACGGCTTCTGTGTCGGTCGGCGGACCCGGCAGATGGAAGTACGTGCACTGGTTCACTTCCGCCGGACCATACACATTGCTGAATCGGGCACCGGGCAGTGCACTCATGAGTTCGGCCAGCTGGGCCGGGGGAAACACCTCGCCACCGAACAGCACCCAACGTAGCGCCGACAGATTCTGGTCGCGAAAGTCGCTGTGTGTCAGCAGCCGCTGCAGCGCAAATGGCGCCGAATACCAGATCGTCACCGCCTCTGCGGCAACGAGACGTGCAACGCTGCTCGGGAACAGCTGCACCGAATCAGGAATCAGTACCGTTGCAGCGCCGATGGTCGGTGCGGCGAGGTAGCCGAGCGTCGAGATATCAAAGTGCAGAGGTGCAAAGTTACCGATCCTGTCGGCACGGCTTAAGGCGTAGACCGACACCACCCGTTCGACATAGGCAAGGCCGGATGCGTGCGTGTGCAGGATGCCCTTAGGCACGCCGGTGGAACCGGAGGTGAACATGAGGTAGGCCAGATCGTCGGCCGGCTTCTGCGGCGCAAGCTCCGGAGCCGACAGAACCTCGTCGAAGGACCAGCTGGCCGCCACGCCTTCGGTGCGCGCAGGGCCAATGACCCGGAGCCGCTGACAGACGGACGCGTCCAGCTCCTGAAGCCGCAGCACGGTTCTATCGCTGGCAACCAGGCAGCTGATTCCGGCCTGCTCGAGGATGGCGCGCAAACGCGCCGTTGGTGCAGCCGGATCGATCGGCACGAACAGCCCGCCGCAACGCAGCACTGCCTGCACCGCAGCAGCCTGCCAGCAGGAACCGGGCAGCATCAGCCCCACCGGGTCTCCGGGCTGCACACCTGCGTCCCGGAGCACATAGGCAAGCCGTGCGGCGCGCGCCAGCAGATCGGCGTAGCTCAGCCGCTCCTCGGGGGCAAGGTAAGCGGGCGCCGCAGGGTTTGCGTCCGCCTGCGCCAGAACGCGCCGGTGCAGCGTGTCCACGCTCGCTAGAGCCCGAGGCAGCGGGCGATCACGACTCGCTGAATGTCCGTCGTCCCGCCGTAGAGCAGGCCACCGATGGCCGCAGCCAGGTCGCTGCCGGCACCGCTCTCGGTCAGGTAGCCACGCCCACCCTGGGTCTTCAACGCATCGAGGCTCGACGCTGTGAACGCTTCGGCCAGATACAGCTTCGCCATCGCGCCTTCGAGCTGCGCGGAATTGCCCTGGCTCTGCAGCCAGGCCGTCTTGTAGACCAGCATCCGCGCAAACTCGAGGCGCAGGCGCATGTCGACGATACGGTTGGCCACGGACTGCAGCTTGCCGATCGGCTGCCCGAACTGCTCGCGGGTTTGTGCGAAGCTGATCGCTTCGTCCAGCTGACGCGCCATGGCACCAACGGTAAAGGCCAGAATGAAGGGGCGCTCCTTCTCCATCACGCGGGAAAAGAGGCTGCTGCCGACCCCTTCGGCGCCGAGCCGGTTGGCAACGGGGATCCGGCACTCGCGGAGCTCGAAGCAGCCGATCGGGGTCCCCGCAAGGCCCATCTTCGGGTCTGCGGGCAGCTGCTCGAACCCGGGCGTACCCCGGTCCACCAGGAAGGCGGACACGCCCCAGGCCCGGGCTTCGGGATTGGTGCTCGCGAACACGACGGCGAAATCGGCAACTGGCCCGAGCGTGACGTAAGCCTTGGACCCGTTCAGCACGTAGTCGTCGCCGTCGCGGGTGGCGCGCGTCTCGAGCGCCGCGGTATCCGAGCCCGCGGACCCTTCAGTCATCGCGAAGGCCCCGATGCGTCGTCCGGCCATGACATCTTCGAGGTAGTGTCGCTGTTCGGGCGAACAGAACTCGATCAGCGCAGTCTGCAGGCTCCAGCTGTTGGCGCTGAAGGCATAGCTGAATCCGAGGTCCGGACAGTAGCGACCGAAGGTCTCAAAGGCGAGCGCCAGCGTGGTCAGATCGAGGCTGGCGCCACCGAGCGCCTGCGGAACACGCCAGCGCAACAGGCCCTGCTCCGCGCAGCGTTCCCAGGCCGCCCGCGCGAAGGTGGCGTCGTCCGGCTGCTCCGGCAGCAGCCGGGGCAGATCTTCACTGACAAAGCGACGCACGTGCTCGGCATGCTCGAGCTGCGCCTCGGAGAAGGAGAAGTCCATGACCGCTCCGGCTCAGGGACCCCGGACCGACACAGAAAGCTGCAGGTTGCCCACCTACCAGAGCCCGTGCCGCTGCACTTCTGAGCGCCCGACCACCATGTGATGCACTTCGTCCGGCCCGTCTGCAAACCGCAGGTGACGCATGTCGGTATAGAGCTCCGGCAGCTCGGTCCACTGCGAAATGCCTGCCGCACCGTGAATCTGAATCGCATCATCGATGATCTGGCAGACCTTTTCCGGCACCATGGCCTTGACCGCGCTGACGTAGACCCGCGCTTCCTTGTTCCCGAGCACGTCCATCGCCTTGGCAGCCTGCAGCACGGCCAGGCGCATGGCGTTGATCTCGATGCGCGCCCGGGAAACCACTTCGAGGTTCTTGCCAAGCTTGATGATCGGCTTGCCGAACGCCTCCCGGGTCGCCCCGCGCTTCACCATCAGCTCCAGTGCTTTTTCCGCCTTGCCGATCGAACGCATGCAGTGGTGAATACGGCCTGGTCCGAGGCGTACCTGGGAGATTTCGAAGCCGCGCCCTTCGCCGAGGAGGATGTTCTCCTTCGGTACCCGGACGTTATTGAAGCGGATATGCATGTGACCCCGCGGTGCGTGGTCATGACCGAACACCTGCATCCCCTCGAGGATCTCCACTCCGGGCGTGTCTATGGGCACCAGGATCTGTGACTGCTGCTTGCTCGGCGGCGCAGTCGGGTCGGTCTTCACCATCACGATCATGATCTTGCAGCGTGGGTCGCCGGCTCCGGAAATGTAGAACTTCTCGCCGTTGATCACCCACTCATCGCCTTCCAGCACCGCGCTGGTACTGATGTTCTTCGCGTCCGACGAGGGCAATCCCGGTTCGGTCATGGCGTAGGCGGAGCGGATCTCGCCGTTCAGCAGCGGCTTCAGCCACTGCTCTTTCTGCTCTGGCGTACCAACCCGTTCCAGCACCTCCATGTTGCCGGTGTCCGGTGCACTGCAGTTCAGCGTTTCCGAGGCGAGCGGATACTTGCCGAGCTCCGCCGCAATGTAGGCGTAGTCGAGGTTGGTCAGCCCTTCGCCGAGCTCCGAATCGGGGAGGAAGAAGTTCCAGAGCCCAGACTGCTTGGCCGTATCCTTGGCGCCGTCCAGCAGCTCGAGCTGGCGCGGGTGCCAGGACCAGCGATCGGTCTTTTCCTTGTGCAGCTGCTCGAACTCTTCCTGAATCGGAACCACGTTGTCCTGAATGTGTTGCTGCACGGCGAACATCAGCGGCTGCGCCTGCTCGGACATTGCAAGGTTAAAAAGTTCTGGATTCAGCGCGCCATCATGCATGCTTCGGGCTCCCTCGGTTGCGTCGTCTCTCAAGCTGAAAGCGGCCTGCTCAGCGGTTGGGCCCGCAAGCTCGCGGACCGCGCAGGTTCCGGCCGCGGACCCGCCGACCATACCGCAGGTACGTGCGCATTGCCCCTTTTTGGGGGTTCCGGCCGCCATTTGACAATCAGCGGGGCCACTCGTGACTATGCGCGCAGAGCGACAGGCAGCATGAACCCAGCAGGACCCGAACACCCCATCGCAGCTCGACACACCTGTGGCCACAGCGGTCCGTCTGACTATGCCCGCGCGCGTCACCGATGCGGCCTGCGCGCACGGTGCAGGTGGCGTTGAGTACGCCAGCAAACGGCTTCGGCCTGAAGCTCGGCTATGCCTCGGGCACGCTCTCCTTCGCCGTGAAGGACGTCGCCTTCGGCTCCTTCGTGCTCTTCTACTACGTCACCGTGGTCGGCCTGAAAGGCAGCCTCGCTGGCGCAGTGATTTTCATCTCCCTGGCTTGGGATGCGGTGACGGATCCGGTCGTCGGCTCGCTGTCGGATAACCTGCGCTCCCGCTGGGGACGCCGTCATCCCTTCATGGCCCTCTCCGGCATTCCGCTCGCAGCCTGTCTGTTCGCCCTGTTCAACGTGCCGGACGGACTCAGCCAGGGCGGCATTTTCTTCTGGATGCTGATCACCTGCCTTCTGCTGCGGACCTTCCTGACGCTGTTTACCGTGCCCTACCTCGCCCTCGGTGCGGAACTGTCCTCCGACTATCACGAACGGACGTCCATCGCCGGGTTCCGCACGCTGGTCGGCTGGTTCTCGGCCATCCTGTTCACGGCCTTTGCCTGGGGCGTGCTGTTCCGGGGCGACGGCGTCACCGACGGCCGGCTGCTGCGGGACAACTACTTCTCCTTCGCCCTGCTCTCCTTTGCGCTCATCGCGGGGTTCACCACCCTGTCGACGCTGGTGACGGCGGGCCGTATCAAGAGCCTGCCTGCAGTGCTGGACACCGCGCAGGCGTTCAGCTTCAGCCGCATCTTCAATGACGTGCGCGTTGCGCTGCGGAACGACAATTTCCGCAACCTGTTCTACCTGCTGCTGACGCTCGGCGTCGCAACCGGCCTGAACGGCGCACTGGGTACGCACATGAATACCTACTTCTGGGAGCTGTCTACCAACCAGCTGTTCATTCAGGCGCTGGGTGCGCTGCTACCCGTTGCGGTCATGTTGCTGCTGATGAACACGCTGAACCGGCGCTTCGAGAAACAGCGTGTGCTCGAGCTCTGCATTCTTGGCCTGGTCCTCAACACGCTGTGGTTTGTGCCCGGCCGGCTCCTTGGCCTCATCCCCGGCAACGATCATCCCGTGGTCTTTCCGCTGGTGCTGATCCATGGGTACATCAGCGCGGCGCTGGTGATCTGGTTTCAGACCGTGTCTGCTTCCGCCATCGCGGACATCAGCGATGAACAGGAGCTGGTGACCAGCCGCCGTCAGGAAGGTGTCTTCTTCGCGGCGCAGGGATTTTCGATCAAGTTCGTTACCGGGATCGGCAATCTGCTCGGGGGCGTAGTCATCGACCTCATCCGCCTGCCGGTCGGTGCGACACCGGGCACCGTCGATGCCGACGTGCTGTTCGATCTCGGCATCGTCATGGGACCAGTCATCGCCGGCTTCCTGTTTTTGCCCTACCTCTATGCACGTCGTCTCGAGCTCAGCAGAGCGCGCCACGCGGAGATCCGGGCAGCGCTGGATCAGCGCGGCAACGGGACAACGATGGCGCCGGTAGCCGAACCGTGACCAACCGGTAACGCCGATGTCCACACCCTATGATCACACCTTCGACTTCGTAACCGTCAACGGCGTTGCGCTGCATGCGCGGCTCCAGGGTGATCCGTCACACCCGGTGCTCGCCCTGATCAACATGGCGAGCCACAACCTGCACAGCTGGGAGCCCGCGGTGCCCGCCCTTCTGGCCCACTTCCGGCTGCTGCGCTTCGACCTTCGGGGTACGGGAAAGAGCGGCTCCGGCAAAGCAGAGGAGTTTACGTTCAGCCGCTATGCGGACGATCTGTGCGGGCTCATGGATCACTACGAGGTTCAGCAGGCGTTCGTGCTCGGCGTCGCCTACGGTGCGCGCACCGCCGCGCGCTTTGCGCTGCACCATCCCGAGCGGCTGAGCGCTCTGTGCCTGGCCGATGTCTCGCTCCGGCCACCAGTCGCACAGACGGGACAGCGCGCCCTCGCCGAGGAGGCGCGGCAACAGCTCGTTGCCGCCGACGAGCCAGCACCGGAACCGCAGAAGTACTGGCGTTTCTACGAGGATCGGGAGGCCGCCAGGCTGACCCATACGGCGCACGAGGGGGAACCGGACCTCACCACCGAGCTCGCGTCGGTGCAGGTACCCGCGCTCGTTCTCTGCGGGCGGCAGGATCTGAATCTCGATGAGGCACGGCGGGTCGCAGCGGCGCTACCGGCCGCGGAGCTCGTCATCATGGAGATGACCGGCCACGGCTCGCCACTGTTCCGTCCGGCACTGTTTGCCACCGAGGTGATCGAGTTTGCCCGGCGCACCGGGGTGCTCTGACTGCCTGCTGCAGCCGCTGGCTGCCCCCCGCTTGCCGCGGACGGCGCCGCGGGATGGAGGGATGGCCCATGGGTCTGTAGCATTCACCCATGAGCACTGATGTCGGCATCATCATGGGATCCCAGTCCGACTGGGGAACCATGCAGCACGCGAGCAGCACCCTCGACGAGCTCGGTATCGGCTATGAGTGCCGCATCGTCTCCGCCCACCGCACGCCGGACCTGCTGTTCGACTACGCCAGCTCGGCAGCCGAGCGCAATCTGAAGGTGCTGATTGCCGGCGCCGGCGGCGCGGCGCACCTGCCAGGCATGGCCGCCGCCAAGACGACGCTGCCGGTCTTCGGTGTTCCGGTGGAATCGAAAGCACTGAGCGGCATGGATTCGCTGCTCTCGATCGTGCAGATGCCGGCCGGCATCCCGGTCGGCACGCTGGCGATCGGTCGCGCGGGGGCCGTTAATGCCGCCCTGCTCGCGGCGAGCGTGCTGGCGCTCGAAAACGCGCGGGTCCGCAAGGCGCTGCAAGCGTACCGGCAGCAGCAGACCGATCGCGTGCTGGCGCAGCCGCAGCCCAGGGACGAGGCTTGAGCCACCGACGGGTAGGCATCATCGGCGCCGGCCAGCTCGGGCGCATGCTGGCACTGGCTGGCTGGGATCTGGGGCTACGCTGCGAGTTTCTGGATCCTGCGGACGAACCGCCCGCGAGCGGCCTCGGCCCGATCCGGAAACACCCCTTCGACGACGTGGCCGCACTTACCACACTGTCAGCCCGCACCGACGTCCTGACCTACGAGTTCGAGAACCTGAGCGCACCCGCGCTGTCGCATCTGGCCGCCGCAACCCGCCTCTGGCCGCCGCCGGAGGCCCTGGCCATCGCGCAGTCGCGATCCCTGGAAAAGCGCTTCTTTGAAGAGCTGGGCTACCGCGTAGCGCCCTGGCAGCCGGCAACCAGCCAGAGCGAGCTGGAGGCCGCCGCCGCTACCGTTGGCCTTCCGGCCATCGCCAAGCTGGACCGGCTCGGCTATGACGGCAAAGGTCAGCAACGCCTGCACGGCAAGGATGACCTGGCCGGCTGCTTCGCGGCGTTGGGGGCAAAGCCGCTGGTCGTCGAGGGGCTGGTACGGTTCGAACGTGAGCTCAGCATCATCGGCACCCGCGATCAGCAAGGCCGCTGCGTGTGCTACCCCCTGACGGAGAACCAGCACCGCGCCGGGATCCTGCATCGATCGGTGGTTGCGGCCGCAGAAACCGCGCTACAGGCGGAAGCCGAACGGCTGTTCCACGCCGTGGCCGCCGCGCTGGACTACGTGGGGACGCTGGCGATTGAACTCTTCCAGGCCGGCGGCGAGCTGATCATCAACGAGATGGCGCCACGGGTGCACAACAGCGGTCACTGGACCATCGAGGGCGCCGCGACCAGCCAGTTTGAGAACCACCTGCGCGCCGTCTGCGGGTTACCGCTCGGCAGCACGAGCGCCCACGGCGCCGCCGGTATGCGCAACTTCATTGGCGCGCTGCCACGCGCGGCCGAGGTGCTGGATATTCCCGGGCTGAGTTTTCACGACTACGGCAAGACTGCACGCCCGGGACGCAAGCTCGGCCACGCAACGGTCGTCGCAAACAGCAGCCAGGCCGTCATCGACGCGCTGGACGAGCTCGACCGCCGCGTGCCACCCGCCAGTCCCAACGACTAACACCTCAATACCCGAAGAGAACACCGATGCCCGCCTCTCATACGCAAAGCCAGCCACTCCGTCGTCGTCTGCTGCTCAAGTCCCTGCTGGCCGCACCGGTCGCCGGCACCGCAGCGGCCGCGCTGAGCGGCTGCTCGAAGCTGGAGGCCAAGCCGCGTTTCCGACGCCCGTTCTCCCAGCAACCGTTCGCTGCACCGCGCATCGGTCCCGATCGTGTCATTCGAACCGTAGTCGGTCACCGGCCCTACCGGCCGCAGGGATTCGTAGTCCGCCGGGAGCAGCTGGACCAAAAGACCGTGATCCACAACTACGGCCACGGTGGCGGCGGAATTTCCCTGTCCTGGGGATCTTCGGCCCTGGCCGTCCGCGAGGCGGCGGGGCTCGAGCGGGGTAAGGCCGCCGTGCTTGGTTCCGGCATCATGGGGCTGACCACCGCACGGCTACTGCAGGAGGCCGGCTGGTCGGTCACGATCTACAGCCGCGATCCCTCGCGCCACGCGGTCTCGAGCGTCGGTGCCGGGCAGTGGGCGCCGACGAGCGTGTTCGAGGAGGGGGTTGCCAGCGAAGCGTTCATTCAGCAGTACCAGTTTGCCTCCCGGATCTCGCACCACGCCTACCAGAACCTGATCGGCGCCGGCTACGGCGTCAGCTTCGTCGAGAACTACTACCTGCTACCGGAACCCCGCGAGCACAACTACTACCTGCGCGAGATGCCGGAGCTGTTCGCTGCCGTGGCTGACTTCGGCCCGGGAGAACATCCGTTCCCAACGCCCTACGTAACCCAGACCGTCACCATGCTGATTCAGCCGGCGCAGTTTCTGCGGCGCGTGAAGCAGGACTTCCTCCTTGCAGGCGGCCACTTCGTCGCACGCAATTTCGGCACCGTCTCCGACGTCCTCGCGCTCAGCGAGCCGGCCATCTTCAACTGCACGGGCCTCGGCGCTGGCGCCCTGTTCGGTGATGAGCTGCTGGAACCGGCGAAAGGACAGCTGGTCTTCATCCTGCCCGATTCGCGGGTGGACTACCTGACCGTCGGCGGCGGCAGCGACGTCACCTACATGTTTCCCCGGACCGGAGAGATCGTGCTGGGCGGCTCCTTTCAACGCGGCGACTGGTCGCGGAACGCCGAACCCGCGGTCACCGAACGCATCCTCGAAGACAACCGCTCGGTGTTCGAACGCTTCGAACGCTCCGTCTGAAGGGGCAAGCCGCGCTGTACCGCCGCCTGCACCGACACCGATCCGGTTCCCAAAACCGCAAGCAGCGGTGGGTGTCTCAGGCCGGCGCCCGCTCCAGATCGGCACGCACGTGTCGGGCCGCCAGCAGGTAGTGAACCGTGCTCCAGATTGAGACCACAGGAATGACGTACAGCATCGCGTAGCGAATGGATTCCAGGCCCAGGCTAGGCTCCAGCAGATCACTGACCCAGCCGATGAACAACGGTCCGAAGCCGAGCCCCACCAGGTTGAGGACAAACAACAGGATCGCCGACGCCAGCGCGCGCATCTGCAGGCCAACCAGCGAGTGGGTCACCGCCAGATTCGGCGCCAGGTAAGCCGCAAAGAACACCGCCGGAACGAAATTCAGCGCCAGGGCGAGATAGGTGTGATCGGTGCTGTAGATGAAGACCGTGAAGGGAATGGTCAGGATCGTCGTTAACGCCGGAACCCACTGATACCAGCGTCTATCCCGCGCCCCAAGCCGATCGGACAGGTAGCCGCCGAGGAAAGTGCCGAGCGCGCCGGACACAGAGGCAAGCGCCAGCCAGGTGCCGAGCTCACCGGTTTCGATCTCGTGGAGCCTGAGAAACAGCGACGGCAGAAAGTTGCCGGCGCCGTAGGTAATGAACGCATGCAGGCCACAGGCGATCGAAAGATGCCGGAACGACGGCCGCGACCAGAGCAGCTTCAGCGTGACCAGAAACGGTGGCGCCGCCGTCTCCACCGTCCGCCCTTCGGCGAGGCCCCGCACCGGCTCCGCCACCAGCAGACGCAATATGACGGCGAGCACGACGCCGGGAATGCCCACAACGATGAAGGCCGTGCGCCAGCCGTAGAACTCGTTGATCCAGCCACCGAGCAGAAAGCCGAACAGGACGCCAATATTGATGCCCGTGGAATAGATGGCCAACGCCGTTGCCCGGCGCTTTCCCTCAAAGATATCGGAGATCATGGCGTGCGCGGGTGGACTGCCCCCGGCCTCGCCCACCGCAACCCCGATGCGCGCAAGCAGCAGCTGCACGTAGTTCTGCGCCAGCCCGCTGACGGCGGTCATGCCGCTCCACACCGCGAGCGCGGTCGCGACGATGGTGCGGCGGCTGCCGACATCAGCGAGACGGGCAATGGGAATCCCGAAGCTGACGTAGAAGATCGCGAAGGAAAAACCTGACAGCAGCCCGAGCTGCTTATCGGACAGCAGCATCTCCTGCTTGATCGACTCCTGCAGAATCACCAGCAGCTGGCGGTCAATGAAGTTGAAGGAATAAACGAGCGTCAGCAGGCCCAGAACGAAGTAGCGGTAGTTGCCCCGTTCGTAGGCACCCGGCCCAAAGAGCGACACGCGCTCAGCCTTCGCTATCGCCGGCTGCACTCAGCGTTTCGCGCCGCAGCCGGCGCATACCGCTGAGCCAGCGATCGATGTCCTCTCCTTTGCGGCGCACGTAATCGCCGACTTCCGGATGCGGCAGCACGTAGAACCGTTCCTCACGCAGGGTCTCCAACACCACCTCGGCAAGCGCATCGGCTTCAATGATGCCGTCCGTCTGGCCGTCACCCAGGCTTTGCGGTGCCATGGCCGTATTGACGCCCTGCGGGCAGAGCACGGAGACCTTGATCCCGTCGTCCCCATGCGTAATCGCGATGAACTCCGCCAGCTTGACCGCTGCCGCCTTGCTGACGCTGTAAGGCCCGCTGCCCAGGGCCGCCAGCAGGCCTGCGGCGGATGCCGTATTTAGCAGGTAACCGTCGCCGCGCTCGATCATGGACGGCAGCACGGCGCGCGCTGCATACAGATGCGCCATCACGTGCAGCTCCCACTGCCGCTGCCAGACGTCGTTGCCCGCATCGGTCAGCGGACCGTCCGCGCGCCCGGTCGCGCCGGCATTGGAGCAGAACAGATCGATCTGTCCGTAGTCGGCGAGCGCCCGATCCACCAGGGCCACGACCTGCGCTTCATCGGTCACGTCGCACACTTGCCCGTCACAGCCAAGTGCCGCAGTCGCTTCATCCAGCGCCCCCTGATCGAGATCCGCCAGCAGCACGGCACGGGCATCCTCCGCAAGAAACGCCTTCGCCATAGCGCGGCCGATGCCGCCGCTGCCACCGGTGATCACAGCCACCTTACCGTTCAGCTCCATCGCACTCTCCCCCCGGTTGCGAAGCGCTATAGTGTGACCGGAATGGCGAGGCAGGCCAATTGCCGTGCTTGCTGTTCCGCGGCTCAAACCATGACATTCCGGACAGGTACCGTTCACCACCATGACAGATTCCCGCGATTTCACGCTGGATACGCGCCTCGAAGGCGACAGCGATCCGATCTGCAGACTTTCCCTATGCGAGCTGCGGCTGATGAACGACAGCCGTTATCCCTGGCTGCTGCTGATTCCGCGGCAACCGGACCTCAAGGAGATCATCGACCTGTCGACGGAACACCGGAAGCAGCTGTATCAGGAGCTCGACCGGTGCTGCGAAGCGCTGCAGAAGGCAACCCGCGCTCACAAGCTGAACGTGGCCGCGCTGGGCAATCTGGTTCCGCAGCTGCACGTGCACATCATTGCCCGCTTCGAGAGCGACGCCGCCTGGCCGGGACCGGTGTGGGGTGTTGGAAATGCGCAGCCTTACGATGAGCCGCTGCGCGACGAACGTATTCGCGCCATGCAGGTGCTGCTGAACTGAGCCGGACCTGCGCGTCAAGGGCGGTTCACCCGGCTCCAGTTCTGCGAGCCAACGAGAAAGCTTCGCTCACTTGCGGTAGCTAATGGCCCTGAGTTAACGAGCAAAGCGATGTTCCTGAGGAGCCAAAGATTTGGCGTGGAGCTGAACTTTATTCCGCAAGGACAGCCGATGCAGAACGCTTTTGTTGAAAGCTCTAATGGCAAGTTCAGCGACGGCTGTCTGAACCAGCATCCATTCAGAGACCTGGACGATGGCAGAAAAACCATCGACGCCTGGAGACAGCGCTACACCAAAGAACGACCACACAGCTCACTCAACTGCACGCCGCCCGCTCGCTTTGCACAGCGAACAGCTCAACCTGTGAACTCTCGTTGATAGTGGGAACCCAAAGAGAAAAAAGGTCACGCAGAATTACGTTCCAGATCATGTAAGTGTCGTTAGCAACGCCGTGGGTGTTCTGCTCGCTCTCCGGTGGATTCAGCGCCTGGCTCCAAGACTCATCTCGAGTTCCGCACCTGCGACTCGCGGACGGTTGTAGGACGAATAAGCGTTGCCATCAAATCCAAAGGCAAAGTTGTCGAAGGCAGAACCGCTCTCGTAACGTTCATCCGTGGCGTTCTCAAGAAAGGCTCGGACCGTCCAGCGCCCGGTGGCAAAGCCCAATTGGAAATTCCAGACCTCGACCGGGTCGCGGATGAATCGATTGCGCTCGTCCAACGCAGTCTCACCCACCGCACTAAGTTCCGCCCGAGCAAAGAAGCCAGCCGGGTGGTCGTACATCAGCGCAACGTTTGCGTCGTACTCTGGTACCAGCTTTATCTGGTTGCCGGAAAGGTTCTCTACGGTCGTCGGCATCAGCTGAGTGTATTCTGCATCGACGTAGCCCAGGTTGGCGCTGAGAGTCAGCACATCGCTGATGGCGTACTTAAGCTCCAGTTCGACACCCATGCTTTCAATCTCAGCGTCAGAGGCAATGAACGCAGAGGACTGCACTTGTCCAGCATCATTGGTGATGACCTGGATCTCCTGCCAGTTTTCGCCATCGATCAGAAAGACAGCACCATTCAGATAACCCTTTCCATCGGCGAAGCGGATTTTCGCACCAATTTCGTAACTCCATACCTGCTCGCTACCGTAGCTGACCAGCTCGTCTGCCACGGCCTCCTGAGCAATGGTGAGGTTGAAGCCACCTGGAATGTAACCTTTTGCAGCACTGGCATAGATCGTTAGAGAGGTTGTCGGCCGATAGTTCAATGCCACGCGCGGCAGTATCTCCTCAAAGGTATCGTCAAAATTCAAATTCTGGAAAAGCACGTCGCCCAGCGGTCCGAAGTTAAGCACACCCGCCGTCTGATCGGTTTCTCTTCGGGCCCGGTCGTAGCGTAATCCTGCGGTTACACTGAGACCCTCAATGCCCAGATCGACCGTGGCGGAGCCGAAAAAGGCAATGTCTTCGGAGTAGTTGGTTTGTGGTGGGGCAAACGCATAGTCGCTGAGCCCTCCAGGACCAACCAGGGTCCCGATCAACAGCGTTTCTTCTTCGTTGTAGTATGAAGCACCGACCATGTACTGGATCGCTGCAGCGTCCGCTGATGAATACCTAATCTCCGCGTTCCAGATTTCCTGATCGAAGATCGCCGCGCCGGCCGCCGTGGGCAGACCTGTAAAATCAAGATCATTACCGCGGGAGTCCTCGTCTTTCTGGGTATAGGAGACGGCTCCATCCAACTGTCCTATGGGAAGCTGGTAGTTGACGGTCACCACGCCGACGTAGTCGGTCCGGGTGGTGTCTTTCGGTGCATCCTGCAAGAGCTCAAACTCATTGATGGAGCGCCCACCGTTGAAAGACCCATAGGTGGCATCATAGAGACCCCGATCCTCCGGCAGGTATTCCTCATCGAAGATGCCTGGGGCATCGATGTCAATGACGTAGGCACTGGCCTTTATGGTCAGATCTTCCGTCGGCGTCCAGAGCAGGCGGCCCTGCACAAACAACTCCTCCACAGCGCCCTCCTCACCAATTGAGGACAGGAGGTTGGGAAAGAAACTGTCTTCTTCCGCCACGTTAAACGCAATGGAAGCAGCCAGTTCATCATCAATTACCGGCGCAGAAAAGAAGCCGTCCAGTGAGTAACCATGGTTGCTCTCAAAGAAGGAAGCCGTACCCCGGAGATTCGCTTCAGCCTCAAAGCCTGGCTCCAGCGTATTGATCAGGATAAGACCGGCCTCGCTATTGGCGCCATAGAGTGTGGCCTGTGGGCCGCGCAGCACTTCGATCGAGCTGATACGATTCAGCACGGCTGCATCCAGCTCGCGAAACGGCGCCCCATCGATATACACCGCCGCGCGGTTCACGATGAACGGATTCGATTCGATGCCGCGGATGGAGACGAACACGGTGCTCAGCTGACCGGATTCGTTAAAATCAACGTTGGGCACAAGATCGTCCAGCCGGCGAAAGTCCCGAATTCGGGCGTCGTCGATGTCAGCCTTACTGAACGCCGTTACGGAAACATCAGCCTGCTGCAGCGTTGTTTCGCGCTTCGCAGGGCCATACACAATCACTTCTTCAACCCATTCGGGGCCCAGCGGCTGTACGCTGCTGTCATTCGCATTCTGATTGCTGACCTCGGCAGTAGCGGTCGCCGACCAAACTACTAAGCAGCCTGCTGCCATGGCCGCGAGACCCAACCGGACGTAAGGCATAAGAAACCTTCCGAGAATAGTATGTTATAACGTATCAATACGTGGCAACAGCACGTCCTTCCGTATTTCTACCGCCGATTTAGGGATAAAGTGGAGATGCCATTGCGTGCGCTTTCAAACCACAATCACATCTGGATTATGGTCAGTGTCGCTCTGTGGGAATTGTACAAATCCGAACTCTTGGACTGACTTATCCCGCAATAACCTGATGTTGTGCTTCCTGTTCGCGCACCTGCTTAGGGGTTAAGCCGGCAAACTCGCGAAAATTGCGGATCATGTGGCTCTGGTCGTAGTAGCCCGATGATGCGGACACTTCTACCATCGAGACCGGGTTCTCCAGCAACATCTGATGTGCAGTCAAGAAGCGGGTAAGTTGGGATGAGCGCTTGGGACTGCAACCTATCGCGTCCGAATAGAGGTTCGCAAAATGTCGCTCACTCCACCCGATCTCTTTTGCAAGGGACTCGACGGTGACTGGTTGACGACCGGTTAGGCGTTTCCAAGCCCACTGCACTTCTGTTCGTGTCACCCGCTTTTTTGCGGCCTGCCTGTCCCCTAGGAACTTAACCAGGGCTTTCGCGGCTGCTTCGAGGTCTGGACTAGTTGTCACGGCCTCGACATATCCTCTTACCGCTGCGTCAAGCTCACCAGCAATACTCAGTGGTGACCGCGTCGACACCAGCTCCGAAGAGAAAATCTCCGACGCCAACCAGGGCGGCAGGCTCACTTCCAGACACCTGCCGCTATCATCATTGATGACACGCTGCGGGCGGCACATTGGGCCAAAAAGCGCTGCACTCGTATGCAGAGACTCGCCGTCAACAGTGGAGAACGTCCACCTGGAGCCCAGGCCAAACACCAACGTCACGGAATCGCTTACCGGCTCTACCCTGATTGATTGACCGGGCTCTGCTTTCGCGAAGACTTGTGTTCGAACGCCCAGTTCTTCCAGAGCCCTGGGTAATTTGAGAGATTGGAATCGCCAGTAGTGAGTCATGTAGCTACCCTAGCTTCAGCATCGCGAGCCGTCTCATAAGAGTCGAACTGAGACCTGCCCGCTTAACCCGTTCGAACGACCGCTTGCTGCAAATCCGGCACTGTCGGTCGAGTCAGATACCGACAATTCCAGCTAACAGATCCGCGGCAGCTGCTCCCCCTGAATCCAATCCACGACACGCTCACCACCAATCGTCGTGCGCAGCCGCACCAGCCCCAACGGATCCTCACAGACCTCGCCGATGAGCGCAGCGTCCGCGCCCAGCGGATGCGACCGCAGGGCTGCTAACGCCGACTCGGCAGCATCGGCGTCGACGATCGCGAGCAACTTGCCCTCGTTGGCCACGTTCAACGCGTCCAGCCCCAGCAGCTCACAGGCACCCTGCACCTCCGGTCGGATCGGTAAGGCCGCTTCCTCGAGCGCCATGCCGAGCCGAGACGCACTGGCAATTTCGTTCAGGGTCGCGGCAACGCCGCCGCGGGTCGGATCACGCAGCATGACGACCTTTGGTCCAACGGCGTCCAGCAGTGCGGCCACCAGCCCATTGAGCGCAGCAGAGTCCGATTCGAGTACGGTTTCGAATTCGAGGCCGTTGCGTAGCGACAGGATAGCCGTGCCGTGATCGCCAATCGTGCCGGAGACGAGGATCCGCTGGCCCGGGGCCACGCGACCCGCACGGAGATCAACTTCCGGCCGGACCTGACCGATCCCGGTCGTGTTGATGAAGAGCCCATCCCCTTTGCCGCGCTCGACGACCTTGGTATCACCGGTACAGATGAGCACTCCGGCCTCCCGGGCAGCTGCGGCCATGGCCGTGACGACCTGCTCGAGGTCCTTCAGTGGAAAGCCCTCTTCGATGATGAAGCCGCAGGTGAGATACAGCGGCTCCGCCCCGCCCATGGCGAGGTCATTAACCGTGCCGTGCACGGCCAGGCTACCGATGTTGCCACCCGGGAAAAACAGCGGGGAGATCACGAAGCTGTCCGTCGTCATAGCGAGCCGCCCGCCGCCGTTCTGCTCAAGGCTGAAGACGGCTGCGTCGTCGCCCTGATCCAGTAGCGGATTGGAAAACGCCGGCCGAAAGAGCCCGTCGATCAGATCGGTGGTCGCTCGCCCGCCGGCGCCGTGATTCAGCTCCACCCGGCCGTTTCTCAGGTCCAGGCGCGCCGCCTGCCGACGGCCCGCTTCAAGGGTCACCACCCGATCGCTCACTGATTAACGACCTTGAGAGGCTGCTCAACCGCATCGCGAAAGCGTCCATAGGTGTAGTGCGCCGCGCAGGCGCCCTCGTCGGAAACCATGCAGGAGCCCAACGGATTCTCCGGCGTACAGCTGGTGGCGAAGAGCTTGC
>JBCDGJ010000057.1:0-28166 GCA_038757945.1 Pseudomonadota bacterium
ACCAGCTCGGAGTCGAGGTCCAGCTGAAACAGGACGGCGGTCAGGTTGAAGCGCTCACCGGCTTCGTAGCGCAGACCAATTTCCGCACCCTCCGACCGTGCAAACGGATCGACCCGGGTTGCCGGATCGCCGCTGCCGGGATCGATGCGGATCGCGGCGCCGCGGAGGTCGTTGGAGTGGAAGCCACGACCCCAGCTGGCGTAGGCCTCCAGGCGATCGCTCAGCCGGTAGGCGAGGTTCAGGTTCGGGCTCACGACGTTGTCGTCGCCGTCACCGCTATTGGCCGTCTGCGCGGCATCGATGTCCCAGTCCAGCCGGTCGAAGCGCAGACCGGCGATGACGCGCAGCCGTTCCACCGGTGCCAGCTCGAGCTCGGCGTAGGTGCCGAAGATCGACTGGTCCACCGTGTCTTCGCGGATGGTCGCCAGCCGTTGCCGTGCGCTGGTCTGATACAGCCCCAGATCCACGTCCGTATCGACGTGCAGTGTCGCACCGTAGCGGAAGAACAGCGGCCGTTCCCAGAGGGACCGGTCAACAACCCCATGGACGAAGGCCCCGTACTGGTTGCGCTCATCGATCTGCTCGAACTCGTCGCCGTTGACCGGATCTTCGAGAAAGTAGGTGAAGTTGGAGAACAGCTCAAAATCCATGCGGGTCGCGTAGGCCCCGACTTCCACCGTGTCGAACTCGAGCTTGCCGGTGATCGCGTGGCGGGAGCTGGCGCCGCCGAGGTCGGGATCAATGAAGCCCAGCAGGTCGATGGTGCCATTGCGAACCGCGCGGCCGGGGATCTGGTCCGTCGAGTTCCACTCGGAGTCGTAGCTGTGCACGCTGATCCGGGCCCGCGCGTTGCCGACCGGGCGGCTCCAGGAGGCGTAGAGCCGCGTCAGCCGTGCATCCTCGTCCAGATCCCAGGGGCCGTCGTAGCGCGTGTGATCGAGGGCGATGAGCAGCGGGCCCCCGCCAACGTCCGTGCTGCCTGCGACGAGACCGCGCTGGTAGCCGAACTCGCCTAGCGTCAGCTGCAGCACGGGTGCGGGCAACCGATCGTAGTAGGTGAACTCGGCGCTGCCGGCGCTGGAGAAATCCCCGATCTCGGCGTGATAGGGCCCCTTGCGGAATTCGGTGGTCTGGACGAGCTCAGGAATGATTACGTTCAGATCCAGGTACCCCTGACCATGGCCATGGCTGCGCATGTTCAGCGGCATGTCGTCGAGGTGAACGGAGAAATCGGTGCCGTGGTCGAGATTGAAGCCGCGCAAGAAGTACTGGTTCGCTTTACCGGTGCCCGAGTGTTGGGTCGCGATCATTCCCGGCACGGCTTCCACCAGCTCGCCGACCCGCAGCAGCGGCGGCAGCCGGATGTCGTCGTAGCCGACCAATCCTTCGGACGCCGTGTGTGAAATGCCCAGCCGTTCCTGCGCGCGACCGTAGACGACGACGTTTTCGATCGGCCCCGCGGAAGGTGCTTTGTCGTCAGGGTGGGCGAGGACGGGCGCGCTGGCGCAGCAGAGGGTCGCTGCGACAATGAGAGGGAAAGCCTTGGGCATGGGGGTCTCCGCTGAAGCTGACCGCGGGCCAAACGGCGGTCGTGCGTATCACGAACAGCATAGCAGTGCTACGGGCGGTGTTCGTGAACATTTTGTTCAGCGTTTTGCGGAGCGCCTTCAGGCCTCCGGCGCCCCCTCGGGCGGCGGCCGACTGACGGAAGGCAGTCCCCCCTGCGGGTGCGGCGCGGTGTTCAGCTGCTCTGCTGCTTACGTCGCCAATTCCAGCCTTCTTCGGCGCGGCTCATGTCGAGGAGCTCTTCCTTGCGGGCCAGCAGGTCTTCGTAGGTGACGTCCGGACCAAACTCGAGGTCATCGTTGTTGAACACCGCGCACGTGGAAAAGCGTCCCATGCCGGCCTGCACGATCTTGCCGTTCGGTGCATCTTCGCTGGTGAGCAGCAGCACGGCTGGCGTCACCAGCCGCGGATGGCGGCTGGGGTCCGGATCGTCCGGGTTCACGTCGCGACCTGGAATCGTGCCGATCAGCCGGGTTTCCGCGGCGGGTGCCAGACCGTTGACGCGAACGTTCTTCGAAGCGCCTTCGAGGGCGAGCACGTTGATCAGACCGAGCATGCCCATCTTCGCTGCGCCGTAGTTGGACTGGCCGAAGTTGCCATAGATGCCGCTGGTCGAACTGGTCATCACGATCCGGCCGTAGCCTTTGTCGTACATGATCGGCCACGCCGCATGGGTCACGTAGGCGGTACCGTTGAGATGCACGTCCACCACGATGTCCCAGTCATCGAGCTCGAGCTTTTTGAAGCTCTTGTCGCGCAGGATGCCGGCATTGTTGACGAGAATGTCGATGGTGCCGAAAGCGCTGACGGCGTCATCGATGATGGACTTGGCGCCAGCCCGGTCGGATACCGAGCCTTTGTTCGCTATTGCCGTACCGCCGGCAGCCTTGATCTCGTCGACGACCAGGTCCGCGGCATCGCCCGAGCCGGTGCCATCGCCGCTGCCGCCGAGATCGTTGACCACCACCTTGGCACCGCGCTTGGCGTACTCGAGCGCGTGCGCTTTGCCGAGACCGCCGCCAGCGCCGGTGACGACGACAACCTTGTCCTTGAATTCACTCATGGTTCTGCTCCCCTTCCGTTGGTTCGGGTGTACTGGTGCGCTACAGCAGCGCTCGCACTCCCGTCATGACGCCGCCGAGCTTAGGTAATGGACCGCTCACGATCAATTGACGCTCAGGCGCTCGTGACGGGCTTTGCTGCTCTGATCCGGCCGAACTCGTATACTCTCGCGCCTAACTTCAGGTCCTGTGATGAGAGGTACACGATGAGCAACGCTGCGGAGCTTGATGCTTTCCGGTCGGAAACAAGAGGATGGCTTAAAGAAAACTTTCCTAACTCACTGAAAGGTAAAGGAATGGATTTCGAGGGTGGCCCCGAAGTCAGCCCGGATCTCGCGGAGTGGCGGGATACGCTCGCTGCGGCTGGCTACGGCGCACCGACCTGGCCGAAGGCGTTTGGCGGCGCCGGCCTGAGCCAGCTGGAAGCTCGCGTGCTCGGTGAGGAGATGGCGGCGATCGGGGCTTTTAATCCGATTCCGATGATGGCCGGAATGGGTGTCACCATGGTTGGCCCGACGGTTCTCGAGTACGGCACCGAGGAACAGAAACAGCGGCACCTGCCCGCGATCGCGAGCGGCAAGGTGCGCTGGTGCCTCGGGCTGTCGGAGCCCAACGCCGGTTCCGACCTGGCATCGCTCAGCACCAAAGCTGAGGATCACGGCGACAACTTCGTGCTCAACGGCCAGAAGATCTGGACCTCTGGTGCCGACATCTCGCAGTGGTGTGGTGCCCTGGTCCGCACGGACCCGAAAGCGTCGAAGCGCGACGGCATCAGTTTCGTCATGCTGCCGATGGATCAGGAGGGCGTTGAAACGCGGCCGATCAAGCTGATCTCCGGCGTGTCGCCGTTCTGCGAGACCTATTTTACCGACGCGGTGGCCGAGAAACGCGATCTGCTGGGCCCGCTCAACGAAGGCTGGAGCGTGGTCAAGCGTCTGCTGCAGCATGAGCGCCAGAGCCAGACCGGCAGCCGGCCCGGCGGCTCCGGCGAGAAGCCGACCCCGCTGCAGGACCTGGCCAAGCAGTATGTCGGCGCCACCGATGATGGCCAGATCGATGATGCGGACCTGCGGAGCCGGATCACCGAGCACCTGATGGACAGCAAGGCACACGGCCTGACCATTGCCCGGATTGCGGCGGAAGCGAAAGGCAATCCCGAGGTCAGTGCAGCCGCCTCGATCCTGAAGAACTCAGCAACGAAGGTCGCGCAGACCAAAGCCGAGCTCACCTTGGAACTGATGGGCGCTCAGGGCCTCGGATGGGAAGGTGAGTTCTTCACCGAGTTCGAGCTGCGCCATGTCCGCGACTGGCTGTTCGGCAAGGCGATGTCGATTTACGGCGGCTCCTTCGAGGTCCAGAACAACATCATCTCGAAGAACATCCTCGGGCTGCCCGAGACTACGCAGAAGGGGTAAGCGTCATGGCATTGCTGAACGAAGAACAGTCCATGCTGAAGGACCAGGCGTCGGCCTGGGTGAGCGAGCAGGCACCGGTCGCTTCTTTTCGAGCCATGCGGGATTCCGGAGTCGAAGCCGCCTTCGCACCGGCGACCTGGAATGCGATGGTCGAGATGGGGTGGACCGGCATCCTGATCCCGGAAGCCTACGGTGGATCGGAGCTTGGGTACCTGACCTTTGGCGTCGTCCTGGAGCAGCTTGGTCGCCAGCTGACAGCGTCGCCGCTGTTTGCGTCCGCGCTCGTTGGCGCTTCTGCCGTGTTGCTCGGCGGTTCCGAGGCACAGAAGCAGGCGCTGCTGCCCAAGGTAGTCGACGGCACCGAGGTCCTGACCCTGGCGGTGGATGAAGGTCCCCGGCACCGGCCAGACCGCATCGCCTGCACGGCCGAAGCGGCTGGCAGCGGCTTTCGGCTCAGCGGCGCAAAAACCTTCGTGCCCGAAGGGCTCGCGGCGACCACCTTCATCGTTGCCGCAGCCACCGCTGACGGCGTGGCACTCTTTCTTGTGCCGGCGACCGCGCCGGGCGTGGACCGCAAGCGGCTGCATACCTTTGATGCGCGTGGCTACGCGAACCTAACCTTCGATGCGGTCGAGCTTGAACCCGATTCCCGGCTGGCTGAAGGCGGCGATGGCGCAGCGCTCCTCGACGCGGTGCTGGACCGCGCCCGGGCAGGGCTCGGTGCCGAGATGATGGGCACGGCGAGCCGGGCCTTCGAGATGACGCTCGAGTACCTGAAGACCCGGGAGCAGTTCGGCCGGGTCATCGGCTCGTTCCAGGCGCTGGGTCATCGCGCGGCGGAGCTGTACACGCAGATGGAGCTGGCCCGTTCCTGTTCCGAAGCCGCGCTGGAAGCGCTGGACGGTAATCGTGAAGACGTGGCGCAGATGGCGTCGCTGTCGCAGGCGAAAGTCGGTGACTTCCTACACGAGATGTCGAACCAGCTCATCCAGATCCACGGCGGCATCGGCATGACCGATGACTTCGACGCCGGCTTCTACCTGAAGCGGGCTCGGGCGCTGGAAACCCTCTACGGCACAGCGGCCTACCATCGGGATCGCTATGCGGGGCTGCTCGGCTTCTAGCGGTTCGGGGTAGCTCTTCCGTAGTGATTACGTCGGGCAGCTCTGCTGCCCGCCATCAGCTGTCCTGATCGGCACGCAGCGCGTCGAACAGGGTCGCGAGTTCCGCTTCGTCCAGCGCACCCGGCTCCAGGCTGGTTCGATCAATCAGCCCGTCGAAGCGGGCGCGCATTTCCTGCACGACCGCAACGGGTGGTCCAACGATGCCGATGGTCTCGACCATCTCGTCGGTGATCAGCGCCGCCATGTCTGCCTGCCGATGGGCCCGATTGAGGGGTATCAGCTCATCCTGTAGCGCACCCCAGCCGTGCAGTTCGAGGACCGGCCGGTAGGCAACCGTGCAGCCATAGAAAGCGATGCGTTCTTTTAACCGGGCGATCCCGGTTTCGAGTTCTTGATCGGTATTGCCCATGGCGACCATCGGCGCGTAGTCGAGGGTAAAGGTGTCCCGCGTTCGCTGGCGCTGCTCGAGGCCGGCAGCGATGGCGGGCAGCGTTACCTCGCGAATGTAGCGCGCGCTGGAAAACGGATGCATGAGCATGCCGTCGGCCTCTTCCGCAGCCACCTTCGTCATCAGCGGGCCGGTGGCCGAGAGCACCAGACGCGGGCGCTCTGCCGTGCCCACCTCCGGCCGGAAGGTGCCGGGCATCAGCGTGTGCGCATAGTATTCGCCCTCATAGTCGAGCCGTTCCCCCTCGTACCAGCAGTCGAAGATGGCGTTCATGGCCTGCAGGAACTCGCGCATCTGTGCGGCTGCTTTGTGCCACGGCATGCTGAAGCGGCGCTCGATGTGCGCGCGGACCTGCGAGCCGAGGCCGAGGATGAGGCGGCCGCCCGCGTAGCGGTTCAGATCGTGCGCCGTCTGTGCCAGCGACATGGGATTGCGCGCAAAGGCAACCGCGACGCTGGTCATGAGCTCGATCCGTTCCGTCTCCGCTGCGGCCAGGGTGAGCGGCAGGAACGGGTCGCTGTTCAGCTCGGCGACGCGCAGGCCGTCGTAGCCGAGTGCTTCAACCCGGCGGGCATCCGCCGCGATCGTTTCGAGCCGCGCTGGTACCGGGGCATCTATTCGGATCGGCATGGGTTACGTGCTCGCGTCAGCTGGACTCGAGCTTGTCCTGCGTGCGCAGCTCGAAGTCGCTGGCATCGTGCCGCTCGCGGAGCTGCATCTCCGGCCGGCCGCTGGCCTTGTTGACCATCCGTCCACGCTTCACCGCCGGCCGCGCCTTGATGGTCTCGGCCCAGCGGTTAGCGTTCTTGTACTCGTGCATGGACAGAAATTCCTTCGCATCGTAGGCGGCGCCGGAGGTGACCACGTAGTACCAGGGCCACACCGCGATGTCGGCGATGCTGTAGGTGCTGCCGCCGAGATACTCGCTCTCCGCCAGGCGCCGGTCTATAACGTCCCACTGCCGCTTGACCTCCATGGCGAAGCGGTTGATCGCGTATTCGATTTTCAGCGGCGCATAGGCGTAGAAGTGTCCGAAACCGCCGCCCAGGTAGGGTGCGCTACCCATCTGCCAGAACAGCCAGGACAGGGCTTCCGTGCGTTCCCGGGGATCCTCCGGCAGGAACTCGCCGAATTTCCCGGCGAGGTACAGCAGGATCGATCCGGATTCGAAGACACGCTGCGGTGGATCCATGGAGTGATCCATCAGCGCTGGAATCTTGGAGTTCGGGTTGGCGGCTACAAAGCCGCTGGAGAACTGATCTCCCTCGCCGATGTTGACCAGCCAGGCGTCGTACTCCGCGCCGCTGTGGCCGAGCGCCAGCAGCTCTTCGAGCATGATCGTGGCCTTGACGCCGTTGGGCGTGGCCAGCGAGTAGAGCTGTAACGGATGCTTGCCGATCGGCAGGTCTTTTTCGTGCGTTGGTCCGGCGATCGGGCGGTTGATGTTGGCGAAACGTCCGCCGCTGGCCTTGTCCCAGGTCCAGACGCTGGGTGGTTCATAGCCGCCGTCTGCACCGTTGCCGCCGGCGTCGTTCCCGTTACTCATCGATCGCGCTCCATCCACATTACGGGTTCAGTCGGGCGGCTAGCCTAGCAGGAGTCGTCGTACACACAGTAGTGCAGCCAGGGTTCCGTTAGACGTCTTCCGCATAACCTCAGGTACTATCTTCGCTGAGGGAACTGGGGGTGTATTGTGGACAGACAGTTTGAAGACGTGGCGGTCACGGTGCTGCCGGATCATGTTGCAGAGGTCGAGCTGCGGCGGCCGCCCAACAACTTCTTCGACGTGGCGCTGATTTGTGCCATTGCCGATGCCTTCGAGTGGCTCGATGAGCGCGACGAGTGCCGGGCGATCGTGCTTTGTGCCGAGGGCAAACATTTCTGTGCCGGCGCCAACTTCACGGACGGCAGCCGCGAGACGTCGGAGGATCGCGACCCGGACGCCCCGCACCCGCTGTACAGCCAGGCCGTGCGCTTGTTCGGCACCCGCAAGCCGGTCGTGGCAGCCGTTCAGGGCGCGGCGATTGGTGGCGGCTTCGGTCTCGCCATGGCCGCTGACTTCCGTACCGGCAGCGCGGCATCCCGTTTTGCAGCCAACTTCGTCAAGCTCGGCTTCAGCCCCGGCTTTGGCCTCACCCACACGCTGCCGCGGGTTGTGGGACAGCAAGCCGCGCAACAGCTGTGCTTCACCGGGCGGCGCATCGATGGCGTCGAGGCGGCCCGCCTGGGCGTGATCGACGATCTGGTCGAGCCCGGCGAGGAGCGGGCGGAAGCCCGCTACCTGGCGAAGCAGATTGCCGAGAACGCACCGCTGGCGGTGGAGTCGGTGCGCGCTTCGCTGCGCGGTGATCTGCTGGCGGCCGTCAGGCAGGCGACCGAGCACGAAGCGCGGGAGCAGTTCCGGCTGCAGCAGACCGACGATCATCGGGAGGGCATCAGGGCCGTGGCTGAACGCCGCGCCGGGCGCTTCACCCGCCGCTGACCGGCAGACGCTTTTTGTTAGACTGCGGGCTTTTCCGAACCGAAGAGAGAGCTTGCCATGACCGATGCGTTCATCATCGACGCCTGCCGGACCCCCCGCGGAATCGGCAAACAGGGCCGCGGTGCCCTCGCACACCTGCATCCGCAGCACCTCGGCGCCACCGTGCTGAAGGCGCTGGCCGAACGGAACAACCTCGATACCGCTGCGGTCGATGACATCATCTGGGGCACCAGCTCCCAGCGCGGTTCGCAGGGTGCAGACCTGGGGCGGATGAGCGCGCTGCTTGCCGGTTACGACGTCAAGGCATCGGGCGTTACCCTCGACCGCTTCTGCGGTTCCGGCATCACCTCCGTGAGCCTCGCTGCGGCACAGGTCATGTCCGGCATGGAAGATCTCGTCATCGCTGGCGGCACAGAGATGATGAGCTATACCTCGGCGACCGCCGATCCCGAAAATCCGCCGATGCTCGACACCGGCAATCTGGCCCTGCGCGAGATGCACCCGCAGTCACAGCAGGGTGTGTGTGCAGATGCAATCGCCACCCTCGAGGGGATCGATCGGCAGGCTGTAGATCAGCTTGCCGTCGTCAGCCAGCGGAATGCTGCGCGGGCGCTGGAAGAGGGTCGGTTCGATCGCAGTCTGGTGCCGGTCCACAACCCGGATGGCACCCTGGCGCTCGACCGGGAGGAGTTTCCGCGACCGGGCACGACCATGGATACGCTTGCCGAGCTGAAGACCGTGTTCGATACCTTCATGGCCATCCCTGTCGATGCCGAAGGCAATACCTACGGCACCATGGTGACGCGGAAGTACCCGCAGCTCGAGGGCAAGATCAATCACGTCCACCACGCCGGCAACTCCTCGGGCGTCGTCGATGGCAGCGCCGCGTTGCTGCTCGCTTCCGGAGCCTACGCCGAACGGCACGGTATGACCCCACGGGCGCGCATCGTTGCTACGGCGAACATGGGCGACTGCCCCACGCTGATGCTGAACGCGCCGGTACCGGCGGCAAAGAAAGTGCTGGCCCGGGCCGGGCTCTCGCTTGACGACATCGATCTGTTCGAGATCAACGAAGCCTTCTCGGTGGTTGCCGAGAAATTCATCCGTGATCTCGATCCGGACCGTTCCAAAGTCAACGTCAACGGCGGTGCCATGGCCCTTGGCCACCCGATCGGCGCCACCGGCTCCGTTCTGATCGGCACGGCGCTCGATGAGCTGGAGCGCTCCGGCGGGCGCTACGCGCTGATCACCATGTGCGCGGCGGGTGGTATGGCGCCTGCCATCATCATCGAACGGGTGTGACTATCCGGCCCAAGCGCTGGCTCGTCCTGCTGCTGCTGGGCGCGCTCTGCGCCTGCGCCGGCGTAACCCAGCCTGCAGCAGTAGCGGCAGACCAATCTGCGGATCCTGAGTCTGCCGCGCCCGCTGCGGCAGGGGATCTGCTGACGCTGCGGGGCGAGCGCCAGGTTGAAGCTTTTCGCAACCAGCTCGCGCTGGCTGCGACGCGAACCGTGCGCGCGGGTGACCGCGCGCTGCCGCTGCCGGCTGCGGCGATCCCGATGGCGGAGGAGGCCGTTCGCCTCGACGACGGCGATCGCCGCATTGGCATTGATGTGCTGTTTGCTGAGTACCGCACCGCTGGCCTGATCGTCGTCAAGGACGGCGCCGTGGCGTACGAGCGTTACGGTTTCGGTAACACCCGTGATACCCGCTGGATCTCTTTCTCGGTCGCGAAAAGCATAGTTGCCATGCTGATCGGTGCCGCGATTGAGGATGGCTACATCGACAGCATCGATGATCCGGTCGTGGCCTATCTGCCGCGGCTGCGCAACTCCGCCTACGAGGGCGCAACCATCCGCCACCTGCTGCAGATGGCGTCCGGCGTAACCTGGAACGAGGACTACGCGGATCCCGAATCAGATGTGGCGAGCGCCGACTACGCGACCCTCGCGCTGTACGAACACCTGCGGAACAAGCCCCGGCTGGCCCCGCCGGGAGCACGCTTCAACTACAACACCGCGGAAACCAACCTGGCGGGCACGCTGCTGCGCTCAGCCATCGGCAACAATCTGTCGGTCTATCTGGAACAGAAAATCTGGCAGCCGTTCGGCATGGAAGCGGACGCTTACTGGAACCTCACCGAGCCCGGCGGAGGCGAGTTTGGCGGTTGCTGTATCAACGCAACCCTGCGCGACTACGCACGGCTCGGATTGTTCGCCCTTGCTGACGGGCGGCTTGCTGATGGAACGCGGGTGCTTCCCGAGGGCTACATGCAGGCATCCGTTGCGCCGTCACCAGCCTATGCCGGCTATGGCTATTTCTGGTGGCTGAGCGATGGTCCGGCCTTCAGTGCTCAGGGCATCTTCGGCCAGATGATCTACGTCAATCCCGAGACCAATCTCGTCGTCGCGGTTCACAGCGCCTGGCCTGCGGCCGATGAGCCCTCAGCCTGGGCGCGGCTTGAGCGGCTGTTTGCTGCGATCGAGCAGGCACTTGCCGAACCGGGCCAGGCTCCGGCCTCTTGAGCTGGCAGACGCTCGGGCCCGATACCCCGCATCGCGGTGGGGCGCTGACGCGCTGGCTGGGGCAGCGATACCTGACCTGGACCGGCTGGCGCCTCGAGGGCGTGTGGCCGAACGAACCGAAGCTGATCGTCGCTGTGGCGCCGCATACCTCGAACCACGACTTTGCGTTGACTGTTGCGGTCAACCTGGCGCTGAACCTGCGGTCTTCTTTTCTCGCCAAGCACACGCTGTTCCGGTTCCCGTTCGGCGCCGCTCTGCGGCGCTTTGGCGGTATTCCCGTAAACCGGGCTTCGACGCGCGGGTTGGTGAACGATCTGGTCGAAACCTTTCGAACTCGGGAACAGCTGGTTCTGGGCATCGCGCCGGAAGGCACGCGGAATCGGGTCCGGGCATACCGCACGGGCTTCGCGCAGGTCGCCCGGGATGCCGGGGTGCCGGTGTTGCCGGTGACCCTGAATTACGATGAACGCCTGATCCGGCTGGAGCCGATGATTGCCGATGTCAGCGACGCGGCGGCGACCCTGCATCGGGTCGCGGCGCTCGCGGCGGCCGCCTGGCCGAGGATGGCAATTCCCCTGAGCTCACCCGACGACAGCCGGGACCAGGCCGCTAGCTAGCGTCAGCTCGGATTGTCGGCGTACCAGCGCATGAAGTCCTGCATGTGATCGACGTAGGCCTGCGCGGACTCTGGTGAGATCTCCGGCCACTGGTGCACGAGCGTCATCGCCAGGCGGCCATTGATACCAACTGCATTCAGCGAGACGAAGGGCCAGGCGCTGGGGTGCAGGTTCAGCGCGCCCCGCAGGGAGCGCAGCTGGAGCGAGGAATTCTCCGTGTTGAGCTTCAGCGCGCCCAGGTTGGCAAGCGCAACGGTCATCATCGGCGGTGCTTCGGTGTTGGTCGTGTTGGCCACGTACTGTTCGCCAATGTAGACGAAGGTGTAGTGATCGTCGCGGGCCATGCCTTCGGTGACCTGCTGCTTGACGTCCCGCGCGAGGTCCCAGCGTCCGTGCGCCTTGACGTCCGGGTGGCGGGTCGACAGCGTTGCCGCGTAGATGCCGAGGTCTTCCGTCGGAATCTCACCGGCCAGCGCGCCGCGCAGGTCGATGGTGGTGGTCAGCCCGATGTGGGCGTCCGGCGTCGGCGCAATCACCGCGTCTGCGGCGAGGTTGGCCGCTGCGCCGAGCACACCGTGCATGGTCGTGCCGTTGGCCCGGGCGTTATCGCGCATGCGGCTGACCTGCTCGGCATCGACGTCGAACTTGATCAGCCGGGTTTCCATCGGTGCTGTCGACGTGCCCCGTTCCGACGGCCAGGGCAGGATCGTCGGGAGCTTCGATTCCTTTTCCGTCAGGTCTGCCACCAGCTGGGCGCCACGTGCGTTCAGGGCTTCGGGCAGCATGTCCTCAACGCTCGGGTTCAGCTTCTCCGTCGGTGCCGCCAGCGGTTCCGCAGCGCCACGCACCAGTGCTTCGTAGTCGTCCAGCAGCTGGGTGCAGAAGGTGAACAGCGAACGGCCGTCGCAGGCCGAATGCGGGCAGGTCAGAATGATCTCGCCACCCTGAGCGGGTGCCCGCAGCAGGTGGATCCGCACGACTGCGTCTTCCGCCATGTTGTAGGGCGTGTTGAGCTCCTCGTTGAAGACTTCGATGCAGTGTTCCGCGTCACGCCGCTCATGGACCGTGAACCGCGGTGGCAGCTCGGGCTCGAGAACGAAGTGCGGGCGTTGCTCGGGATCCGGCTGCATGATTCGGCTGCGCAGCATCGGCCGCTGCTGCACCATGCGCCGGGCGGCCTCCTCGAGCAGCTCTGCGTTGACCGGCCCGTCGAACTCGATGAGCCGCACCATGTGGCGGGCCAGATAGTGAACGAGAATTTCCGATGCCCCGAGCGTGCGTTCGGAGATGGCGGCTGTTGACATGTTGTTCCCCTCTGCTGATCCCTGGCTTCAGGCCGGCCGATTGGTGCGCTCCGCAAACAGCGCATCTGGCCTGATGCGCGCGTAGGCGTCGAGCACCGGTGCAAACTCTTCCGGCGTGCTGGCGTGGATGATAATACCGTCGGCGCCGGCTTCGAACTCCTGCACCCAGCGCTCGGCACAGTCCTGCGCATTGCCCACCGCAGCCGCGCGCCAGGCTTGCGGGACGAGCGGCTCGATGGCCGCGACCTGTGCCGTGCTGGCAACGCTGTCGACGAGGCCGCCAACGCTGGTTACTGCCTCGCTCGTGCGGATCGCGGCAAGCTGATCCGCGCTCCAGCCGTTGATCTCTGCCAGCATGTCGCCGTAGCCGGGTATCTGCAGGTAGGTGACGAGCCGCGCAATGATGTATTTGAGGTAGGTCGCCTCGTCGACGTCACAGGCCGTGGCCAGCACCGACCAGACCTTGACCGAGCCGGGTGCCCGTCCTGCCGCTGCTTCGCCAGACCGCACCTGCTTGACGGCGGTGGACAGCGCCTGCGCGCCCATGAAGGTGTGCAGGTGGACGCCGTCATAGACGCGGCCCGCGTGCTCGAGGCTCTTGGGCCCGAAGCCGACGTAGAGCATGGGGATGTCTTCGTCGATGTACGGAGCCAGAGACAGCTGCGCAAAGTTGCCAAGGGCTCCCTCGTAGCCCTGAATCGTCTCCCCGCGCCAGAGCCGTCGCATCAGCCGGATGAACTCGGCCTCCCGCTGGTAGGTGATGATCGGCAGGCCGAGCGCACGCCAGCGCAGGTTGACGCCTTTGGCCAGACCCAGGGCGAAGCGGCCGTTCGACAGCCGGTTCAGGGTGCTGCCCATGGATGCCGTCACCACCGGATGCCGGGTGTTGAGATTTGTTGCTGACGTGCCGATGAAGATCGACTCGGTCACTGCCGCTATCGCACCGCAGACGGCGCTGGCCTCTTTGTAGTCCGAGCGCTCGGACAACATCAGGTTGCCGATGCCCAGCGCCTCCGCATCCTGCGCCTGCTTCAGGGCGTCGCGCGGGCTGCGGCTGTGCCCCGGCAGCACGTAGAAGCCGAGCTCGGGGAAGCGGGAGCGGTGGATGGGATAATTGCCGTTACTCATGTCGAATCCTCTGGCGCCGCAGCTGGGGCGCGGACGTGCTCGATCACCGCGCCTTCAAACGACTCAACGAGTCTGTCTGGAACCTTGTCAGCAAAGGACAGGGTGAGCCTTGAGGGCGCGGGCATCCGGGACGTGTCTGTGCCACTCATTCCTCGGGCACGGCGCCGCCGACGTGCAGCATCGGTGAGGCGTCGATCTGCTCGGCGTTCATCATCGTAGCAACGCGCTGCAGCGCAGCGACGATCATGGATTGCTCCCAGTCTTCGAGCTGCGAGAAGCGGGCGCTGAACTCCTCCTGTAGGGGGCGGGGTGCGGCCTCGAGCTTGGCCTCGCCGGCGTCGGTCAGCGCAGCGTGGACTACCCGTTTGTCCACGGTGCTGCGCTTGCGGCAGACGAGCTGTCGCGCTTCCAGCCGGTCGATGATCGTCGTCACCGTTGCCTGGCTCAGGCTGACTGCTACGGCGATCTTGGAAATGGACACGTCGCCGAGATCGCGGATAGCCTGCAGCACCAGCAGCTGCGGGGCAGTCAGCCCCGACTTCTTGTTGAGCTGGCGGGAATAGAGGTCGGTTGCGCGGATGATCTGTCGCAGCGTGATCAGCACCTGCTCTTCCTGGTTCATCACGCTTGCACGATTCGTGTCTGTCATCACGTCAGTGTTCCAAACATCAGCTCGCGCAGGCGTGGTCGAACGCCTGCCGGCCGACAGCGCCTGGAATCATACTGGCGCGCATTCCCGTGCACCAGACAGTAGCGCCGGCCTCAGGGCTCCCGCGTGCCATCGAAGACCGGTTCGCGTTTCTCCATGAACGCTTTCGCGCTCTCGCGGAGATGTCGTGGTATCAGTACGTCCTGATGCGAAAGCTCCAGAGCGATCTGCTCGTCCAACGTGTTTCGACAGGCGCTGTCGATGCTGCTGCGAATACGCTGCGTGGTGCTGGGCGAGGAACGCTTCAGGGTGGCCGTTGCCCGGCTGACGGCTGCGTCCAGGTCGGCATCGGGTACGCACTGCCAGATCAGGCCCCAGTCGGCAGCCTGTGCGGCACTCAACCGCTCCCCGAGCAGCGCAATACCCAACGCTCGAGCGCGCCCGGCGGACAGCGGCAGCGTCCAGGTGGCGGCCATGTCCGGCACGATGCCGAGCATCGGGCCGAAGGTCGCGACGAAGAATGCGGAGTCGGCAGCGATGGTGATGTCGCAGGTCAGCGCCAGGCCGAAGCCACCGCCGGCGGCAGCGCCATTGATCCGCGCGATCGTTGGCACCGGACAGTGGTACAGCGCGCTGAGCGCCGGATTAAAGATGTCACGCATTGGGTTGCTGCGCTCCCCCGGTGGCTCCGGTGGTGCTGCTTCGGCGGCTGCCGGTGGGTCCGCTGGTCCCGCGGCCTGTGCCAGATCGGCTCCGGCACAGAAAGCGCGTCCAGCGCCGGTGAGCACGACCACACGAACGCTCGTGTCGGCGCGCACCGCGTTCATTGCGGCCTGGATGCCGCGCATCAGCCCGTTGGTCATGGCGTTCAGTGCCTCGGGCCGGTTCAGCGTCAGGGTGGCGACGCCATCGGCAACGCGATACCGCAGGTCGTCGGTGGAATGGCTGTCGCTGCGATGTGGATCTGGCATCTGGATGGTCCGGTGCTGCAAAGGCCGGGTCGTCTTCGGCGGAGTCGCGGTAGGATACCGCAGCACAACCGGCAGCATGGCAAGGCAGGGGAGGAGTGCAGATGACGGATGCAGCACGGTCGACGGACGTGGTCATTCTCGGCGCCGGAGCGAGCGGGCTCTGCGCAGCGCTGACGGCCTATGAACAGGGAGCCGAAGTGCTCCTGCTCGAAAAGTCGGACCTCGTAGGCGGTACGGCAGCGATCTCCGGCGGCGTGATCTGGGCACCGGACAACCCGGTCATGCGACGGGCGGGCCTCAGCGACTCCGCCGCGGCCGCCCGGGCGTACTTCGAAAGCCTGGCGCCAGGTCAGCTCGATCCGCCGGTGCTCGATGCGTTCCTCGACCACTGCAGCGAGACGCTCGCCTTCCTCGAGCGCGAAGCGCCGCTCGAGTTCAGCCTGCTCGAAGGGTATCCCGACTACTATCTCGATCGCCCGGGCGCGCTCGAGGGGGGCGGTCGCGCGCTCGACAACGGTCTCTTCAGCTTTCTCGAGCTTGGCGAGTGGCGCGAGCGGGTCCGGCACAACGGCAGTCCCTATCCCCTGATGCTGCGCGAGACGCCGCTGGGCGGCGCCACGGGCGCCGTTGACCCGCAGGAGCTCGCACGACGGGTGGCGAACGATGAGCGCGGCTTCGGTCAGGCGCTCATCGGCGGCCTGCTGAAAGCCTGCCTCGATCGGGGTATCGAGCCGCAGCTCGAAACCGACGTGCTGCGCCTGCACCGTTCCGGTGACCGCATTGCTGGCGTCGTGATTCGTGCGGACGACGGGGAACAGGTCATCCATGCGCGTCATGGGGTGTTGATCTGCACCGGCGGTTTCGAGTGGAACGAGCAGCTGCGGACCACCTTCCTGAAGGGGCCGCTGACCCATCCCGCGTCGCCCCCGACGAATCAGGGCGACGGGCTGAAGCTCGCCATGGAAGCCGGTGCCCAGCTCGGCAACATGACCAGCGCCTGGTGGGCGCCGACGCTGGCGATTCCCGATGACGAGTGGTTTGGCGAGCAGCGGGCGACGCCAGTGCTGCTGGAGCGTACGGCACCTCATTCGATCATCGTGAACCGTGCCGGAAAGCGCTTCTGCAACGAGGCGGCCAACTATTCGGCGCTGGCCGGTGCGTTTCACTATCAGGACCCGAACGCCTACGCCACGGTCAACCTGCCGTGCTGGGTGCTGTTCGATGCGCAGTATCGGGAACGCTACCCGGTCGGTCCGCTGCAGCCCGGCGAACCGCTGCCGGACTGGATCCACACCGCCCCAACGCTCAGCGCGCTGGCGCAGGCGCTCGGTATCGACGGTGCGGCGCTGGAAAACACCGTCCGCCAGTTCAACGCCGATGTGGCAGCCGGTGCGGATACGCAGTTTCAACGGGGCGCGAGTCCCTACGATCGGTTTTATGGCGATCGCTCGAGACCCGGGGCGGCCGCGACGCTCGGTCCCCTCGAGCAGGCCCCCTTCTTCGCCATCGAGCTCAAGATCGGCGCGCTTGGCACGAACGGCGGTCCGCGTACCGATGCCGAAGGCCGGGTCTTGAATCAGCAGGGTGCAGTCATTCCGGGCCTCTATGCGGCCGGCAACGCCATGGCCGGACCGACCGGGCCGGTTTATGCCGGTGCAGGTGGCACGCTTGGCCCGGCGCTGACGTCCGGCTACCTCTGCGGTCGCGCGGCGGCGCGAGGGGCAGGCAACCGCCTGGGCTGAGGCGACAGGCCTGGCGGCCCGCTTGGGCGTCACCACGCCGTTTTTTCGATATGTCGATAGGGTTTACCCGAAAGCGTTCAAGCTGGTATGTTTCCGACACCGCTGTTCGGGGAAACAGCTGAAGACTTGTGGGAGCTTGCTTGGGCAGCCATGTCCGACAAGCTCAACAGGCGTTGGCGGACGGAGAGAACCGCGCGTCTGCGGGTCGCCGAGGGCGACTTGAACCAACAGCGTCATTGCTGACGAAGCGGTCATTGCCGGTGTCGTCCGGATTTGACCGATGTCCACTTTCCCTGTGTTGCAGCGTTCGAACAGTGCAAGCCTCGAGGGCTGGATGCCCTTTGGTGGCATGCAGTGCTCAAAGACCAACAAACTAGGGGAGTCGAAGGATGAAAGCAGAACGTAGCGCCATCGCTTCAGCGCTGGTAGCGATGGGTATGTCCGGCGGTGCCGGTACGCTGGCCGTCGTCGCCAGCAGTGCACAGGCTGCGGAAAGCGCTCGGGTGGTCGAAGAAGTGGTCGTCCAGGCCCGTCGTCAGGACGAGACTCTGCAGGACGTTCCCGTGACCATCACGTCCGTCGGCGGTCAGCAGCTGGACAACTTTCAGCTCGACCAGGCGCAGGAAATCGCGGAACGCATTCCGAACTTCAACATCCAGACCGGCGGCTCCGGTTCCGGCGGCACGTTGAACCTCCGCGGTGTCGGTAGCTCCGCAATCAGCGCCGCCTTCGACTCGGCCGTGGCGCTGGACATCGACGGCGTGCAGATTGCGCGCATGCGGATGGTGCAGTCCGCCTTCATGGATCTGCAGCAGGTCGACGTTCTGAAGGGACCGCAGTCGCTCTACTTCGGTAAGAGCGCATCCGCCGGTGTCGTTGCTTTTCGCTCCGCCGACCCGACCGACGAGTTCGAAGCGAAGATCGGTGCCGGGATCGACTTCGAGCAGGATGGCAACTACGTCGACGGCTTTATCTCCGGCCCGCTGACCGAGACGATTGGCGCGCGCTTTGCGTTCCGGTACTCCGAAACTGACGAGTTCTGGGAAAACACCTCTCCCGCCGCGACGGATTCCGACCTGGGTGAGCGCGACCTCAACGGTCGACTGACGCTGACGTGGAACCCGTCCGATAACTTCAGTGCCAACTTCAAGACCACCTGGACCGATCACGTCGCGGACAACGCGATCGGTGCCTACGACATGCTCTGTATTGTTCCCGGCGACCCGCAGGAAACCAGCTTTGGGGGTGCGTTGCTGCCGTCCGGATACGACTGCGACTCCGATGATGGCAGGGCTCAGCTCGGTGATACGGGGCCCGTTCATGGCGCTCAGTTTGGCGGTATCAACAACATCACGCCGTTTGAAGAACTGCAGACCAACCTGACGCGCCTGCAGCTCGACTGGGACATCAACGAGAACCTGACGCTGACCTCCCTGACCAGCTACTTCGAGCTGGAAGAAGAGGGGTCGGATGCCTACGGCTACGACATCAACGGTTTCGGCAGCAACATCACGGTTAACACCACCGAGGCGGTCGCTCAGGAATTCCGGCTGGCCGGTAGCGTTGGCAACAATGTGAGCTTCCTGCTCGGCGCCTTCTATCAGGATCGCGAGCTGGTCTTTGATACCTATCAGCACGCCTTCGGTGCCGCGCAGTTCAGCGCGCTGTTCGGTCTACCGAGCAACGGTGATCAGAACCCTCCTGTGAACAGTCCGCCAGGGACTCCGCCTACGGAGAATACAAGTGACTGGCGCAAGGTACACACCACAGACTCAGAGACGCTCTCATTCTTCGGCAGCGTGACCGTACAGGCGACCGAGAAGCTGGAGATCACCGCGGGTGTTCGCTACGCCGAAGAAGAGCGATCACAGGTGATCGAAGTACCGGAGCTCCACAGCACGCTCACCACGCCGGGCCTGCCGTTTGCGCCGCTCTTCACCGGTATCGGTGTTGGCTTCAACTCCGGCGACATCGAGTTTGACGACGACCAGTGGGCGCCGGAAGTCAGCGCCCTCTATGCGCTGACCGACGAGATCAACCTGTTTGCAGCCTACAAGGTTGGCTACAAGGCCGGTGGCGTCGACAACAGCGCACTGCCCAGCGCATCGCTCGCTGGCGCAGTTGCAACCGGCGACTTTTCCTCGCTGATCTACGACACCGAGGTGGGTGAAGGCTTTGAGGTCGGCATGAAGGGTCGCTTCCTCGAAGGCGCCCTGCGTCTCGACGTGACGGCCTTCCGCTACGTGTACGAGGACCTGCAGGTTCAGACCTTTAACGCACAGGCTGTCCAGTTTGCGACGACCAATGCCGGTGAGCTCGTCTCGCAGGGTCTGGAAGCCGACTTCACCTGGCTGCCGAACATCGATGGCCTGTCCGTTTACGGCGCGGTATCGTTCCTTGACGCGGCCTTCAGCGACTCGTTTGCTCCGGAAATTCCGCCGGAGATCAACTCAACTGCTTTCCCGGATCCGGCTGAACTGGCACGCGTCCGCGCGGGCTACGACCTCGACGGTCGCTCCACCAGCGGCGCTGCCGACTTCGGCTTCAACGCCGGCTTCGACTACTCCCGCCCGATTGGTGCCGGTAACCTCGAGGTGGGCTTTGGCTTCAACACCTCGTTCAGCGATGAGTACGAGACGCAGAACGAGGATCCGGTCGGGTTCGTCCAGGATTCCTTCTGGCTGTTCAATGCGCGTGCCTTCATCGGTTCGACTGATGGCACCTGGAACGTGTCACTCATGGGCCGCAACCTGGCCGACGAGCTGTATGTCGTGACCTCCGGCGGACGCCCGTTCAGCGATACCTCCAACAACAGCCTGCTGCCGGGCGGCCTCGGCCTCTCCGACACGGTGCTGAACTATGCTCGTGGCCGGCAGCTGTTCCTGCAGTTCGAGTATCGCCTCTGATACTCAGGTCGGTTTGAGCTGAAGCCGGGACGTAAGGTGCCCGGCAGCAGAAGGGTGAGCAGGCAACTGCTCACCCTTTTGTTTTTTGGGGACCGATAATGAACCCGTTGGCGTCTATAAACGCGGCAGTCAGGTAGCTGCCTGGAGCGGGTGCGCTCCGCCCTTGTGGGCAAGAACCCGCCGCACGCTCAACGGGCGTGAATCAGGGTCCGAGGGGGCGTCCAGGTGTCGCCCGATCAAAACTGCCCTGGCGGAACGGATCACTGTCGATGTCCATCGGTACCCGCGTCTGCGTGTGTGTTGCTTCGTGCACACAGACCCGTTCGATGATGCGCCATTCCACACCGCGTTTCTCGTAGCGGTCCAGGTAGCGTCCGTACCAGGTGTCCAGGTGGTTCGTGCCGCGCAGCCAGGTCATGTTGTAGATCTCGCCCCGGGCGGAACGTTGATCGGCGCTCAGCTCGATGCTGTGATTGAAGATGCAGTGCCCGGTTGCTTCCCATTTCAAGTGCGCGGTCATGCACAGGTCAACGAAATCGTGGGCGTTGCCCTTGAAGCCGCCGTGATCGTCTGTGGCGTCCGCCCAGTATGCGGACTTCATGAGCGGTGCATCGAGCCGGTCGACACCACGGCAGTAGCGCCGCGCGGCCTCGCGGATGGCTTCCAGATCGGAGAGTTGTTCGAGCGTATAGGTCATGGTTGAGTCCGGTGCATCGTGGGTAGTAAGAAGAGAAAGAACCGCGGCTTGTCCTGCGCGGCGGGCGAACCGACTCGCACAGCGACTGTGTGCAGGGTCACAACATTTCTCTGAAGACGCAATTTCTGGCGTCGGATTGCGCTCGGCGCAAGAAATGTTGTGCCGACACTGAAAACCTGCTGCCTGCGGCAACTCCACGGCGTCGAAGGGATGACGTTCGGAGTGGGACGGCCGTCAAGTCCATGACGCGTGCGCGTAACCCTCTGATTTGCTTGGCATCAAAACAAACATACAAAGGTCGAAGGGGGTTGGCACCGACGTTGCTCCTAAGTCCCCAGCAAATAGGACTGTGGATGAGGACAGATCGATGTCTAAGCGCAAACTCTGGTTTTTTCTTGCCGTATTGATGATGCCGCTCAGCGGCGTGGCCGAACCTATGGCGTCGGCGACGGAATCGCAGAGCGGCTCCGATGTTCTGCGCTTCATCGTTCAGGCCAACAACCTTGCCCTTGCGCTGGCCGCGGTTGGAGACGTTGGCGGTGAAGTCACCCATCGGCTACCGATTATCGATGCCGTTGGTGCCCGGCTCGACGATCGAGCGCTGGCGCGACTGGAAGCGATGAGCGGGATCCGCGTTCGCCGTGACTCAGCAGTCACGACGAACAACGCCTCGAAACAGCGCGAGAAGGACAAGAAGGCCAAACAGCGCGAAAAAGATAAAAAGTCCAAAGAGCGCGAGAAAGAAAAGCAAGCCAAGCAGCGCCAGAAGGACAAGCAGGCCAAGCAGGCGGAAAAGGACAAAAAAGCGCAGCAGCGGGAGCTGAACAGACAGGCAAAGCCGCGCAAAGCGGACCAGAGAGCCAAAGAGCGTGAGGCGAGCCGTGATGCCCGACCGCGTGACGAAGCCGCACTCGCGGATGAGGGCAACGCACCTGCTCGTGTAACGAGTTCCTTCGATACCTTCGATACCTTCGATACCTTCGATACCTTCGCCGCTGCTGCAGAGACCCTGGTTGTTGCGGTCGGTGAATTCGTCGACTCGCTGGACACGAATGTCGCTCCTGCGGTCCAGTTCACCAAACGAATCGGTGCTGATGCCGTCCACGGTCAAGGTATCGACGGCAGCGGCGTCACCGTAGCGGTGCTGGACTCCGGCTTTACGATGATCGACGGCCTCGAGCGCCGCGCGGATCAGAATTTCCGTCTCAAGGGAGCCTACGACGCCCAGCTGCAGACCCAGTGGCTGATTCCGAACGATCCCATGGGCCACGGTACGCATGTGACCTCGATCATCATGAACAGCGATCTGGGTGATGATGGGCAGCCGAACGGCATGGCGCCGGGCGCCGATCTGGTCTTCATCAAAGCCTTCGACGCCGACGGCCGCGGTACCTACCTCGACGTGCTCGCCGGGCTCGACTGGCTGCTCGAGCATCACGAGGCGTACAACGTGCGGGTGCTGAACCTGTCCTTTAACGCGCCCGTGCAGTCGCACTACTGGGACGATCCGATCAACCAGGCGGTCATGCGCCTCTGGGAGGCCGGGGTCACCGTCATTGTTTCTGCGGGCAACGAAGGCCCTGACCCGATGACCATCGGCGTGCCCGGTAACAACCCCTATGTGATCACCGTCGGGGCGATGACCGATGCCTATACTCCGGACATGGCCAGCGACGATCGCCTGGCGAGCTTTTCCTCCGCCGGCCCGACCTACGAAGGGTTCGTCAAGCCGGAGGTCGTAGCCCCCGGTGGCCACATCACCGGCATCATGTCCTCGCTGTTCTCGAAGATTGCGAAGGACCGTCCTGACTATCAGCTCACCGAAAACTACTTCGAGATGTCCGGTACCTCGCAGGCCGCTGCCGTGGTTTCCGGCGTGGCGGCGCTGATGTTGGAAGCCAAGCCCTGGCTCACGCCGGACGACGTCAAGTGTCAGCTCATGACCACGGCGCAGCCGGCGGTTTCCGGAGACGGGTCCCAGCTCGCTTACTCGATCTTTCAGCAGGGAGCTGGCATGGTCGACGCAGCTGCTGCAGTCGACAGTACTGCGTCAGCCTGCGCCAATCGCGGCCTCGACATCCGGGCCGATCTCGCCGGTACCGCACACTTCGCCGGTCTTGCCAATCAGCACCCGGACGGCAGCTACTACATCATGGGCGTCGACGGCTTTCTCTGGAGCAACGGCTTTCTCTGGAGCAACGGTTTCCTCTGGTCGAATGCCAACCTCGAAAGCAACGGCTTCCTGTGGAGCAACGGCTTTCTCTGGAGCAACAGCTTCCTGTGGAGCAATGGCTTCCTGTGGAGCAACGGTTTCCTCTGGAGCAGCTCCGAGGGTCCGACGGCCAGCGTTAATCGCTGGGTCGAGCAGGAGTAGCGTCGGTCAGGAAACGGACCGGTCAGGAAACAGACCGGTCAGCCCAGGACGGGCCAGTGCACGGGGCGCGGTGTCAGGAGGACGCCGAGCCTTTTTTAATGGAGGCTGCTCCCAGGAGCGCTTCGAAATCCGCAACTGGCTGCGGGCGACCCCAGAGGTAGCCCTGGATCGTTTCGACCCCGAGCGACCGCAGCTGCTCAAGCTGCGCCTCGGTTTCAACGCCTTCGGCGACGGTGTTCATGCCGAGGCTGCGGGCCATGCTGATGATGGTGCCGCACAGCGCGCGGTCATTCGGATCGGTATCACAGTTGATCACGAAGGATCGATCGATCTTGAGCGTCTGCACCGGGAAATCCTTCAGGTAAGCCAGCGAAGAGTAGCCGGTCCCGAAGTCGTCCAGGGCGATATGAATGCCTGCGCTGCGGAGCTGCTCCACGTTGGCCCGGGCGACATCCGGAACGGTGATCAGCGCGGACTCCGTGATTTCGAGCTCGATACGCCCGGGTGTGATGCCGTGACGGCTCATCAGGGTGTGCATGCGGCCGGGCAAAGCGCGATCGCTGAAGCCCGTAGCCGTCATGTTCAGGGCCAGGGGCACGCTCGATAGCCCGAGGGCGTCCCAGCGCGCGAGGTAGCCGCAGGCCGCGTTGATCACCCAGTCGTCGAGCGATCGAGCAAGGCCGTTTTCCTGAGCGATCTCGACAATCAGCGGTGGCGGTACCCACTGGTCCTCGACGCGCCAGCGCAATAGCACCTCGGCGCCGCTCAGCTGCTCGCTGCTGGCGTCGAACTTCGGCTGCAGGTACAGCTCAAAACCGTCGTTCTGCAGCGCTTCACGCACCAGCCCTTCGAGCATCAACCGGCGTTCGTTGGCCCGGTCGAGTTCCGGCTCATAGCGGGCGATCTGGGACTCGCTGACCTGTGCCGAGCTCAGCGCCGTCTCGGTGTGCTTCAGCAGTTCGACGACCGTCGCACCATCTTTTGGATACTCAGCGAGGCCGACGGCGGCTCCGATGGTCAGATCGAATCCGCCGGCGGTCACCGGATAGCTAAAGGTCGAAAGCAGCTGCTCACCCAGGCGGAACCCGGCACCTTCGGTTACCACACCACTGGCCAGGACAGCGAACTGATCGTCGCCAAGGCGGGCAAGCGTTGCGCTGGCCGCCAGCCCGCGTGCGTCCACCCGCTCTACGGTGGATCGCAGCCGTGCAGCAATCTCCACGAAGACATCGTCGGCGAGCTCGTGGCCCAGGGTGTCGGTAATGCGCTTGAAGCGCTGCAGGCAGAGCAGCAGGATGCTGTGCGACTGGCCCGCGGTGAGCGCTTTCTCGGTGTCGCGAACGAACTTTTCCCGGTTCGGGAGCCCGGTCAGCGAATCGTAAAACGCGAGCTGGCGGATCTGTGCTTCGCGGCGCTCGCGAAGCGTGACATCCCGTTCCACGAGCAGCGTAGGTGCGCCGGCCCGTTCGACACGCCGGTACTCCAGAATTTGTCCGTCATCCTTCTGCTTGACGAGCAACACTTCGTCATCCGTCTCGTGCAGCCAGCGCTGCAGCCTTGCGCCCCGCAACTGTGCGGGCGTGATTGCCGCAGCGCGCGTGGTCCCGGCGCCCTGGCCCAGGGTGCGAAGCACCTCGAGGTCCGGATTCAACACGTAGATGCGATCGGGAAAGGTATCCAGCAGGGCCTGGTTGTCCGAACGGCTGCGCTCGAGTGACTTTGCGGTCTGGGCGTTGCGCAGCAGGTAGCGTACCCGGTGGCCGATCAGGCCCCAGACTACCGGCTTGGAGATGAAGTCGGTTGCGCCGGCTTTGAAAGCCTGGTCGATGGATTCCGTATCGTCGAGCCCGGTAACGATCACGATCGGCAGCAGGGCGTTGGCGGGATCGCGACGGAGCGCTGCGCAGACTTCGAAGCCGCTTGCACCAGGCATCTCGACATCGAGCAACACCAGGTTGGGTGCCGCCTTGGGAAACTCCCGCAGGGCACTCGGGCCGTCTGCTGCGCAGGTCACTGCGAAGCCGGCTTCCTCCAGCGCCGCCTGCATCAGCAGCAGCATGCTGGGGTCGTCGTCGGCGATCAGGATCGAAGGTTGCATTGTGGTCAGGCACTCTCCGCCAGGTGCTGTGCGGCGGCTTCAATGGCCCCGAGCACTGCTTCCGCGTGGGTAGCGAGCCGACCGATCATCGCTTCAAGGTCCAGGTCCTCGCTCCCTCTGCAGGCGGTTTCCAGCTCCGCCCAGCTTTCAGCGTAGGCCAGAGCACCGACGTTGGCGCTGCTGGACTTGAGTTTGTGTGAAAGAGATCGCACGGCTTCCCTGTCGGCACAGAACTCCGGCGTGCTCAGTTGGCCCAGCGCCGTTTGCAGATCGGCCTGATACATCTTGACCAGCAGATCGAGCATGCCGGTACGGCCGGCTTTCTCAAGGCGGCGAATCTGATCGAGTGCCCCCTGATCAATCGTGGTCAGGCGTGACGCCTCCTGTTCTTGAGCGGTCTGCGTCGTGGTTGCCGACGGCACCGGCTCGGTGCTGGCAGCCGAATCGTTTGCGGGTGCCATTGTGAGCGGCGCAGCCTGGAAAGGCCTTGCGGGATCGACCCAGCGGGCGAGGGTGCGCGCCAGGTCAATGAGCGTGCAGGGCTTGGCCAGGAAGTCGTCCATTCCGGCCGCCAGACAGTTGTCCCGTTCGCCGGACAGGCTGTTCGCGGTCAGCGCAACTATGGTGCTTGCCTGGTTGGGACCGGCGCCCGCGCGCAGGGTGCGGGTCACCTCCAGGCCGTCCATGCCCGGGAGCCCGCAATCCAGCAGAATGACCTGAAAAGCCTGTTCTGCACAGCGTTGCAGCGCCGTGGGGCCGTCATTTGCGACAACGGGGGTGATGCCGAGGGTCTCCAGCATGCCCGTGATAACTTCCTGATTGACCGGATTGTCTTCGACCAGCAGCAGTGGGCCCTGCAGCGCAATGGTGGGCAGATCTTCTTCATCGGCGGCAGCCATCGTCTCCGGCGCCGCTGTCAGTGCCTGCATCAGCTCGGCCGGGGCGGGGGGTGCGTTGACGCTGACGATCGAGCAGCCGCGGGCGTGCTCAAAGGCGCAGTCGCCGATGGTGACGATCTGCAACGGCTCTGCTTTGCTCCGATGGGCCTGCTCGAGCCACTGATCGAGACCGATGCTGCTCAACGGGTCGCAGATCAGCGCGTCGATGCGTTCGATCAGAGCTCGATCCAGGAAGGCACTCTCGGCGTCGCTGCGCACGGCAACCTTGAGACCGTGGGCATTCAGCGTGCTGCAGAGGATCTCAGCCTGATGCGAGTGGCTGACCAGGATCAGTACCTCGAGCTCCCGGTCCACGGTGAATGCCGCCGCTGGAGACGCTGAGAGCGGCAGCAGGACGGTGAATGTCGAGCCTTCGCCAACCTGGCTGGTCAGCTCGATACAGCCGCCCATGAGCTCCGCGAGCTGGCTGCAGATTGACAGCCCGAGGCCGGTGCCGCCGAAGCGTCTCGACGTCGAGCCGTCGGCCTGAGAGAAGTCTTCGAAGATGTGCACCTGCGCCGCAGGTTCAATGCCGATGCCCGTATCGCGTACCGCGATGGCAATGCCTTCGGAGGTCTGCTCTACGGCAAGCTCGACGTAACCGTGCTCGGTGAACTTGATGGCGTTACCCACCAGGTTGCTGATGACCTGCCGAACGCGCAACGGATCGCCGGTGACCGGCAGCGCGAGGCAGCTCGAGTTGATGAACAGCTGCAGCGACTTCTGCTGTGCCTGATGAACGAACAGCTGGGCGACTTCGTGAACCACATCCAGCAGATCAAAGGGGACAGCTTCGAGCGTCAGCTTGCCGGCCTCGATCTTGGAGAAGTCCAGGATGTCGTTGATGAGAGAGATCAGAGCGCCGCAGGATTTGTGAATGATGTTTACCTGCTGCTTCTGTCGACTCCCCAGCGAACCGCGCAACAACAGCTCTGCGGTGCCGAAGATGCCGTTCATGGGGGTTCTGATCTCATGGCTCATGCGGGCGAGAAAGTCGCTTTTGGCCCGCGTTGCCTGGGCCAGCTGTCGATTGCTCTCCTGCAGCTCCACGGTACGTTGCGCAACCTCGTGCTCCAGCTCCAGCTGATAGGCGCGGCGGCGGGCTTCACGCCGTCGCACCCACTGCACGGCGCTGCCGAGGGCGAAGATGAGCAATAGAGCGTAGGCGCTGAAAGCCGTACTGGTTGCCCAGGGCGGCGGCTGGATGCTCAGCGGAACGCTGCGTGTTCCCTTGCCGGGTACGCTGCTGCTACTCCGCCCCCGGACCTCGAAGCGGTAGCTCCCCGGATCCAGGTTGGTATAGGTGGCGCTGTGATCGGCGGAGTAGTCAGTCCACTCGCTGTCGAAGCCAACGAGGCGGTAAGAGAAGGTGTTGTTGTTCGGGCTGCCGTAGTCGAGCAGGGCGAAACGAACGGTGAAGGCGTTCTGGACGTAGGTCAGATCCAGCGGCTCGGAACCTTCGCGGCTGGTGCGCATGTCCACGGGCAGCTCGCCGCGCGGTTCGAACTCGAGCAGCGTCACCTGTGCCGCCGGCTGCTCGAGCTCGAGGCGGGCGGGGTCGAAGGCGTTGTAGCCATTGCGCCCGCCAAAGTAGAGCATGCCGTTTGCAGCGCGGTGGTGGGCACCGAAGTTGTATTCGCGATCCTGAGCACCGTCAGCCGGGCCGAACAGCCGCCGCGCGCCGCTGACGGGATCCAGCTGCAGCAGGCCATTGTTGGTTGCGAGCCAGAGTTGGCCGCCATCGTCGGATTCGATGCCGTAAATGCTGTGCGCGTTGAGCTGCTGCGGACTGTAACGCTGAAAGCGAACGGCGCCGGGGTCGCGGACCGACCCCAGCAGCTGGTTGAGCCCGCCATCGGACGTGCCGATCCAGAGCTGGCCGCTGGCATCTGCATGGGTGGTGTAGACGGTGTCGGCGCTGATCGATGCGGGGTCGGCCGGATCGTGCTGATAGTGGGCGACCACACCCTGTCGGGTATGGATCAGGTAGAGACCTTTGTTCGTACCTACCCAGAGGTGCTCCCGGTCCACAGCCGTCAGCGACAGTATCTGCAGCTTCGGCAGCAGCGCCTGAAGATCTCCAGCGGTCGGCAACAGGGCACCGGTGTAGGGATTGATCAG
>JBCDGJ010000058.1:0-28113 GCA_038757945.1 Pseudomonadota bacterium
CTGGCCGCGGACCCGGTGGTGCCCGGCCTCACGCTGATGAACACGCTTGCTCGCGAGCAGGCTCAGGAACTGTTGGAGTCCGCTGATGAATACTTCTAGCCGCATACCCCTACGCCTGCGCTCCAGTGCCCGCCGGTTCCTGTTGCTGGTGCTGCTTGCTGTCGGTGGCATGGCCAGCTCGGCGCACGCGGTCACGCTCAAGATCGCAACCATCTCGCCGGAGGGATCCTCCTGGATGCAGGCACTGCGCGCGGCTGGTAAGGCGGTTGCCGAGCGCACCGAGGGGCGCGTCAAGCTCAAGTTCTACCCTGGCGGGGTGCAGGGTGATGACAAGGCCGTGCTGCGGAAGATGCGGGTCGGCTCGCTGCAGGGCGGGGTCATGACCGTGGGGATACTGGCGCAGGCCTACCCGGACATTCAGCTCTACGGTCTGCCGCTGGTGTTCGAAAACGAAGCGCAGCTCCGTCATGTGCGCAGCCAGATGGACAACTATCTGCTCGAGGGCCTCGAAGAAGCGGGCTACGTCGGGTTCGGCATTGCGGAAATCGGCTTTGCCTACATGATGTCGCAGGCGGAGATCCGCAGCGTGGCCGATGTTCAGCAGCAGAAGGTCTGGGTACCGGACGGCGACATCGGCTCTGCCAAGGCGCTTGAAGCCTTCGAGATCACGCCGATCCCTCTCACCATCGGCGACGTGCTGGGCGGGTTGCAGACGAGCCTGATCGATACCATCGCGGCGCCGCCGGTAGGGGCGCTCACGCTGCAGTGGCATACGCGGTTGAAGTACGTGCTGGATGTTCCCGTGCTCTACACTTATGGCCTGCTGGTGGTCGGCGAACGCTACTTCAAGAAGATCTCTGCAGCGGATCAGGCGATCGTGCGGGAAGTCATGGCAGCGGCCACGGCCGCGGTCAACGAACGCAGCCGGACCGATCATGCCGCTGCCCTCAAGGTGCTCGAGCAGCAGGGGCTCGAATTCCTGGAGCCGCGCCCGGAAGCAACAGCCATCTTCCGCAGTATGGCCGCTGATGCGAACTCGCGCTTTGTCGAAGAGGGCCTGGTCACGCAGCCCGCGTGGGATCTGTTTCTCAAGCACAAGGCCGAAACGCCCTGACCGGGTGCTGCAAGCCGAGCAATTGATCTCTCTGTGAACGCTGAACGATGAACGCCGTCGTGCGTGGGCTGCACTGGCTCGAGAATGCCCTGCTAACGGTACTGCTCACTGGTCTGGTGGCGTTTGCCGCCTATCAGGTCATCGCCCGCAACCTCGGGGCGGGCGGACTGTTGTGGGGCGATGCTCTGGTTCGCGTGCTGGTGTTCTGGATCACCATGGCCGGGGCGATGGTTGCGGCGCGGCAGGACGAACACATCCGCATTGATGCGCTGGTGCGCTTCCTGCCGCCGGCGGTGCAGCGGGCAGCGACCCGTCTGGCATCGCTGTTTGCCGCTGTCGTCTGTGGTGCGCTGGCCTGGTACAGCCTGCAGTTCGTGCGCTTCGAGTATGAGGACGGGGTTGTCGCCTTTGCGGCCGTTCCGGCCTGGGTCTGCGAGGCGATCCTGCCGTTCGGCGCGGCCGTGCTGGCGCTCCGCTACCTGCTGCGCGTGTGGAAGCCGCGATGACGATCCTGCTGATCGCCACCATCGTCGTCGCGGCCCTGCTCGGCGCGCCGCTGTTCACGCTGATTCTCGCTGCCGCCATGGTCGGCTTTTTGAGCGGCGAGATCGATCTCGCCGTTGTGGGGATCGAGGTATACCGCATTGTCGATACGCCGATGCTGGTGGCCCTGCCACTCTTTACCTTTGCTGGCTACCTGCTGGCCGAAGCCCGAACCTCCGAGCGCCTGGTCAACCTCGCTCAGGCCGTCGTGGGCGCTTTGCCCGGTGGCCTGGCGATCGTCGCTTTTGTGGTCAGTGCCGTCTTCACCGCGCTGACCGGCGCGTCCGGGGTCACTATTGTCGCGCTCGGTGCACTGCTGCTCCCGGCGCTGGTCAGCAGCGGCTACTCGGAGCGGTTCAGCCTGGGGCTGGTGACGAGCAGCGGCAGCCTCGGCCTGCTGCTGGTACCCAGCATTCCGCTGATCCTCTATGGCATCGTTGCTCAGCAGCTCAACGTCGGGGAGCCGTTCGCCATCGTCGATCTGTTTCTGGCCGGGTTGCTGCCGCTGCTGCTGATGCTGCTGCTGCTGGTCCTGTTCACGGTGTGGCGGCATCGGCATGCGGACCTGCCGCGAATTCCCTTCAGCGCCCGGGGTCTGGGTGACGCGCTGCTTGCTGCGCGCTGGGAGATCCCGCTGCCGTTCATCGTGCTCGGCGGCATCTACTCCGGCCTGTTTGCGGTATCAGAGGCCGCGGCAGTCACCGCCGCCTACGTGTTCATCGCCGAGGTCATCCTGTACCGGGAGGTGCCCTGGCGCCAGCTGCCGCGCATCGTGCGCGAGTCGATGACGATGGTCGGCGGCATCCTGCTCATTCTTGGCGCTGCGCTGGCGTTTACCAACTACCTGGTGGACGCGGAGGTGCCGCAGCAGCTGTTCGAGTGGATACAGCGGTTCGTGACGACCAAGTGGGTGTTCCTGCTGCTCCTCAATGTGCTGCTGCTGCTGCTCGGTGCGATCCTCGACGTCTTCTCTGCACTGGTCATCATGGTTCCGCTGCTGCTGCCGGTCGCCGTGGAGTTCGGGGTCGATCCGGTGCACCTCGGGATCATCTTTCTCGCAAACATGCAGATCGGCTACTTCACGCCGCCGATCGGCATGAACCTGTTTATTGCCAGCATCCGGTTCAAGAAGCCGCTGCTGGAACTCTATGTGGCAACCTGGCCGTTCTTCCTCGCGTTGCTGGCTGCACTGCTGCTGATTACCTTTGTGCCCTGGCTGAGCCTGGTATTCGTACGGTAGGCTCAGGCCGGGGCGGTCGGGTAGTGTTTGCGTGCTGCGCATTCGCCCCTTAGAACCAGGATCGACAGATTATGTTTACTTTGAATGCCCGGGTTCTGCTGCTGGTGCTGTTCGGCCTGTGTTCCGGCTGCGCCAGCCTCGAGGGTCCCGAGTATGGCGAATACGATCAGGCCGAAGGTCTGAACCGGATCAGCTACAACGCGTTCGACTGGGTCGACCGGAAAGCGTTTGCGCCGGTTGCCCGTGGTTACCAGAAGGTCACGCCGGGTTTCGTTCGCGCCGGCGTCACCAATGCCTTCACCAACCTGCGCACGATCGACAGCAGCATCAACGGCTTTCTGCAGGGTAAGGTCCGCAAGGGCAGTACCGATTTTGCGCGGGTGCTGATCAACTCGACGCTCGGTATCGGCGGGCTCTTCGACGTCGCCAAACGGATGGGCCTGAACTACGGATCCGAGGATCTGGGCCAGACCTTTGGCGTGTACGGGTACGCGCGAACGAACTACGTGTTTCTGCCGCTCGGTGGGCCGTCGGCGGTACGCGATCTGCCGGGCCGGCTGATCGTCACGGTGCTGCCGCGGTTGATCCTCGGCAGCGCCTACAGCTGGCCGGTTGGCGTGCTCGACGCCATCAACGGTCGCGCCAATATTCTGGTGCTGACGGATGCTCGGGACGACTCGGCGCTCGACCCGTACGTGTTCACCCGCGACGCGTACTTTCAGGGCCGATCCTTTGCCATCTTCGACGGCGATCCGCCGCTGGATGACACCTTCGACGCCGACTTCGACGACGACGAGTTCTGATCAGGTACCGACCAGCGTCTTCGGGGCGTGCTTGAGGTTGTCGCGCTGAATCGTGAGGCGCAGGGCTTCAAGCGGCACGGGCTTCCCGTAGTGGAATCCCTGAGCGTACTCACAGCCGAGCTGCCGTAGAAACTCGATCTGCTCGTCGGTCTCCACTCCTTCCGCGACAACTTCCATGTGCAGGCGGTGCGCCATCGCAATGACCGCTGCAGTAATGGCACAGTCGTCCTCGCTACCCGGGATGTCTTTGACGAAGGAGCGATCCACCTTGACCGTGTTGATGGGAAAGCGCTTCAGGTAGTTCAGCGATGAATAGCCAGTGCCGAAATCGTCGATTGCCAGCTGAATGCCGAGCTCGTGTAGCCTGGCAACGGTCAGCTCCGCGGCAGCGATGTCCTGCATGAGCATGGTTTCGGTAATCTCTACCTGCAGCCGCTCCGGGGGCAGGTCGTAAGTGCGCAGGCAGCGGCGAATGGTGTTCACCAGGTTAGGATCCCTGAACTGCCGGGGCGAGATGTTCACCGCGGTGACGAACTGCCGCTGCGATAGATCGGCGAACAGCTTCGCCGCCGCGCACGCGGCCTCGATGATCCAGCTCCCCAGCGGCACGATAGCGCCGGTTTCTTCCGCAACGTCGATGAAGTCACCGGGTCCGACCAGACCCCGTTCCGGGTGTTGCCAGCGGACCAGGCATTCGACGCCGCCCAGGGTGCCGTCCTCGATCCGGTACTTGGGCTGGTGGTAGAGGACAAACTCCGAGCGTTCCAGGCCCTGGCGCAGCTCGTTCTCGGTGCGCAGCAGCCGGCTGGCCTTGGCGTTCATGTCCTCGCTGAAGAACTGGTAGTTGTTGCGGCCGCGCTCTTTGGCACGATACATGGCCAGATCGGCGTTCTTCATGAGCACGGCCGGCTCCACCCCGTCTTCTGGAATCACCGTGATGCCGATGCTGGCGCTGATGACCAGATCGTGGCCGGAGATCCGCATGGGTTCGCTCAAGCGGCGCAGGATCTTGGCAGCGACGATGCCGGCGTCTCCGGAGTGTTGAACGTCGTAGAGCAGCACGGTGAACTCGTCGCCGCCCAGACGGCCGACGGTGTCCTCCTGGCGGATGTATTCGCCCAGCCTGTGGGCGACCTCCTGCAGCAGCATGTCGCCGGCTTCGTGGCTCAAGGTGTCGTTGACGCGTTTGAACTGGTCCAGATCCAGATATAGCAGGGCAGCGTGGCCGGAGCTGCGCTGGGCGTGATCAACCGCCTGGCGCAGACGATCTGCGAACAGCCTGCGGTTTGCCAGGTCGGTCAGCGTGTCATAGAACGCCATGCGTTCCATGCGGCGCTGGCTCACCTTGATGTCCGTGATGTCAGCGGCCTGGATGATGAAGTACGCGTCCTCGGAACGGGAGCCTTCCTGCAGCACGACCTGGAAGCTGGTCCACAGCTCCAGACCGTTCTGACAGAGCAGGCGACGTTCGTTGCGGAGGTTGCCGTGCCCGCGATTTCGGAGCTCGCTGAGCGCTGCCTTGAGCCGGGTGCGATCTTCCGCCGGTACGAGGCGGGAGACGTGCAGGCCCTGGAACTGAGCCTCGGTGAAGGACAGCATGTCCCGGGCGTAGCTGTTGGTCTCGAAGATGCGGCCATCCATATCGACCAGCAGCAGGGCCAGCTGGGCGTTGTCGAAAGCGCCTCGGAAGCGCGCCTCGACCTGCTGCAGGCGCTGCTGATTCCCTTTCAGCTCGCGGAGGTCCCGGCAGATGGCGAGCAGGTGCAGCTCGCCGTCGAGCTTGATCAGGGTCCTTGCCACCAGCGCCGGTAGCCGAGTGCCGTTTCGCGCCCTGAGCTCGAGCTCGATGTCCTCGAGCGAGGTTTCCGCATCGGTTGCTTCGAACAGCGTTTGCGCCTCGATGGTGAACGGGTTGAAGTCGGAGTCGAAGCAGCTGCGGCCGATCAGGGCGCCGCGCGGGTAGCCGAGCAGCGTTCCGGCTGCGGGATTCACTTCCATGAACTGCCCATCGCGGGCGCGGATGATGGTGATGGCATCCGGGCTGCTCTGGAACATATGTTGGAACTTCGCTTCGCTGTTCCGCAGCCGCTCTTCCGTCTGGAGCTGGTCGCTCAAGTCGCGGCCGCACAGCAGGGTACAGGTCTCGCCGCTGACCTCGATGGCGCTGAGGTCCAACTCTGCCGCAATAGGGTGACCGTCCGCGTGGCGCAGCGTTGCCCGGAGCCCGAGCAGGACGCCGTTTGCGGCGAGCTGCTCTTCAGCACTCTGCCGCTCCAGCTCGCTCGACCAGAGCCGCTGCGCTGCGCCGGAGGCGGTGGTCAGGGTCTTAAGGTCGTAGCCCAGCAGTTCGCTGGCCGCCGGGTTGCAGTCGAGTACCTGGCCATCGCTGTCGCGGAACAGGATCAGGGCTGCCGTATGATTCTGATAGATGCTCTCGAGCCGCTGATTGCGACTCCGGAGCTTGCGTTGGCGCCTCAGCAGCGCGGCCTGGTCGGAGCCGGAGAGCAGCAGTTCAACCGACGCGCGCGCACCGGGCAGCCGCTGCAGATGGGCATTCAGCTCGAGCACGCGGGATTCCGCATCAGCGTGAGCCGGCAGGCGCAGGTGCAGCTGTTTCAGGTGCAGCACGTGATCGGACTTTGCAGCGTCGGCGAGCTTGGCTTCGAGCGCTGCCACCGGTCCAACAGTGATGCTCGTCAGCGTGGGCAGGGGATCTTCCGCCCGCCAGCCGAATTGCTTGCGGGTGTGTGGATTGGTAGCGAGGATCTGGCCTGACGGCGCCAGCCGGAAGCTGAACTCGCTGGCTTCCTGCAGTGCCCGTTCGAACAGCGCTTGGCGCTCGAGGCTGCCGGCCTGTTCTGCTCGTTGTGCGCTGATGTCGGTGACCGTGAGCGCCCAGAGCAACTCCCCGCGTGGGCTCCGGTGCGGTTCGAACACGCAGCGCAGCCGCCGGGTCGACGTGTCGTCGCTGCCGTGTGCGGGCTCCAGATCGGTTTCCAGGAGGATGGATCCCCGGCTGTCCCGCTGCCGCTGCGCGCGCTTCAGCAGCTCGGTCCAGACGGCCTCCGGCAGGAGCGAACGGAGCGGTTGTTGCAGCAGGCGTTGCAGCGGTTGGCGCAGCACCTGGACGAGGCCCGGATCAGCTTCGAGCAGAACCCCTCCTGCGTCCAGCAGCGCCCGCCCTTCGGCAACGGCCGCGGTTGGGAGTTCGGCCAGCAGCCCTGGTCCGGGGCTGCGCAGCAGCGGCCCGCTGAGCGCCAGCGTCAGCAACAGCAGGGCGGCCGTCAGCGCCAGGCCGGGAAGCCAGGTAGCGGGTGCCATGTACAGGGCGAGCACGATACTGGTTCCACCGCCCGCGCCGATCAGGCAGGCGGCACTCGCCAGAGCTGGCTTTAAGGTTGCAAAGCGGCTTGCCATCAACAGTCACGGTCCTTGTGGAGCGGCCCGATTGCCGCCGCAGTGCGCGGTACACTGCGGTACGAGCCGCCAATGCCGCAGGGTAGAAGTGTCCACCTCTTCACACCATGATGGGGCGCACATTCTGCGGGCTTGCTCGTAGCGAATTCATCGGTCGCTGATCGATGTCTGCTGGGCTGTCCTTCTGGAAACGATGACAAGTACGATCACTGTTACGGCGCCCCGGCGTGGGCTGCATGAAATCACCCGTGAGGTTCAGACTGCGCTGTCGAGCCAGCCTGCTGCGAGCGGGCTGCTGCACCTGTTTCTGCAGCATACGTCTGCGAGCCTGATCATCCAGGAGAATGCGGACAGCGCCGTGCAGCGCGATCTCGAGGACTGGCTGGATCGTCAGGTTCCCGATGGCGACCCGCGCTACCGGCACGATGCCGAAGGACCTGACGACATGCCGGCGCACATCAAGGGGGCCATAACGGCAACAGAGCTGATGATCCCCGTGCACGCCGGGCGGCTCCAGCTCGGAACCTGGCAGGGCCTGTTCCTCTGGGAGCACCGGACCCAGCCTCGTCCGCGCAGGCTGGTGCTGACGCTCCTGCCGTGCAGCGACGGTCAGGCGGCGGTTGCTTAGCGGCCCGTTGAACCGGACCCGCGGATCATGCGCTTAAGGCCGGACGGCTAGCGCTCCAGCTCATCGCGAAGCTGCGCCACCCAGCGCCGGTGGCCATCCGGATCGATCATCATCGATGCGAAATAGAGCAGCATGTCCTTGTGGGTCTGGTTGAGGCGCGCGCTGGCCATCGCGGCGGCGCCCTCCTTGCTGTTCAGAAAGGTGAAGCAGTCGAGCAGCTCCGCGCTGCCGCCGAGTACCTCCCGGCAGTGCTCGCTGAGCACCTGATAACAGTCCTCGAGCTCGGCCTCCGCGAAGCCGGACTCCTCGGGGTGCAGCACCAGGTTCGCCCACAGCGTCGCCAGGCTGACCTGATAGGCGCCGGTGTCCAGGAACCGCTCGGTTACCCGGCAGTTATCCCGCACTTCGTCGAGAATGGGCTGCAGTACAGCCCGGGCGTGCTCCGTCATGGCTGCAGCTTACCGATTTGCCGCTGTCAGGATAAGCAGGGCGGCAGCGGAGCGGTCTGCTATGGTGTCGCCCTCGTGCCGATGTCGGACACCGGTGAGCGCGGGTGTCACCTGCCGGTGTAGCGGGTGTCACCTGCCGGTGTAGCGGGTGTCACCTGCCGGTGTAAAGGCAGCTTGCCGCTGCGAGGAGTGAGATGCCGCCATGGTGTTCGGAACAGTCTGACCATGTTGAACTTTCCTGCGACCGCGCTGCCGCCTGAGGCGCTGACCCTGCGCTCCGAGGTACGGGCTTTTCTCGACCAGCACCGGGCCTTCCTGGAGCGACCCAACTCCGATTTCACGACCGGCTATGAACCGGAGTTCTCGCGGTTGCTCGGTGCGCGCGGCTGGATTGGTATGACCTGGCCGCGGGCCTTCGGCGGGGCCGAGCGCAGCTATCTCGAGCGCTATGTCGTTACCGAGGAGCTGCTTGCTGCCGGTGCGCCGGTAGCCGCGCACTGGATTGCGGATCGCCAGACCGGCCCACTCCTGCTCCGCTTTGGAAGCCCGGATCAGCAGGCGCGCTTTCTGCCGGGCGTCGCCGCGGGAGAGAGCTACTTCTCCATTGGCATGAGCGAGCCCGGGTCCGGCTCTGACCTGGCGTCGGTAGCCACCCGGGCTGAACAACGGGGGAATGGCTTCGTCATCAACGGAACCAAGCTGTGGTCAACCGGGGCGCACCGGAACCATTATCTGGTTGCGCTGGTCCGCACCGGCGACGCCGGGCCGTCGCGGCACGAAGGACTGTCCCAGCTCATCGTCGACCTGCGCGCGGATGACGTGGAGATCCGTCCGATCCGGAACATGGGCGGCGCTGCGGAGTTCAATGAAATTGTCTTTGCCGACACCCAGGTGCCCGCTGATCGCCTGGTGGGAACGCTTGGGAACGGCTGGCAGCAGGTCACGAGCGAACTCGCCTTCGAACGCAGCGGGCCGGAGCGCTTTCTCAGCGCGTTTCGGGTGCTGGTCGAGCTGGTGCGGATTGCACAACGGGAACCGACGCTTGTGCAACGCCAGCTGCTCGGCAGGCTGGCTGCGCACTTCATGACCCTGCGGCGTATGTCGGTCGCCGTTGCCAGCCTGCTGACGGAGAACCAGGACGTAGCGCTGGAAGCGGCGCTGGTGAAGGAGCTCGGCAACAATTTCGAAAAGGCGCTGCCCGAAGCCGTGCGGCTGGCCGTCGCAAGTGATTGCGGTGGGGCGCTGCGGACAGCGCTCAACGATACGCTGCTGCTGGCGCCAGCGTTCACCCTGCGCGGCGGCACCCGGGAAATTCTTCGCGGCGTGATTGCCCGCGGTCTGGGGTTGCGCTGATGGACATGAGCGAACGGCTGGTGCTCGACACGGCGGAGCGGATCTTTCGTGAGCACGTGACTCCTGCCCTCCGTGAGCGCGCAGCGGCGGGTGAGTTTCCGCAGGCGCTCTGGAGCGCGCTCGAGGCGCAGGGCCTGTTTGCGGTCACGGATCCGGAGCTTGGGCTGCCGGCTGCGCTGCCGTTTGAGCTGCTCAAGCTGGCAGGGCGGTTCGCGGTGCCGCTGCCGCTTGCCGAAACCCTGCTCGCAACCCGCTGGCTCGAAGCAACGCCGGCCGAGCCCACCACGATTGGGCTCGGCCCTTCTGCGGGTGCCGTCCTGGCACCCTGGGGCCAGCAGTTCACCGCAGTGCTGCGGGTCTCGCAGCCGGTCCCGGAAGCAGCGGCCGGAACGACGGATCGCATCGAGCGGATCGGCGTCACGGCGACGGTACCGGCTGAGCACGGCCTGGCGCTGGAGCCGCTGAGCACCGTTGAGGGCCGCGTTCAGGACGAGCTGGTCGTCCCGGACGCCTGCGCGGAGCTTGCGTTATCGCGGGCTGCGCTGATGAGCGGCGCGCTCGAGACGGTGCTGGAGCTCGCGCTGCGTTACGCCAGCGAGCGTGAGCAGTTCGGCCGTCCACTGTCGCGGTTCCAGGCGATCCAGCACCAGATTGCCGTGCTCGCTGCAGAGGTGGCAGCGGCGCAGATGGCAACGGCCGGGGCCATCGCCGCGTTTGGCGCTCCGGGGTGGCCGGAAGCTGCGGCAGCCGCCAAAATTCGCGCCGGAGAAGCCGCCGGAATCGTGTCCGAGCTTGCCCATCAGGTGCACGGTGCAATGGGCTACACGCGTGAGCACGAGCTGCACCAGTTCACCCTGCGGCTGCTCCGCTGGCGCGACGAGTACGGCCATGAGGCGGAGTGGCAGCGTTGGCTCGGCGATCGGTTGCTGGATCGGGGTGCGGAGCAGTGCTGGGCCTTCATCACCGACGGCGGCGCAGCTGCCGGCTCTGAACAGAACCACCGGGCAGCAACGGGAACCCAGGAACCATGACCGAGATCAGCAGCAGCCCGCCACCGCAGGCGAGCGGAGCGGAGCGCGCGCAGAGGCTTCTGTCCGTGCTCGAGCTCGAGCCCATCGAAGCGGATCTGTTTCGCGGGCAGAACGAGTTCCGCGGGATGCCACGGCTGTTCGGTGGGCAGGTGTTGGCCCAGGCGCTGACGGCGGCCGGCCGAACCTGTGCCAGCGAGTTCGGCATTCACTCGCTGCACGGGTACTTTCTGCGCGCCGGGGATCCGCAGCGTCCGGTGCTCTACGAGGTTGATCGGATCCGCGATGGCCGCAGCTTTACAACCCGTCGGGTAGTGGCGATCCAGGGTGGCAAGGCGATCTTCAGCATGAGCCTGTCCCTGCACTGCGAAGAAGCGGGCTTCGACCACGCCGAGCCCATGCCGAACGTGCCGCCGCCGGAGGGGCTGGCTGATGACGCGGAAGTGGCCCGATCGCTGCCGGACGACACCCCGGGCCTGTCGCCCTTTGCACGGGTAGATCGGCCTTTCGAGTTCCGCTCGGTGTGCGCCCTCGGCTCGCCAGAAGCTCAGGAGGATCGCCGGTTCAGCCCGAGCTGGATTCGCTTCCGCGAAGCGCTGCCGGACGATCCGCTCTTGCACTGTGCGCTGCTGGCGTACGCGTCGGACATGTCGCTCGTGAGCACGGCAACGCTACCGCATCAGAGTGCGGCTGACCGCTCGACCCTGCAGATCGCGAGCCTTGACCATGCAATGTGGTTTCACCGGTCGCTGCGCGTGGATGACTGGCTGCTGTTCCAGCGCCACACTACCGTTGCTTCGAGGTCCCGCGGTCTGAACCACGCCGAGTTCTATTCGCGTGACGGCGTGCTGGTGGCCTCAGCGACGCAGGAAGGGCTCATTCGTCCGCTGACCCGCTGACCCGCTGACCCGCTGACCCGCTGACCCGCTGACCCCGGCGCGGTCAGCGCCCGGCCCCGAACACGGTGCCGTCGTGGTATTCCGTTGCCAGCACCGCAAACGACAGCTCGGCCTGGCCGGTCAGCAACATCAGCGCCGTTCGATCATCGGTGGGAAGCGGCCAGTGTGTGGCGTCGACCCGGAACTGATCCCAGGTTGGATCCACGGCCTGCCAGCGCTCGCCGAGCAGTACCTGGTTCCAGGCATGGAAGGCCAGTGCCGGTCCATCCTCTTCGGTATAGGCCATGCCGATGATGGTGCGCGCTGGAATACCGGCGGCCCGCGCGAGGCTCGTGAAGAGATCCGCATACTCGGTGCAGTCGCCGCGCCGTTCCCGCAGTACTTCCAGCACCGGCATATGTTCGTTGCCGGTGTCGTAGCGGATGAAGCGGTGTACGTAGCTGACAAGCTCCCGCACGCGGGTGGTCGCAGCGGCTGGGGTCGCGGCCGGCTGCTGGTAACCGAGGTCACGCACCAGGCGCTGGAGCCGCGGATGATCGCTCGGGTGCTCCAGCGTCGCGGCCAGGTAGTTGCCGCCTTCGTCGGGCACAACCGGATTGTCGCGCAGGACCAGCGGATCCGGCAGCGTCAGCGACGTCCCTGTTTCGACCCGGAGGTCCAGGCGCTTCAGCTCGCTGGTGCGTTGCAGCGTACGGTCGAGCGGCGCGCGGTAACTGACCGCGGCCAGCGGTTCCGGCGTTTTGAGGGCCTGCTGCCGATCGACGCGGACGAGATCAAACACGCCGGCGAGCCGGAACTGTTCCGGAATCAGCTGTCGGTTCAGCCGGATCCGGGTGTCTTCCACCATAGCGGGGTTGCGCAGTTCAAAACCTGCGGCATCGCGACCGGTCAGCTCGTAGACCTCACGCTCCATGACCAGACGGCCGAGGTTCAGGCTGCGGGTTGTGACGCGCGCGCCAATCGGCGGCGTCTGCCGGGCAAGCCAGTGTTCGACCGCCAGATAGTCTGCCAGGGTGTAGTCCCAGTCGAGGTCGCGGCGGCTGACATCGGCGTTGCGCCGGATGGTGGCTTCGAAGCCGTTGTCGGTAACGGTAACGTGCACCGACAGCGCATCGCTATCGCGCCGGAGCTCATGGCTCGCCTCGAGCAGCCGATGCGGCTCGGCGGCTGCAAAGCGGTAGCTGTCGCGAACGGTCACGGCGCCACCTTCGGTGAGGGCGAAGCGCAGCTCGGTGGCAAAGCCGAAGCTGCCGTCGGAGCGTCGGCCGCTGTCGCTGCTGTAGTAGCCGATACTGCGGTCTCCCAGCGACAGCTGGTACCAGCGCTGCCCGGCGAGCTTGCCTGCCGTTTGTGCTGCTGCACCGCCGGGCTCCAGCAGCAGCATCAGCAGGCCGGCTACCAGGCAGGTCACTAGAAGCCCCAGAACGGTGCGTCGTGCTAGGGACATCTGGGATCGGGTACGGTCATGCCGCCATGATAACCGTTCGCTGCTGTGAGGTTTGCGCTGCCGCTTAAGTCGTCGGGCAGATGCCCCTGCGCCGCCCTCGCCGGTGCTGGGGTCCAGGGCCGCTTGCGGTACACTCGCGGCTGGTTATTGCGGAGCGCCGGCGGCGGCATGAGCAGCACTGTCGAAGACGAATCGAAAAGGGGGCGTGATCCGGCGGACAGCAGCGAGCCCCGGGACTTCATTCGGGCCAGAATCGTCGAGGACCTCGAGCAGAACACCGTTGCGACGGTTGTCACCCGGTTTCCGCCTGAACCCAATGGCTATCTGCATATCGGCCATGCCAAGAGTATCTGCCTCAATTTCGGCGTGGCCGCGGAGCACGGGGGACAGACCTATCTGCGCTTCGATGACACCAACCCGGTCAAAGAAGACCAGAGCTTCGTCGATGCCATCACGGCGGACGTCGCCTGGCTCGGCTTCGACTGGGGGGATCGGCTCACTCACGCATCTGACTACTTCGATCAGCTCTACGAGTTTGCGCTGGAGCTGATTCGGACCGGCAAAGCGTATGTCGACAGCCAGTCCATGGAGCAGATCCGTGAGACGCGGGGGACCTTGACCGAACCCGGCAGCGACAGTCCTTATCGCGATCGAACGGTCGAAGAGAATCTCGATCTGTTCACGCGCATGCGGGCGGGCGAGTTCGAGGACGGCGCGCACGTGTTACGGGCGAAGATCGACATGCAGTCGCCGAACGTCAATCTCCGTGACCCGGTGCTGTACCGGATCCGCAAGGTCAGCCATCAGCGCACGGGTGATCGCTGGCCGATCTACCCGATGTACGACTACACCCACTGCATCTGCGATGCGCTCGAGGGCATCACCCACTCGCTGTGCACGCTCGAGTTCGAAGATCATCGGCCGCTCTACGACTGGGTGCTCGACCAGATCTCCACCAACTGGCATCCGCCGCAGATCGAGTTCAGCCGGCTCGGTCTCGAGTACACGGTGATGAGCAAGCGGCTGCTGCATCGGCTGGTTGCCGAGGCGCACGTTGCCGGGTGGGACGATCCGCGAATGCCGACGATCGCTGGGCTGCGCCGCCGCGGCGTAACGCCGGCGGCTATTCGCGAGTTCTGCCGGCGCATCGGCGTTACCAAGCAGAACAACACGGTTGAGATGCAGATGCTGGAGTTTTGCATCCGGCAGGATCTCGATCGCACCGCGCCCCGAGCTATGGCGGTGCTCGACCCGCTGCCGGTAACCCTGACGAACTACCCGGAGGGACAGCTCGAAACGATTGTTGCGCCCTGGCATCCGCAGCAGCCGGAGCTCGGTGAGAAGGACGTCGTGTTTGGCGGCGAACTGTTCATTGAACGGGACGACTTTGCCCTCGAGCCGCCGCCGAAGTGGAAACGGCTGACCGTCGGTGGGCTTGTCAGGCTGCGCAACGGCTACATCATCCGCTGCGTCGAAGCCGAAAGGAGCCCGGACGGCGAGGTACAGAACCTGCGCTGCGAGTATGTCGAGAACTCCCGCAGCGGTGCCGATGAATCCGGATTGAAACCGAAGGGCGTGATTCACTGGGTTGCTGCGGCGCGGGCGGTTGCCATTGAAGTGCGCGATTACGAGCCCCTGTTTACCGACCCGGCGCCCACCGCGGGCAACTTTACCGAGGTACTGCGTGAGGACTCGGTCCGCGTGCGGCGCGGTCTGCTCGAGCCGGCGGCGGCCGAGAGCGGGGAGCCGCGCTTTCAGTTCGAGCGGATCGGCTACTACGCGCGGGATCCCGATGACCGGGGGTTATTCCATCGCACGGTGAGCCTGCGCGACAGCTGGAAGCCGAAGTGACCGATGACGCCGGTGAACTGCTGCCGTTTCAGGACGACGAGCGCGAGCTCGAGGACCGTCTCGATGATCTGCTGCAGTACAAGCCCGACGGCGGCTGGACGGTGGTTCTTGACAGCCTGGAGGCGCTGACCAAACTGCCGGCAGAAGCCGAACCGGTTGCGCAGCATGGTGATGCTGCCCCCGTAGTCCCCGCTGATGACCCGGCGGCACACGCCTACGAGGCCGCGATGCGCGCGCCGCTGCGGCTCATCCGGTTCGAGGCTGCCGCGGCGGAAGCAGACCAGCTCCGACTGCTCGAGCCGCTGGTGCTCGCAACCTGTTTCAGCCCGGAACTGATTCGCGAGCTGGCGTTCGCTGCGTCCCGCACGCTGCGGCAGCGCGGGATCGAGCTGGTCGTGATACCGCCTATCCGGCTCGCGGATGCCACCGAAGTTCCGCTGGACAGCTACGGCTGCGACCCCTACCTCGCCGGCCGGGTTGCGACGGCGCTGGTCCGAGGTGCAGCGGGTAGGGACCGGCGCACGGGCGTCAGCCTGGTGCTCGACTGCGGGACCGGCCTGCTGGCGCCGCTGACGGAGGAGCAGGGCGACGGGCTGATGGCATGGCGCGAGCGCCTGCTCGAGCCGGTGGCGGAAATGGTCCGCGACGGCGGACTCCGATTGCTGCTCGTCCAGCAGCAGCCTGCAGCACCGGTGGCCGGGGCAGATCTGCGGGCTGAGCTGGGTGAAGACGGCCTGCTGCTGGTGGCTGGTACCCCGTCAACGGGGACACCAGACGCCGCTCCGCTGGTTGCGCTGGCGGAAACGCTCAATGCTGAGCTGCTGCTTGGCACCGCGGCGGCCCGGGCCGCGGTCTGGTCGCCCCTGGGTGAGCGCGAAGCGCGGCGCCGGGCAGCACGGGTACTGCGGCTGAAGCTGATCCTGGGCATGCTCAATTCGGCACCGGCCCCTGAGGCAGTAGCGGTGGACGTGGATCGGCTCCGCGCCCGTTTGGCGCTGGCAAGCATGGTTCAACTGCACAACGAGCGAGCTCTACCGGTGGCCGCGCGCGCGCGCGTGCAGGTTCTTGTCAGCCACGAGCTGGGACCCGCAGTCCGGGATCTGCTGAGTGCCGCCTTCGCCGAATCGAACGTCAACTCGAGGGTGACCCAGCTCGCGGACGGGGGTTTGAGCGGCGATCCTGAAGCGTTGCAGGCGCAGCTCGACGAGCTGGCTCGTGACGCGGATCTTATGGTCTGGCTGACGCCGAGCGCGATGCCAACGAGACTGTTGATCCAGAGCACGTTGCTGGCCGCACAGGTGATGCTGCTGCGGGTGCTGGTCGGCCCGCAAACGGTGCCAGACATCGAGGTGGCTGCCGAGGCGGCGGGTTTGCTGCAGCTGTTTGGCCCGACCGAAACCAGCCTGCGGTTGCTGCCGGCCGTGCTCGAGGGATCGCGGCTGGCCAGTGGCCGACTGGCACATCGCGCCTACGAGCCGGCTTTTGCCTTCGGTACCGGGGCGGCAGGGACCGCAGTGGTGTACGAAGCACTTACCGGTCCGACTGCAGCAGATACGTTCAGCGTGATCGTGCTGTCGCAGACCGTGCGCAACACTGGTCAGCACACCATCGTCGAGGTCCTGCAGCTGTACCTGCGCCGGCCGGACGGGGCTGATGATCAGCTGCTCGGCTTTGCCCGCTGCGCGCTCAAGGCCGGCGAAGCCGCGCGCGTTCGTCTGCAGCTGGACAGCAGCCTGCTGGCGCAGGTGGGTTCCGACGGCGTCTGGCGGGTCGAGCCCGGGATCGTGGCGCTTTACGTCGGCGGCAGTATCGCGGCCCCGGAAGCGCGTTTTGAGATCGAGCTGACGGGAGAGCCGCGAGCTCTGAAGCAGCAGCAGCGCGTATCGACGCTGGTGTCCATCGAGTCGCTCGGAGGCGACGAGCCCGACTAGCAGAGCGGTGCATCAGGCTGCGCTGTCCCGCCGCACCGAAGGGGACCTTCAGTCGGCGAGCAGCTGCTGTCCCTTGAATCCGCGGGCGTCGAGCGCAGCAAGGATACCGCCGGGCCCCGGATAGTGCGCGGCGCCGACCAGCACGAAGAAGGTACCGCTGGATTCGAGAAAACCGGCAATCTGATCCGCCATGCGCGTGTTGCGCTCATCGAGCAGGCGCTTACCGAAAGCAATGGCGCCGTCCGATTCGCCCATCTGGCTCTGCATCAGCTCGTCCAGCTCGCTGGCGTTGCCACTCAGCCAGGCGATGACCATGGCTTCGAGCCAGTGCTGGATGTCATCGAGCTGCGCCAGCGTGGACTCCAGCATCTCGACCTGGACCGGTAGCGGGACGCTGAACAGGAGATCGAGCTGCTGCTCCAGGCTCTCAAGCTCCAGCACCCGGCGGCTGCCGAGCTGCTGCAGGAAGTACTGTTCAACACCAGACTGGCTTGGATAGCCGAGCGCAGCCATGCTCGTGACCGTCAGCGTCTGCGCGGCCAGCATCGGCGAAAACCGCTGCAGGTTACTCAGTTCGATGCCGTATTCCCCGGCGCGCGCTGCGAGCTGCGCTCGGGCGGTCTCGGACAGCTCCGCGTTCAGTGTCGTGTCGGCGGGCAGCAGGCCACGGCTGAACATCGCCTGGCTGGCGGTCGCCGGATCCAGCTGCCGGGGGTCAATTTCCAGCACCAGCGTGTCGGCAGCGTCGAAGGCTCGCTGGAACTGGCTGTTCAGCGGGTACAGCGTTGCCTTGAGCATGTGAATGCTGCCCGCCAGGTAGACCGTGGCACTTTTGCTGCGGTAGCGCCAGAGAAACAGCTTCCGCGCCTTGCTCCCGGCCGCTTCGCGCAGCTGTGCGGCGGTCCGCAGGCGCTGGTCGCCGAGGCGGATGATTTCGCACTGGCCCGCACGCGGCCCTGCGGTCCGGTTGCAGCGCTCGAGCGCGCGGCTCGCCGCCAGGACCTTGTTCGGCTGCGGTGCGCTGGTTGCCCGGCTGTTCGCCTGCGTGGGCGCTTCCGCAACCGCGTCATAGGTCGGAGGAGCCACGGCGTATGTCTGCGGAGCCGCGGCGCTGGTCTGCTGTGCTGCGGCGCCAGCCGCTTGAGCACAGAGGACGAATGCTGCGGCGAGGCCGAGCAGCCGTTGTACCAATCTGCTAGCGGTCTTCGTCAAAGGGGGTTTCTCCTGCGGCAACGATGAAGGCCCGGATCTTGTCTGCCGCGATGTCGAGAGCTGCGCTGTCCGTGCCCCGGACCACGAGCGTCGTGCCGTAGCGACCTTCACGCAGAAAAGGATAGCTGCCGAGATCGAGCTCGGGATGCTCGTCCTGCACGCGTCCCAGCTCGGCAGCGATGGCGCTCTCGCCGAGGAAGACCGTTACCGAGCGCGACCGCACGATCGGTCCGCTTTCGAGCTTGCCATCCAGGGTGCTGAGCATTGCCTGCATGACCCGCGGGATACCTGCCATGACGTGCACGTTGTCGATGGCGAACCCCTGTGGCCCGCCGGTCGGGTTGTCTATGAGGCGTGCGCCTTCCGGTACCCGGGCCATCAACAGCCGGTTCGCCATGATCTCCGGCGGTGCTTCACGACGGCGAATGATGCTGGCGATGTCCGGATGTTCGATCAGCGGCACACCGAACGCCTTCGCCACACAGACAGCCGTGATGTCGTCGTGCGTCGGGCCGATACCGCCGGTCGTGAATACATAGCGATAGCGTTGCCGCAGCGCGTCGAGGCCTTCGATGATCTGTGCTTCGAGGTCGGGCACCACGCGCACTTCGCGCACCTGGATGCCCCACTGGCCGAGTTGCCGGGCGATGGTGTTGACGTTCGTGTCCTGGGTACGCCCGGACAGGATCTCATTGCCGATGATCAGAATGCCTGCGGTGACTGCCGCCGCGCCGGGTTCTGTTGAGGGATGGTCGATGGCCGGTTGCCTCCAGCAGATGGGTCGAATCGGCACGCAGCTGATCGCCTGTGCGTCCGTTCACAGTTTACCACCCGGATGCGAATCGGACGTGCTGCGTGACCTGTCACTCACTTTAGAGCTCGTCCGGCATGCATGTGCGTCACATCACGGGCAGAGATTTTGTAAACCCTAGACTCCCGATTCGTAAACAAAATGTATGCGTCGCCTGGGGGGCACTCCGGCGACCACCCGTTCCGCCACGGAGAGAGAGATGAGTAGTACTCGCCTTACGTGTGCAGGCAACCGCGCGTTGCTGTTTTTCCTGATTCTTCTGCTTGGCGCCTGTTCCGGCGGCGGTAGCTCCGGCGTGCCGATGACGGCCGAAGCGATCGACGTCGCCGGCAGCGTCGGTGATGGCCCGGTCATCAACGCAGATCTCACGTTCGTCGATGCCGACGGCGCAGTCGTTGGTACCACGACGAGCGATCAGCAGGCCAACTACAGCTTCACGATTCCCCAGGGCACGCGCCTCCCGGTCCGCATCCGTGCGGCTGGCGGGACGGACCTGGTGACCGGCCGCGCGCTCGATTTCGAGATGGTGGGTGTTCTCGGCGAAGACGCGACGGCCGGGCGCTCGACGCTGAACATCTCCCCGCTGTCGACCATGACCGTACGCGCCATGGAGTGCACGGATCGACGATTCAATGCTGGTCAGCTGCGCAACATGTGGAAGCGCATCCGCGGTCAGGTTGGTATGGGCCTGGACCCTGCGATCCTCGATGACCCGCTGTTCTCGAGCATTGGCGACAGCAGCGTTGCCGAGATTGTGCTGTCCAGCGAAGCGCTGGCGGAAGCGGTACGCCGCACCGCGACCACGCTGCAGAACACGGGCGCCAGCGTGACGCCGGCCGAGGTGTTCGACGCGGTCGCCTGTGATCTGGCAGCGGATGGCGTGCTGGATGGACGCGGCCAGGAAGTCCCGGTCCGGATGGCGGCCGTGTTCCGGGCCACCTCTGCCGCGGTTGCGCTGGAAGTAGTTGCTGGTGAGCTGCGCGTGGACGAGCAGATCGCCACGGTGCTCATGAATGACGCGATCGCGCAGATCCAGCCCTCTGCGGCCGGTCGCTCTGTCGCGGACGTCGAAATCAGCGCGACGCTGCAGCAACAGATCGTCAACGATCTGCTGCTGCTGCAGGCGCAGTTCGATGACTCGGCACTGCTGGAACTCACGGACGCTATTGCCAACGCCGAGCCGGCTGCGCTGCGCAGCACCGCAGCGGAGCTGTTGGATACGCGCCGTCGTCAGGTCCTGTTGGCCACGACGACGCAGCTGGCAATGGCTGATGAAGGCACGCTGTCGGCGGTTGAATCGGATCTCGCTCGGCAGCAGGACAGTTCCGCGCCGTTCGTTTCCTTCTTCGCTTCCGAGAGCCGGGTGGTGGTTGGTGATCCCGTGCAGCTGAGCTGGGCCAGCTCCTCGGCCGATCAGTGTCTCGCCAGTGGCGGTTGGAGCGGCGTGCAGGCGCTTGAAGGTACGGTGGCGATCGACGACTTGAGCGAAACCACCCAGTTCACCCTGACCTGTTTCTCGACCGGAGGAACGAACCGCAGCGTGCTGGAAGTCATGGTGATCGATCGGGCAGGCGACGAGCAGGTGCCCGAAACACAGCCCGAACCACAGCCCGAACCAAAGCCGGAACCGCAGCCGGAACCCGTGCCGGAGCCGGTTCCAGCACCGCTGCCTGAGCCGAACCCGGCCCCTTCACCGCAGCCCGAACCGCAACCGGCGCCTGCACCACCGTCCGAGCAACCGGCCCCGGCGCCGCAGCCCGAGCCGCAACCGGCCCCGGAACCGCAGCCGGAGCCCGAGCCGGAACCGCTGCCGGCCGTTGAAGTCGAGCTGACCACCAGCGCGTCCGAGGTCAACAGCGGTGAGTTTGTTCGGCTCAGCTGGAGCAGCAGCAACGCCGCAACCTGCACGGCCCAGGGTGGCTGGAGCGGGAACCGCGCGACGGCGGGTAACGTCGAAGTCGGTCCGCTCACCGATACGACAAGTTTTGTGCTCAACTGCAGCAACGGGGAAAGCTCCTCGAGTGCGTTCGTTGCCGTGTCGGTACTGAGCGACGGCACGTTGAGCCTGTCCTGGGAAGCGCCGACGGAAAACGTGGATGGCACGAACCTGAGCGGCCTGAGCGGCTACAAAATCTACTACGGCACAACATCCGGTGCTTACCAGGATTCCGTCGAGATCAGGGAGGGCACGACATCCAGTGCAACGCTCACGCTGCCTGTGGGCACCTACTACCTTGTGATGACGGCGCTCGATCTCGACAACGTCGAAAGCGACTACTCGAACGAGGTCGTCGAAAGCAGCCGCTGAACGGACGGCTGCCTGGTGGGACGTCTTAAGCCTCTGCAAACGGCGCCCACGCCCTGCCAGAGCGGGAGCGGGTCGATGGTTTTGTAGAATCGATCCGTTACCATCGGTGCAGCTGTTCGGATGGATCCCTGCATGTTGAATTTGAAGGCCTGTTATCGCGCGGTTGCCGTCTGCGCGGTGCTGCTGCTCGCGAGCGGCTGCGATTCCACGACCCCTGAGCAACACCTCGCCAGTGCCGAGGAACGCTACGTAGCCGGTGAATACCGGTCGGCCGTTATCGAGCTCAAGAACGCCCTGCAGAAAGATGCCAATCTGGTTGCTGCGCGCGCGCTGCTTGGGCAGACCTACCTGCGGCAGGGCGACTTTCCCTCGGCGCTGAAGGAACTCGAGCGGGCGCTTGATCTCGGCGACACCTCAACCTCTGTCCGCGTCGGCGTGCAGCGGGCCCGGCTCGGGCTGGGCCGTCATGCCGAGATCATCGGCGAACTTGCAGATCTCGCAGGTCGGCCTGTCGAGCTCGATCTGATCCTTGGGGACGCGTACCTGAGCGCTGGTGAACCTGACGCTGCGGAACGGCTCTACGAACGCGGCCGTGAGACGGCCTCGGGACTGTCCGGGTTGGCAGCGATCGCCTGGCAGCGGGGTGATGTCACCGCCGCCGGGGAGCTGTTTGCGCGGTCGATCGAGCGCCCGGTGGATGATCCCCAGATCTGGATAAGAAAGGCCGAGTTCGAACTGGCGACCGGGGCGCTCGATGCTGCCGTCAGCAGTTTTGAGAAGGCTGCCGAGTTCCCCGCAGGTCGTGTCTTCGGAGGCATCGGCCGCGTGCGGGCGTTGCTCGCCGACGACCGTCTCGAGGAAGCTGCCGGCGCCATTGATGGGGTGCTCGAGCTGGCGCCACGCTACCCGCTGGCCCGCTACCTCGAGGGCCTGATCCGTTACCAGACAGAAGACTTCGATAGCGCTGAGGCTGCACTGCGGGAGGTGCAACGGCAGTTTCCGGACCACGAGCCATCGCTGTACCTCATGGGGCTGGTGAAGTACCAGCTCGGACAGCTTGCGCAGGCTGAATATAACGTCGAGCGATTTGTTGCGGTCACGCCGGACAACGAGTCTGCTCGCAAACTGCTGGCAAGCATCCAGATCGAGCAGCAGAAGCTGAAGCCGGCGATCGAGGTGCTGCTGCCCGTCAGCCAGACCACGCAGGATCCGCAGCTGCTGGCCATGCTCGGCACGGCGCTGACCCAGGAAGGCCGGCCGGCGGAAGCGGCCGGGTTCCTGAGCCGCGCTGTGGAGCTTGCGCCGGATGGCGCCGCATTCCGCAACCAGCTGGCATTGAGCCTGCTCTCGAGCGGCAAGGAAGAGCTGGCGCGCTCCGAGCTCGAATCGGCCATCGAAGTGGATGGCAACCAGATTCAGAGCGACTACCTGATTGCCATGCTCCAGCTTCGCGACGGAGAGCTTGCGGCAGCGCGCAGTTCGGTTGAATCGCTGATTGCGAAGAGTCCGGACAATCCCATCGGACCCAACCTGCTGGGCGCCGTAGCGCTTGCGGAAGGGGACCAGGCGAGCGCTGAAGTTGAATTTCGCAAGGCGCTCGCGATGGAGCCCGGATTCACGCCGGCCTTAAACAATCTCAGCCGGCTGCTGGAGGCCAAGGGCGACCCGGTCGCTGCCGCGCAGCTGTTCAAGGATCGTGCGGAGGCGGCGCCGGACGACGTTGCGGCGCAGCTCGGCCTAACCGAGGTGCTGGTGCGAACGGGGCGTCTGGGGGCAGCGGTCAGCGCGGCCGAGGCGGCCGTGTCTGCAGACCCAAGCTCCGCACGGGCGCAGGTTGCTCTGGTGCGGCTGTACCGGGCCACCGATCAGGTACAGAGGGCCGAGACAACCGCTGATGCCGCCCTTGTGGCTCTATCCGATAGCCCGGATCTCAAGCTGCTGAAAGCTGAGCTGTCCCTTGCCGATGGACGCCGGGAGGATGCCCGCACCTACATCAACGAGCTGCAGGTGCTGCTGACCCAGGCCAGCCGGAAGAGCCCGGAGCTGGCGCTGGCGCTTGGGCGGTTGCAGGCTCAGCTCGGCAACCGCACGGTGGCTCGGAGCAACTACGAGGTGGCCGTTGCAGCGACGGAAGCACAGGACCCGGTAGCGTTGCTCGAGCTCGGCCGACTGAACCTGCTGACCCGGCAGTTCGACGCGGTGGAGGAGCAGCTGACGCAGCTGGCCGCTCTGGAAGGTGACCAGATTGCAACCGCACGGACCCTGTTGAGAGCAGATCTGGCGGCAGCGCAGGGCGACGTGGCAGCGGCAACGGCGCTGTATGAGCCGCTGCTCGAAGCTGGCAACCGCGAAGCGGCGCTGCGCCTTGCGCAGCTCGCGCTGCGCGACGGTCGGTCCGACGACGGGATCAAGCTGCTCGAGGAGCGGCTCGAGATCGTGCCGAACGATTACGGCGCGCGGCTGCTGTTGTCGAGCGCCCTGCTGGCCATAGACCGCAAGGACGAAGCGATCAGGCAGTACGAGCAGCTACGCTCAACGGGCAACGTCGTCGTGCTGAACAACCTGGCCTGGCTCTATATGGAGAAAGGCGACCAACGTGCGATCCCGACCGGCGAACAAGCTTTTCAGGCGGCGCCGCAGAATCCCGATGTCGCGGACACCTTTGGCTGGGTGCTGGTGAAGATGGGCGATGTGGCGCGAGGCATAGACGTGCTCGAACGGAGCCTTACCTACCGCCGGGACAATCCTACGGTGCTTTATCACCTTGCTGCCGGCCACGCCAAAGCCGGACAGCCCGGCCGCGCGCGCCTGCGGCTGCAGCAGGCACTTTCCCGTGGTGACTTCCCGGAGCGCGGCGAGGCTGAAGCGCTCCTGGCCAAGATCAGCGAGTCCTGATGGTACGAGTAACGCCCTGGCCTTTGCCAAACTCGTAGATCACACCGACGTAGACGCGCGTTTCATCGAAGTTGCCGGCAATCGCCGCGCCGTCGCGGTCTACGTACTGAGCCCGAAAGATGATTTCAAAGTTTCGGACCGGTTCCCAGAACACGCCGACGTTGGCGAAGATCTGATCAAAGGCTGCGCTCGTCAGCTGCTCGAAGCTGCCGTCGAGGTGGCGGAGATTGACGCTGCTGCGCAGGTTGCGGCGCAGGTTCCGGTTCCAGGTAATGCCGATGTCCTGTCGCTCTTCATCCCGTGGCAGATCTTCAAAATCGTTTTCGACGTACGACGCCGAGACGGTGAACTGGTTGGCACCGACCGCAAAGCGGTACTCGCCGCGCACGCCGGTCGTCGTAAACAGCTCAATCAGATCCGTGTTGCCGGGCTGTACCCCTGGCACAGCAGGATCGAGCCCCTGCCCACGATTCAGAAATTGATCGGAGCCGTCGGTGATCGCCCGTCGGATGTTGAGGTTCATGGTGCTATTGTTGGCTAGGTTGTACGTCCACAACAGGTTTCCGGTGAAACCGTCGGTGTCTTCGCGCCCGGTCCGGACGAACTCCGACTCGCCGCCGGTCAGCTGGAAGTTGGACCGGTCACCTTGGACGCTATACGTCGCCTGCACGATCCTGCGTTCGAGCTCGGGTGCCGTTGCAACATCGTATTCCGTATCGCCGTTGATGTACTCAAGGTTGAGCTGAGTCCGTTCGGATAGGCCGATCTGATAGCGGCCGATGAGATCCTGAGTCTCGCTCGCGACGTCGAATCGTTCCTGGGACAGATTGCGATAGCGATAGCTGAACTGCAGCTCATCGGTGCCGCGGACGCGGAAGCGCAGCCGTGGTGTTGCCTCCGTCGTTCTGACTTCCTGTCGTGAGCCCTGATCACCGCGAGCGAAGAACTGATTGGTACTTTCTGTGTTGTTCTGCAGCACCGTAAGGTCGAAGCGGTTGGGCAGGGCCTCCCAATAGAGCGAGCCGGTGCCGGTAACGATGGTAAGGTCATTGAAGGTATCGTTCTTGAACAGACGTCGCTGGGCGGTGTAGTTGGCATCAATCTGCAGCGCAGCCGTGTTTTCTCTCAGCGACAGCCCGACGATGGGTTCGAAGGTCGTTTCCTCGCGCTCGGTGGAGCTGGACCGAGTTTCGTTGTCCGATTGCCAGACGCCAAAGCCCACCAGCCCGTTCCACTCCAGCGCCAGCGCTGAGGGACTGGCCAGCAGCATGACCGCCGCCGCGGCCTTCAGCCGCTGCACTTCTGCTCTTCGCTGCATCCTAGAACGCACGCTCGGGAACCGTGATCACATCGCCGGGACGCAGCGGCAGGTTCTGCGACATATCGCCACGGCGGAGGATGCCGTTGAGGTTAATGCTGATGCTTTCGCTGCCACCCCGGTACAGGACCGCGCGCCCGGCGTTGGCAAACTCGGTGATGCCGCCCGCCTCGAGGACCAGATCGAGGACCGTCATGCCCTGGCGGTACGGTACCGAAAGCGGCGTGCTGACGGCACCGGTCACGCGGACCCGGGAACGGTACTGGTTGCTGCCGACGTCCGTGACGATCACCGTTACGAACGGTTCGCGAATATACGTCGCGATGCTCTCTGTGATCAGTGCCGAAACCTCTTCCGGGGTCTTGCCGCCAACGTCGACATCGCCGGCGAGCGGCACGGAGATCTTGCCATCGGGCCGCACCGGTACGGTCACGGAGAGATCCGGATTGCGCCAGACGTTGACCTGCAGGTTATCGCCCATACCGATCCGGTATTCATCGGCGAATTCCGGTACGTCCGCTGGCGCGTCAACCGGTCCCGAGGTGGGCGCTGCACAGCCAACGGCGATGACCAGCAGGCTCATGATCCAGCCAGTCCGAAGCCAGCGGCGAATAGCGGTGTTGGTGCGACGATTTTTCATCGACGGAGTCCTTCTTGCGGTTCACGGATGCGCTGAGGCGGCCAGATCATAACGCGTCAGGTAACGCTTGGGCAGCCGAGCGGCGCAATGCGACAGGCCATTTACATGCCATACAAGCCGGTGCAGAACTCTACTTCGCGCTCATAGGCGCTGCGCTGTCCTTGACGCAGAATCGATCCTCGAATTGGATGGGAGCGACCAATGCGCTATCGGGAAGGTGAAACCGCCAGGCTCTGGTTCCGTACCGGGCGGGAATTTCATGTTGATGGCCAGTGGTACTTCGCCACTCGTGAAGGCATCGATGTCGGGCCTTACCCGACGCAGGTCGAGGCTCAGGTCGAAGCGGCGCTGCTGCTTCGGCAGCTTGAGAATCTTCCTACGTCGGCGGTTCTGCATCGGATCCGCGATTTTGCCTACCAGACAGTTGCGGCGGATGGGACCAGCAGGTTCCTGAGATCCGATTCGTTCACCGATTACCTGGTCCGTGAGTCGTCCACCGAGCTCACCGCTGCAGAACTGTTTTCCTGATCGATTCGGGACCCGCCATTGCCGGGACCGCGGCGCAGCGCCGGGTCGCGTGACTCAGGCAGGCGGGCTTCGTTGTCACACGGCCCGCTAGCGACGTCCGCTCAGGCGCTTGCGCTTGTGCTGCACGTAATCCACCAGGATGTATTCGCCCAGCTTCTCCGGTGAGGTATAGAACACCCTGCCGCCGTTAATCTTCGCAATCTCGTCCATGAACGCTCGCAGGTACTGGCTCTCTTCGAGCATGAAGGTGTTGATGGCGACGCCACGGGTCGTGCAATGCTTGACCGCCTTGAAGGTGGCTCGGATTGTGGCCGGCGTTGGGGGATAGGCGAACTGGGCTTCACCCCCCTCCAGATGTGCGGTGGGTTCGCCATCGGAGATCATGATGATCTGCTTGCTGCCATGCTGGTGCTTGGCAAGCAGCTTCTCTGCCAGCAGCAGCGCGTGCTGCATATTGGTACCGAGCACGTACTCGTCCCACTGCAGGAACGGCAGCTCCTTCGGTTTCAGCTCTCGAGCGTAGGCGGCAAAGCCGATGATGTAGAAGCTGTCCTTCGGATACTGCGAGGTGATCAGGTTGTGCAGCGCGAGGGCGACTTTCTTGGCGGCCTGAAAGGAGCCGCGCAGCGCCATGGACCACGACAGATCGACCAGCATTGCGGTGGCTGTCGACGTCACCAGCTCCGACCGGTAGATCTCGAAATCCTGCGGCTCGAGCCGAACGGGCGTTTGCGGCCCGGTGCGGTGCAGCGCATTGCGCAGCGTTCTCGGCATGTGCAGATGAAAGGGATCGCCGAACTCGTAGGGCTTGGTGTCCTCGAGCCGTTCGCCGAAGCGTCCTTCTTCCGGGATCGCGTGATTGCCGAGGCTCTGCTTCTTCAGGCGCTGGTAAATCTCGCCTAGCGCGTGCTGCCCGATGCGACGGGAACCGCGGGCGGTCAGGTCCCAGCGGCCGCGCTCGTCCTGCTTTAGATAGCCGGCTTCTTCTAGGGCTTTGCGCAGGTTGTCGAGATCCTCGAGCTGCTGATCTGCTTCATCGCCAAGCAGCTCCTTGAGCTGGTCGCGATCGATGCTGTCGAGATTGCCGCGTCGCTCTGCCTGCTTGAGCTGTTCCAGCGCGCTCTCCGTCTGCCCGAGCTCGTCCATCAGATCGAGCGCCTGATCCAGGCTGATGGATTCGTCGCCGCTGAAGTCGAAGCCCTCGCTGTCGCCGAGAAAATCGAGTTCCTTGGCCAGCTGTCGCAGCTGGCTCGCAAGCTCCGGATCGTCGAGCCGATCGTCGATGAGCGACCGCAGGGCGTCCCGCTGCTCTGGTGACAGCGAATCCATCAGCGCCTGGGCGGCAGCCATCTGCCGGCCGAGCTGTTCCAGCAGCGCGTCGAGCGATTCCGGGGGATTATCACCGAACAGGTCGCCAAACTCGTCCATGAACGCATCAAAGTCCGGCTCTTCGCCGGCAATGCGCTGCACGAGCATGTCGTTGAGCGCTTTCAGCATGGCCTTCATGCGCTCCAGATCTTCGTCGGAAAGGTTGTCGAGCAGATTCTTCATATCCTTGAAGAAGCTGCCGACCATGCTCTTGCGCAGCTCGTTGAGCAGCTCGAGAAACTCCCGCTGTGCTTCCGGATCCAGAAACTCGTAGCTTTCCAGCGCTTTGATCCGCGGCGCGAGCGCCGTCGGCAGCTCGGCCAGCTGCTC
>JBCDGJ010000059.1:0-28072 GCA_038757945.1 Pseudomonadota bacterium
ATACGGCGGTCGAAGCGGCCGGTCTTGCCCTCGGCGCGCTCAACACCGCGGAGTCGAAGCTGCAGCGTGCGATCAACGCGGTGCAGACGGCAGTGAACAACGCTACCGAGTTCCTGATGGCCATTCCGGGTCTCGCACAGCTGCTGGCGGCCGCAGACGGTGCCATCGACGGATTCCTGGCGCAGCTCTCGCCGTCCTTGCGCAATGCTTATAACACGGCAAAAACAGCGCAGGCGGCCGCCCAGATCGCAGTCGACAACGCGCAGCGCGAGCTCGATCGGGCACGCCGCGACCGCGATGCGCTGATTGAAGACGTGGCGGTCGCTGCGGGCGATCTGGACCTCAAGCGCGCCGCCTTTGAGATGCTCGATGGCCTCAGAAACGGCGCCTGGGCAACGGCGGATGCCGCGTTCGGCGGTTGGGTCGCGAACATCGAAGCCGCGGTAGACGCTTACGTGCTGGCCTTTGAAGAGACCGGGCGGCGGATCATGCAGCCGCAGAAGACCCGGTTCCAGCAGCAGCAGGGTAACCTTGAGCCGGTGCGACGCTGGGCCGCCTGCTGGGGCCCCGCCTTCGGGCTGCCGCTGATCCCGCAGCTGCACAGTAGCTGTGACCTCAGCCTCGCGCGCTACAACGATCTTCGTGCGGCGGCAACGGCGTTGAAGAACAACCTGTTGGTACCGGAGCAGTTTCCAGCGCTGCGGGCGTTGGTGCTGGCGTATGACGAGGCGGTGCAGGAAGCCACTGCGGATGGCCTTGCGCTCGTTGGCGGCATGGTTGGTCGTGCCGTGCCAACCGCGGCTGGCGGTGACATTGGCAGCGGAGTCGTGGCCTTTGCCAGCACCATGTGGGATCACGACGTGCAGCCGGCGGATCTCGAGCAACTGTACAGCGAGGACGGTTCCCGGGTTGGCCTGCCACGCTTCAGCTCCGGCCAGCTGCTTACGGTGCTGTCCGAAGATGGTCTACCGATGCGTTGGCAAACCGATGGGCGATCCGGGCGGCAGCGGCTCGATGCCCACGCGGCGAGCTTTGACGAGATGATGCAGTTCAAACCGTTCGCCAATGCGGTCAACCTGTCGAAGCTCGCGCTGCTCGGCGGTGCGGAGCTCAACCGGCTGGCGACCGAGCGGCGGCGCAACGCGCCGGGGTACCTGCCGAACCGCAGCTACCGGCGGTTTTATCATCCGAATGAGCAGGCCGGCGCCATCCTCCTTGGTGCGATCCGCAGCATCGATGGCAACCACCAGTGGCAGGCGATTGCGCCGGAGCTGCCGCAGGCAGCGAGCAACCTGTCGAAACGTTCAACATCCACAACCTGCCAGCGGTTCGGCTACCGCCCGGGTGGCCAGGGCTACCCGTCGCCCGCGCAGCTCGCTGCCATCGTCGATCCGGACGACGGTGTGCCGTACTGTGAAAAAGACGACTCGGGCTTCGCTGCAGAGCGTACGGAGCTGCCGGCGCGTAAACGCGGCATGCACTTCTGGAACGATCCCATGCTGCGCCGGACGATCTTCAACTGCGTCTTCAAGGGCCCGCTGTCCGATGGTATCTGCGGAGTGCTGGACAATGAGCAGGCGCTGCTACGTCATGGCTGCAGCGGCGAACCCTTTCCGCCCAGCCTCGGCTCGGTGTCGACGGCAGGCCCGTACTGTCTGCTGCAGCCGGTGGCCATGAGCAAACAGCCGCCGCGCATCCCGATGTCCGGGGAAAAAACGTCACAGACAACCCGACCGGTCGAACGGCGGACCGACCAGGTCGGCAAGAGCCGACCAGCTGCCACCGGGACCGGCTCGAGCCGTGATTCGCGCAAAGCAGCAGCGGTCGACCGCAAAGCGGCGGCTCCCCGATCACAACAGAAGAGCAGCAGGCAGGCGGGGCCTGCGGCGAAGTCGCAGCGCGAGCGGCTGCAGGATTCGGGTCGGCCTGCTGCGGAACAGCAAGATCGGGAGGCGCGGCAGCGCGCGACGGAGCGACAGGTGAAGACGCTGGCGGCAGAGGCTCAGGCGGCGGAGGCGAAGCCGGCCGGGGAGCACACTACGACGGTGAAAACGACGGCGGGGGAAGCGCCAGCCGCGGAGCGCGTCGAGCAGAAGCCCGCTGCAGAGGAGGCCATCAGGAAGCAACCTGCAGCGGACGCTGCTGCGCGTCGCAAACAGGAGGCGCTGCGCGATCCCAGGATTAAAAGCGGCACTCCGGGTGGCCGTCCGCCGCGGGACTGATCGATCCCGTCCCTGAACCCACAGGGATCCCGATACCGGTTGGTGACAGTGTAGACTGGGCACTGACGCTCGGACCGGCAGCTATGACTACGAAACGCCCGCTGGGTCCCTGGGGCCACGAACCGGGTTGATCGACAGCAGCTGAGCGCGATTGTCGCCTGAAGCTGCCACCGGTGCCGGCGCGGGTGCTTCGGGCGCAGGAGGCTTCGGCGATGGATGCCTACGACCAACATCAGCGTGGGTTGAAGCACCCCGCTCCTTTGCTACCGCGTCGAGCAGCCGCACTCTTGGCGTTGAGTGCCCTGCTGCTTTGTGGGTGTGTCGGCCCCTCGCTGCCGCCACCGGTTCTTGCCGGTAGCCTCGACTCCGCCCTTGGACTGCCGGCTGCTGCCGTCGCAGCGGAAGATCCCTTCTACCTCAGCGACAACGACAGACGGTGGCTCGCCGCGCGCATTGACCGGTCCTGGTCCGAGGGCGCGCGCTTTCGAGCGCTGCTGGAACTGTTCGAGGACGATGGCGAGCTGGCCCTCGAATACGACCTGTCGGCGAGCACTTCCGCAACCCACACGCTCGCTGCCCGGCGCGGCAATTGCCTGTCCTTCACCGTGCTGTTCGTCGCGCTGGCACGGGAGCTGGACATCAATGCCCAGGTTCAGGAGGTGTCTATCCCCGCGGCCTGGGCGCGACTCGGGGATGTCGCTGTGGCGAACCGGCACGTGGTGGCCTGGGGGCGCATCGCAAGCCGGGCCTGGGAGGTCGACTTCGGGCGCTTCACCGTAGCCACCACCACCCCGCGGCGCCTGCTCAGCGATCGCGAAGTGCGAGCCGTGCTCGCAAGCAATCAGGGCGCTTCGCTGCTTGCGACGGCAGACGACGGGCTGCCGCTGCTGCGTGCCGCGCTGCGGGTAGACGAAGACCTTGCCCAGGGCTGGGGCAACCTCGGGGTCGGTCTCGCACGGCTGGGCGATTTGGCCGGTGCGGAGTATGCCTTCCGGCGGGCGCTCGAACATGAGCCCGGTGATGCCTCCGCGCTCTCCGGCCTGCTGCGCCTCTATCGCGAGATTGACCCGGCGACTGCGGAAACGCTCGAGGTCGTGATGCCGAGGCTCGTGTCGCGCAGTCCCTGGGTGCGCTACAACCGCGGGCAGCAGGCATTGACGCAGGGGGATCTGGCCGCAGCGCTGCGGGCCTTCGAGGCAGCGGTGCGGACAGCGCCGGATGAACCCTGGTTTCATCTGGCGGTGGTGCGCACGCGGGCGGGAATGGGTGACCGCCAGGGTGCAAAGCGCGCCCTGCGCCGCGCTGAACGTGCCTTGCGCGACGAGGCGCAGTACGCGCTGCTGGTTGAGGAACTGCTCGAGCTCAAACGGCAAATGCTGGCGGTGGCCGGCGTCGGTCCGGACAAGCTGGGTACGAAGCCGCCTGCCCCCTGACCCGGCGGTCCGTTCACGGCATACTCTGCGGCCCCGAACACCGCAGAGCCGTCCATGAAAGCCCCGCAGCTGGTCCAGCAACCCGTTTCCGTTACGCGCAAGATGTCCGCGTCGCTGCCGCGGCTGCGGGAGCTGGCGCAGGCCAAGGGGATGAAGATGCATCACCTTGGGGCCGGCTATCCGCATCCGGAGGTGAGCGATCCACGCGGGTTCATCGAGCATCGGGCGCGCTACTTTGCCCACCTCGAGCAGACGCAAGGGTTAAACGATCCGAAGCTGCTGCCCGAATACCTGCGCGAATCGTATTCCTACGGCGATACGCTGGGTCCGGCATCAACCCGCCGCGCCTTCGCTACGGTCTATGGCGGCGACCTCGGTTTTGCTCTGAAGCCGGAGTCGCTGGTCCCGACGGTTGGTGCAACCGGTGGCATCAGCTTGAGCCTTGCCGTCTTCGAACGGGCGGGTCAGCCGCTCGCCTACATCACCGATGCGCCCACTTACGCCGGCTTTCTCGCCCGCGCCGAGCTGAATCAGCAGGCCCGCATCTACAGCGTAGAGATGGATGATGAGGGCGCGCAGCCGGCCGCGCTGCGGGACCGGATCCGACAGGCGCGCGCCGACGGTCGCTTTGTGCCGTTCTACTACACCGTACCCGACGGCCATAATCCGGCAGGCTTTTCCTTCAGCGCGCGACGCCGGCAGCAGATCGTCGACGTGCTGCGCGAGGAAGGCGTGCTGATTCTCGAGGATGCGCCCTATCTCTACATCAGCTACAGCGATCCTGCCGAGCGACCGCCGACCTTCGCCGCTCTGGCTCCCGAGCAGACCGTGCATCTGTTTACCGGTTCGAAAATCGGCTTCCCGGGGCCGCGGATCGGCTACCTGTATTCCGAGGCGGTGCTCGAGCTCGGGCCGGATGCAACCGTGCCCTTCACCAGCCTCGTGCTGACGGAAGCGAGCGGTGATCTTCTGTTTCCGAATCCGGAAGCCTATCTGGGGTTTGAGGCGCTGCTGCACCAGGACGATCTGACCCTGCGGAAGACGCTGTGGGATGTTGCCGAAGAGAAGCTCTGCGTCTATCGCGAAAACCGCACGATCATGCTCGAGGGTCTCGAGCAGGGCTTGGGTGCCCATCGGGACCGCTTCACCTGGACGCAGCCGGAAGCGGGCTTCTTTACCGTGTTCAAAGTGCTGGACGGCTCGCTGGTCACGGACGAGGCGTTCGTGAATCGCTTGGCGACCGAGTATGGGGTCGTGGCCATCCCCATGGCAGATTTCTACCCGCCCGATGCCCGGGCGCGCAACGCGGCCGTCGGGCAGAACGAGCTGCGGCTGTCGTTCTGCTTCAACGAAAGTCTGGGTGAGCAGCGGCGCCGCGATCTGGCCGAGGGTGTTGCGGCCTTCTGTGCCGCCATCCTGCAGGAGGCGCCCCGCCCGACCTGAGGCCCCCTCAGGCCGCGTGCAGGTGGATCGGTAGCGCGGTCAGCCCGCGCGCGGTCAGGCTCTCGCGGTAGCTCGGGTTGGGGTCAAGCAGCTCGATGTGTGCGGTGCGCGCCAGCAGGCGTTCGAAGATGATCTCCATATCCAGCCGTGACAGATGATTGCCGAGGCACAGGTGGGCGCCGCGGCCGAACGCCAGGTGCCGGTTTGGCTGCCGGTCAACGCGAAAGGTATCGGCATCCGGGAATACGGCGGGGTCGCGGTTGGCGGCGCCGTAGAGCAGGCCGAACCGTGTGCCGGCAGGCCAGTCCTGACCCAACAGCCTCAGGTCTTCGGCGGCAAAGCGATGAAAGTAGGGCAGCGGCGATTCGTAGCGGAACATCTCCTGCACGGCCGTCGGTAGCAGGGCCGGCTCCTGGTGCAGGCGCTTCAGGTGCGCCGGCTGCTTGAGCAGCGCAAGCAGCCCGGTGCCCAGCACGTTGATCGTCGAGCCATGGCCGGCCATGAGAATCAGCATGGCCGTTGAGATCAGCTCCTGGCGGTTGAGCTCGCCCGCCGCTTCCGCCGCCACCAGCAGCGAGATCAGATCATCCTCCGGCCGCCGCTGACGCGCGGTGATCAGCGTGCGCAGGTAGTCGGCGAACTCGGCCGTCGCACGCTCCGCCCGGGCTTTACGTTGGGCGGTCCGCTCCACGTCGAAGTACTGCACGATGGCTTCCGACCAGCCACGCAGCTGCGGGCAGTCGGCGTCGGGAACGCCAAGCACGCGGCCGATGATGTGGCCGGGTACTGCGGCCGCGAGATCCTCGATGAAGTCGATGCGACCCGCCTCCAGCAGCGGCGGCAGCAGCTGATCGACGAAAGCTTCGATCATGGCCCGGTGCTGCGCGACGGTGCGGCGGGTGAAGGCGCCGAGCAGCAGGCGGCGCAGGCGGAAGTGCACGTCGCCGTCGGTCTCGAGCAGGCTGAACTGCACAAACGCCTCGTGGTTCGGCATGTTGTGCCAGTTGGCCGCGCGCTGCTCGGCGGCAAGCTCGGCAGCGCTGAGCAGCGTTTCCCGCGACCGCACCAGCCGAGCATCGCGCGCTGCGCTGTCGACCGCTTCGAAGCCGGACAGCAGCCAGGCGTCGAGCTGCGGGGCGAATATTGGTGCGCCGGCTGCCTGCAGCTGCCGGTAGACCGGGTAGGGATCGGTCAGCAGACGGGCGTAGTCGGCGTCCGTCAGCACGGCCTGCGGCTGCGCTTGGGCCGTCATGCGATGGCTGTTGCGACGCTGTCCTGCAACCGCGTGGCGAGCATTTCCATGCCATCAGCTTCAGCATTGGCAAAGGCAAAACGCAGAAAGCGTTCCTGCCCCGGGCCGAAGTAGCTGCCCGGCAGGCACAGCACGTTCTGCTCCTCGGCCAGCATGCGAGCCACCGCTTTGGCGCTGCGATCTTCGAAGGGGTGCTGGATGTAGGCGAAGTAGCCGCCGGCTGAGATCAGCTCGTAGTCCAGGTCGTCGGCTGCGAAGACGTCGCGCAGGGCATGCTCGCGTTGGGCCAGCATGGCGCGCTTTTCCGCGACCCAGGGCCACACGTGCTGCAGGCCGTAGAGGGCCGCGTCCTGGGAGATCCTCGGCGTGCAGATCTGCACCGTATCCATGATTTTTGCCACGGCTTCGAGCACCCGGGTGCCGGCTATGACGGAGCCGACGCGGTAGCCGGTGAGGCTGAAGGTTTTCGAGAAGCTGTAGAGCTGGACCACCGTCTCGCCCCAGTGGGGGTCGTCGAACAGCTGGTGCGGAGGCCCGTTATCATCGGTGAGAAAGTCCCGGTAGGTCTCATCAACGATCAGCGCAATGCCCCGTTCGGCGGCGAGATCGCAGAACGCGGCGATGACGTCCGGCGGATAGACCGCACCGGTCGGATTGCTTGGTGAGACCAGCACGATGGCCCTGGTTGCAGGCGTCAGCAGTGCGGCCGCTTCTTCGGGATCGGGCACGCCGGCCCGGTCGCGGCGGAACGGCAGATGGATCGGCGTGATGCCCTGCATCTCCAGCCACATCTGGTGATTGAAGTAGTAAGGGACCGGCAGCATGATCGCATCGCCGGTCCGGGCCAGCGCCTGGATCGCCAGGCAGAAGGCCTGGTTGCAGCCGGCCGAGATGAGCACGTGCTCGGCGCCCACGTGGCCGCCGTAGCGCTCCGCCACATGCGCGGCCAGCGTTGCGCGCAGCTCGGGGATACCCTTGATCGGCGTGTACTGCGCGGTTTCGAACAGCGCGGCGCGTTCAGCAACGTGGGCGCTGATGGCTGCCGCCGGCGGATAGCTCGGTACGCCCTGAGCCAGGTCCAGGAGCGGCTTTTCGGTCGGAAAGCTCCGGCCGGCGATCCACGAATGCGCTTCGGCGATCGGTGGATCGATGGCGTTAAGGACGTCCGGATTGAGAGCGAGAGTCATGCGGTGCAGCCAGCGGTCGAGCGACAGCGCAGCGTAGGGAACCTCTGCTCAATTGTCGATCAGACGGCGTTGCCCGGCTAGATCAGCTGCCGCGGATCGAGGAGCCGTTCGAGCTCCTCGCGGCGGAGGTCGGTCCGTTCGACCGCAACGTCGATCACGGGCCGTCCTTCGGCGTAGGCCTGCTTGGCGATCTGTGCTGCTGCGTCGTAGCCGATCCGCTGGTTGAGGGCGGTGACGAGGATCGGGTTACGGCCAAGGGCGGCCTCCAGCCGGTCGCGGTTGACGGTGAGACCGGCGATGGCCTGGTCCGCCAGCGCGCGGGCGCTGGCACCGAGCAGGCGAATGCTTTCCAGCAGGTTCCGTGCGACCAGCGGCAGCATGACGTTGAGCTGAAAATTGCCCGACTGGCCGGCCACCGTGATGGCCGTGTCGTTGCCGATCACCTGCGCGCAGGCCATGGCAACGGCCTCGGGCACCACGGGATTCACCTTGCCCGGCATGATGCTGCTGCCCGGCTGCAGCGCCGGCAGCGCAATCTCGCCAAGGCCGGCCAGCGGTCCGCTGTTCATCCAGCGCAGATCGTTGGCGATCTTCAGCAGGGCGACGGCCTGCCGCTTGAGTGCCCCGGACAACCCCACGGCGGCGTCCTGGCTGGCAAGGCCGGCGAAGCGATTGTCCGCGCCCCGAAAGTCGAGACCGGTGCGAGCGTTGATGGCTTCGATGAAGTGCGCGGTGAACGCCGGCGGCGTGTTGATGCCCGTGCCGACGGCGGTGCCCCCCTGGGGCAGGGCGTGGCAGTCGTAGAGGGCCGCGCGGATCGCGGCGGCAGCGCCGTCGACCTGTGCCGCCCAACCCTCGAACTCCTGCTCGAGCGAGAGCGGCATGGCGTCCATGAGATGGGTGCGCCCGGTTTTCACGACCTCGCTCTGCTCAGCGGCGCGGTGCCGGATGGTTTCGGCCAGGTGCTCGAGGGCCGGCAGCAGCTCCGCGTGGGCCCGGTCGACCGCGCTCACGTGAATGGCGCTCGGTATGACGTCGTTGCTCGACTGGCTGGCGTTCACCTGGTCGTTGGGATGCACCGCGCTGCCGAGGGCACGGCTGGCCAGCGTCGCCAGCACTTCGTTGACGTTCATGTTGGTGCTGGTACCGGAGCCGGTCTGGAACACCTCGACCGGAAACTGGTCGTCGTGGGCGCCGCTCAGTACCTGGTCGCAGGCGCTGACGATGGCATCGGCAACCGCGTCAGCGATCGCACCTGCCCGCGCGTTGGCGCGTGCCGCGGCAGCCTTGATCTGCACCACCGCGCGCAGAAACGCGGTCGGCATCGGATCGCCGGTGTAGCGGAAGTTGTCGATCGCACGCTGTGTCTGCGCGCCCCAGAGGGCGTCGCGGGGAACCGCCACGCTACCGAGGCTGTCGCGTTCCTCACGGGTCTCCGAGGCGTTGCCCGCCCCGGCGTCGGGTTCCGTTGGCATTGCGGGTCAGAGCTTCAGCGTACCTGCCTGATCCGTGTGGCCGTCGATGTCGAAGGACATGATGACCATATCCCGGGTCATGCCGTTGCGATCCTGCACATAGTCCGCAAGCAGGGCCTCGGGCACGAAGCCGAGGCGCCGGAACGCCGACTGGGCGCCATGCTGATCAGAGGTCATGTGTGCGGTGAGCTTGCGCAGGTGCATGTCTGCGGCAACGTCGAAAATAGCGGCGGTCAGTGCCCGGCCGAGGCCGCGGCTGCGATAGGCGGCGCTCACGTTGACGCGGATCTCGCCAACGTGGCGGGTCCAGGACACCGGGTTGCGGGTCACTGATGCGTAGCCGATCAGCCCGTTGTTGTCGAAGGCGACCAGCGCCGTCTTCAGGCCAGCCTCGATTTCGCTGATCCAGCTGTCGACGACGTCTGGCTGCGTGATGTCGACGCGCAGGAACATCAGGTCCTCCGGTGACAGCGACTGGGCAAAGGCCAGCATGGCATCGAGGTGCTCGCGGCTCATGGCCCGCAGTTCGACCCCGGTGCCGTCGGGGAGGGTGATGGCTTTGGGAAAGGTATCCAGCGTGGTACTCACGAAAGGGTCTCCAGAGTCATTCGAATTCAGGTGCCGAACTGGGCGGCGCGCTCGCGGGCGGCGCCGAGCAGATCATCGAAGCTGTTGTGGCAGTGGTCGACCATCACCTCGACGTCCGGCAGCAGCCGTGGCTCGCTGATGAAGCTGATGTAGAGCGTCTTGTTGTAGCTCAGGATCGTGATGCCAAGGCCGAGGTTGCCGGTCAGCACCAGGACGCCGACCTGGTCGAGCACCTGGTGGCCGCAGATGTACTGCGGTACCTGCATGCCCGGTACGTTGGTGCAGACGAAATTGATGCCGAAGTTCGGCGGGCGGATCTGGCTCGGCAGCGTCGGCTGCGGAATGCGCGCCGCCAGGGCCGTCGGGTCTAAGGCAGTGCCGACCAGCTGCGTCGGCCAGAGCGCGATGGGCCAGGGCTCCGGCACGGACTCCTGCACCAGGGTCAGCGCCTGCGCTTCTTCGTTGCCCTTGATACGCGCCATCTCCGCAATCACCGCGCTCAAACGCTGCGTCGGGTCCAGAGACCAGGCCGGCAGCATGGGAAAGATCGCGGAGACCTGGTTGCCGAGAGCGCCCTTCTTGTCTTCGGTACGGACATTCACCGGGCACATGATGCGCAGGTACTGATCATCGACAGGCTCGCTGCGGTCGCCCAGATAGCGGGCGATGCCTTCGGAGACCACGGTCAGCACGACGTCGTTGATCGTGCCGCCCAGCGCGCGGCGGATCTCACGGATCTCAGCGAAAGGCACCTTGAACCAGCGCAGGCGCCGGTCCGGGCCGACCAGCCCGGCATTGAAGGGCGCGGTGATGGCCGGCTTGCTCACGAAGCTTGCACCGATGCGCGCCGCGCGCTGCAGCAGCCGGCCGGTCTGCTCGCCGCTCGGCAGCAGGTTGTTCAGGCGCACGCTGCTGAGCCGTTCCATGTTTTCGGTCATAGCCTGAGTAAAAAGCTCGGCCGTGCTCGGCGGCGGCTCCGGTTCCCAGCGGTTTTCCCTGCGGACCGGCAGCTCGTAGTTCGGATCGAAGGTGAAGATCGTGGCCAGCACCTCGATGCCGGAGGCGCCATCGATCATGGCGTGATGGGTGGCCTGCAGCAGCAGCGTGCGATCCGGCACGCCGGTGATCGCGTACACCGCCCACAGCGGCTTGTCCCGGTCAAGCATGCGCTCGTTCAGCCGGACCGCCTCGTCGAAGCCGTCTTCGAGCGTACTGCCTTCGGGGATCGGTGCGTGGATCACGTGGTTGCCGATGGCGAAATCGGGATCGTCGACCCACACCGGATGCGCAATGTTCAGCGGTGTCTGCGCGATCTTCTGCCGGTAGCTCGGCAGCTTCTCCATGCAGGCATCGAAGTGCGCGAGGAGGGTATCGAAGGATACTTCGCCTTCGACCACGCAGATGGAGGAAATGTGCATCGGACCGCTGACGGATTCCGTATACAGAAAAGCGGCGTCAGTAGCAGACAGGCGTCGCATTACAAGCTCCCCGGTACCCCAAAAGTTGACTATCCCCCGTCTGGGAGGGAAAACGCAACCAGACTGTCGCCCAGCGGTAGCCCGGTGTCGCGATGGCCGCCGGCAGCGATGACGATGTAGTCGCGGCCCGCCCAGCGGTAGCCCATTGGGGTGGCCTGGCCGCCGGCCGGGAGCGGTGCCCGCCAGAGCAGCGCGCCGGTAGCGACGTCGAAAGCGTGGAGCATGTCGTCGAACGCGGCGCCGATGAAGATCAGGCCGGATTCGGTGATGAGCGGGCCGCCAAGGCCCGGCATGCCGAGACGCAGATCGACGCCGGCGGCGAAGCGCGCGACGCTGCCGAAGCGCGTTCGCCAGACGATGCGGCCGCTGGCCAGATCAACCGCAGCAAGCACGCCCCAGGGCGGCTGGTTGCAGGGCAGGCCAAAGGGCGAGCGCAGCACCTCCCGGGTCATGCCGTAGGGTGCGCCGCGCATCGGCGCGTATTCGGCTTCGTGCTCGACCGGGCCGGTGGCCCCGTCGGCATCCTTGTTGTTCAGCGTGATCAGGTGTACGAGGTTCGAGAGGTTTACCACCAGCAGGTTGCGGCTCGGATCGAAGGCGGTGGAGCCCCAGTTGCCGCCGCCACCATTGAAGGGGTGCAGCAGCGTGCCCTGCCGGGTCGGCGGGGTGTACAGCCCGTCGTGTTGCGCGCCGTCGAAGCGCCGCTGGCACCAGAGGCGATCGTAGAGCGTGATGCCGAACGCCGGCCCGACGTTGCTTGGCACCAGCGGCGGCGTGAGCGGGAACGGCTGTGTGGGTGCCAGTGCTTCGCCCGGTGCACCCCCCTGTGGGACCGGTCGCTCTTCGACTGGCAGCACGGGTTCGCCGCTGTCCCGATCCAGCACGAACAGCAGGCCGGTCTTGGTGATCTGCGCGACCACCGGGCGCCGCCCGCCGTCAGCCTGCAGCACGTCGTAGAGACCGGGTTGGGCCGGCACGTCGTAGTCCCAGACGTCGTGGTGCACGGTTTGAAAATCCCAGGCAACGGTGCCGCTGTCGGCGTGCAGGGCGACGACCGAGGAGGTATAGCGGTTGTCGCCCGGGCGCAGGCCGCCGTAGAAGTCGGGGCTGGCCGAGGAGGTCGGCAGCAGCACCAGGTTACGTTCCGGGTCGACGGAGATCGGCGCCCAGACGTTGGCGTGCCCGGGCAGCGCATCGGTATCCCAGCTGTCGTGGGCGGGATCGTCCGGGTCCCGCGGCACCGGATCGAACTGCCAGCGAATCGCGCCGGTGCGCACGTCGAGGGCGTGCACGGTCCCGGCCGGCGCCAGGACCCGGCTGTTGTCCGAGATCGAGGAGCCGACGATCACCAGATCGTTGATGATCGCCGGTGCCGAAGTCACCTGATACTCGCCGGGCCAGTCCAGCGGCAGGCTCGCTTCGATCTGTACCTGTCCGCCGCGGCCGAAGTCGCTGCAGGGTGCACCGGTTCGGGCATCGAGTGCCAGCACCCGGGCATCGACGGTGGCTGCCAGGATGCGCGCGCTGCACTGCCGGTCAGCGGCGGCGTCCGGTGCGGTCCAGAAGGCAACCCCTCGACAGGTGTAGCCGTTGCCTGGCCTGCCGTCGACCGGCACCTCGGGATCGAAGCGCCAGCGGACCGTGCCGGTGCCCGGATCCAGCGCGATGACCTCGTTGAACGGGGTGCAGAGCACCAGCTGATCGGCGGCGAGGATCGGCGTTGCCTGAAAGTTTGCGCGGTGGGCGGCCTTCGGGTGTCTGGCAAGCGCTCCGGTGTTGAAGGTCCAGGCGGTTTCCAGCCGATCGACGTTGTCGCGGGTGATGTCCCGTACGGGCGCGAAGCGTTGGCCGCCAGGATCCCCGCCATAACTGCCCCATGCAGGTGCGGTGACCGGCTCAAGCTGCGGCGCAGTGCCTTCGATCTCAAGGTCGAGACCGAAGCCGAGCAGATGCCAGATCATCGATCCGCCGAGGTTCAGGATCAGCACGGCGAGCAGCAGCGCGCCCAGACCGAGCTTCCAGATCATGGTCAGCCCGACGCCTGCTGGTCGCGGATGCGCCGTTGCACGGCGTGCAGGCGTTCCTCGGTCAACGGGTAGTGCCACAGCAGCGGCATGGCGACGAACTTGAAGACCGCGGGAATGATCGAGTACAGGCAGGTCAGGCCGAGCAGTGCAGCGAAGGTGTTGGTCGTGTTCATCGGATCCGCCGCCGAGTTGAAGCCGACCCAGACCGCCGCGGTGGTGCCGATGAAGATGCCGAGCGCGTAGGCCAGCTTGCGGGTCATGAGCCAGATCGAGAAGTAAGCGCCCGCCTGCCGTTTGCCGGTCTGGGCTTCGTCCAGATCTACCACGTCCGCGGCCATGGCATAAGGCAGCGCGGACAGGGCGCCGATCGATGAGCCCTTGAGGCACATGACGACGATGAAGAAGAGGAATTTGCCGGTTGGAATACCTTCGAAGTAGCTCACCGCGCCGGCATAGCTCTCGGCCGGCAGAAAGCGCAGCAGATGCTGCACTTCGAAGGCCTCGAACCAGGCCGCGGGAGCGAGGGCGATCAGAGGGATGCAGCAGCTCCAGAGCGCGTACCAGCCGATGGCCGCCATGGTTGCACGGTGTTTGCCGATGCGCTTCGACAGCGCGAACCAGGCCGGGATCGCGACGATCTGAGAGATGAAGTAGGGCGCCAGATAGAAGCCGTAGAGATCGCCGGCGAGCAGCAGGTGCTTGACGAAGAAAAAGCTCAGGCTGTTCGTCATGGCCGCACCGATGGTGCTGAACAGGAAGATGATGATCAGCCGCCGGTAGGGCTCGTTCTGCCACACGGTGTGAAAGGACTCACGCAGCGTATAGCGCTGCGTGGTGTCTTCCTCGAGCGCCGGCTCCGGTACCCGCCACAACGCGTTGGCGACCAGCACGGGCATTACGATCGCGACGGCGAGGCCAAGTACGAATACGACGTCCACTGGCTTGGTATAGCCCCAGAAGAAGATGACTGCCGGGGTAAAGGCGCCGATCAGGTTACCGGCAACGCCAAAGCCTTCTTTCCAGCCCATGACCACGGACCGCTCGTGATAAGACCGCGACAGCTCCGCGCCCCATGCGGAATAGGGCACGTCTTTGATGGTCGCACCCACATATACCAGCACCAGAACACCGAGCAGGTAGGGGTACCCGTTGTTGAAGGTGAATCCGCCCCAGGTGACGACCTCGAAGTCGATCGGTGGAATCCACAGCAGCAGCACTCCGGTGATGAACAGCGGCGTGCCGAGCAGAAAGAACGGCTTGCGCCGGCCCCAGCGGGTGCGGGTGCGATCGGACAGAAAGCCGATGAGCGGATCCGTGAGCCCGTCGAAAACGCGGGACAGCACCAGCATCAGGCCCACGAAGCCGAGCCCGAGGTTGAACCCGTCCGGGTCGGCATAAACGGCGGGCAGGTACACGGCCATGGGCAGCGTGACCATGGACAGCGGCATGGCCGGCGCGCCATAGGAGGCCAGGGTGGCGACCGGCAGCCGGGTGGCGGCCGAGGCCCCCTGTGCTGAACCCGCCAACGGGTCGCCCGCGGCCGCCTTCGCGTCCGCCGCAATCGTCGCTTCGCTCATAACCATCTCCCCCGAGGTCAGACCTTAGTTGATACACTCGGGCGAATACAGCGCGGTCGGGAAAGTGCGATGGGGCAGTTCAGCAGGTTTCGGGCAGCCGGTCGTGCAGCAAGCCGGATGACGGGTTCGACCCGCTGCCGACGCCCTGACCCTGGTCGCGGTGGGGTTGGCCGCCGGCTCTTGTTGTTGCTGCTCTGTCTCGGGGTGCTGGGCGGCGCGCACGCGGCCGAAGCGCCGGCGCCAGCTGCCGTAGCAACGGCTGCGCCGCCGCCGAAGACAGCCCCTACGACGGCACCAACGGTGTCCTTCGACGGTCTCGCAGAAGCCTTCGGCTGGGACTTTGATGGGACGCTCATCAAAGCAGAGAAGGTGGCTGACGGCCTCTATGTGTTGTTTGGTGTCGGCGGCAATATCGGCGTCAGCGTGGGCGAGCAGGGTACGCTGCTGGTCGACGACCAGTTCCCGCAGATGATGCCGAAGATCGAAGCGGCGCTCAGCAACCTGGGTGGCGACGGCAGCGTCGACTTTGTGGTCAACACGCACTGGCACTTCGACCATGCGGACGGCAATCTGGCCCTTGGCCCCAATGGGACCTGGCTGGTGGCAACGGAAGCCTCGCGGGAACGCATGCTCACGAGCAACCTGGTGAACCTGGTGAACTTGAAGTACGAGCAGCCGCCGTACCCGGAAGATGCGCGGCCGACGATCACCTTCGGCGACGGGCTGAACTTCTACTTCAATGGTGAAGAGCTGAAGCTCTGGCACTTCGGGCCGGCGCACACCACCGGCGATGCGGTGGTCTATTTCACCAGCGCAAACGCGATCCACATGGGTGATGTATTCAACGCCCGTTACCCCTTCATCGACGTCGACAACGGCGGCGACATCGACGGCATGATCAGCTTCTGCGAAGCGGTGCTGCTGCGCATCAACCCGGATACCACGGTGATTCCCGGGCATGGGCCGATTCAGGATTACCAGGCGCTGATTGACTACATCACCATGCTGCGCACGGTTCGCAACCGCATCGCCGGTATGGTCGATCAGGGCGTGTCGCTGGCCAAGGTGATCGCGAGCAAGCCGACCAGCGAGTTCGACGAGCGTTACGGCGACCCGGCCCGGCTCATCAATCGCGCCTATCACAGCCTCGATCGGCTGAAGACCCGCGCGCTGCGGCCGCTCAAGGCGGAGAACAAAGAGTGATCCGCCTGACCTTTCTGCTGCGCGCCAGGGCGGGCATGGACCGCGATGACTTCTACGATTACTGGCGGAACACCCATGCGCCGTTGGTGGCAAGCTTCGCAACGGACCTGAACATCCTGCGGTACGTACAGGTGCATACGCTCTGGGACGATGCCGCGGTCGCCGCGCATCATGGGATGGCCAATGCCCGGGGCGGCATGGAGCCACCCTACGATGGCGTGGCGGAACTGTGGTTCGAGTCCCGTGCCGAGCTCATGGCCGCGCTCGACGACCCGGCCGGACAGGCAGCGGGGGTGGCGTTGGCGGAGGACGAAGCCAGGTTCATCGATCTGAAGGCGTCGCCGCTCTGGCTCAACTACGAGTACCCGCAGGTCAACCCGACGCCGGAAAACCTGGTGGCCCGACCCCGCAGCGATCTGGTCAAGCTCTACTTTCCGTTGCGCATGCGGCGGTCGGTGGAGCTGCCCTGGGCGCGCGACTACTGGCGCCACCAGCACGGCCCGCTGATCCGCCGCCAGGCCGCGGGCTCGGGTATTCAGCGGTATATCCAGGTGCATCGCACGGTGGACGAGCTGGAAACTGGCCTGCGGGTAGCGCGCGGTACCGAAGCACCGGCTTACGATGGTCACGCCGAACTCTGGTTCAACCGTACGGAAATGAGCCTGAGCTCACCGGAGCGGGTCGAGGCGGCGCGCCGCGCGGTCGAGGATGAGGCGAACTTCATCGACTTCGAGCGCTCGACCATGTGGCTCGCCAAGGAGCACGTGATCGTCGACCGGCTGTAGCCGCCGGGTCTAGCCCGGCAGAGGCAAGGGCGCCGGCCGCGCTGCGGCGGTAGCGGCGATCCCGGTCAGATGCCCTGCGCCAGCATGGCCGCTGCGACCTTCCGGAAGCCGGCGACGTTCGCGCCGCGCGCGTAGTCGACCTGGCCATCCTCCCCGGTCCCGTGCTCGACACACTGCTCGTGGACGCGCTTCATCAGATCCTGCAGCTCGCCATCGACCCGGGTCCTCGACCAGGGCATGCGCATGCGGTTCTGCGTCAGCTCCAGACCGGAGACGGCCACACCGCCGGCGTTTGCGGCCTTCCCCGGCACCAGCGTCACCCCTGTAGCAGCCATGTGCTTGGCCGCCGCCACGGTTGTGGGCATGTTGGCGCCTTCGATGACGTAGCGGCAGCCGTTGTCGGCAAGCGCGCGGGCGTCGTCCACATCGAGCTCGTTCTGCGTTGCACAGGGAAATGCCAGCTCGCAGTCCAGAGACCAGGGTCTCTGCTGTGCATGGAACTGTAGTTCCTCATGCTGTTCGGCAACGGTTGCGAGCCGGGCGCGCTGTTCGAACTTGGCCTCCATGATGGCCTGCAGGTGGTGCTCGGTGATGCCGTCCGGCGCGTACAGGGTTCCATCGGAGTCCGACAGCGAGACTACGGTCGCGCCGCCGTTGAGCAGTTTTTCGGCGCAGTAGAGGGCAACGTTGCCGGCCCCGGACACTGCGCAGCGCTTGCCGTCCAGGTTTGTGCCCTGCTGCCTGACGACCTCGTTGGCCATGTAGACCACGCCGTACCCCGTGGCTTCGGGCCGGATGTTGCTGCCGCCGTACGACAGCTCTTTGCCCGTCAGCACGCTGTCGGCCCGGTTTTCGATCTTCTTGTACTGCCCGAAGAGGTAGCCGATCTCGCGGGCGCCGACGCCGATATCGCCGGCGGGAATGTCCGTATCGACGCCGATGTGCCGCGCCAGCTCGGTCATGAACGCCTGGCAGAAGTGCATGACCTCGCGGTCTGACTTGCCCTTGGGATCGAAGTCCGCGCCGCCCTTGCCGGAACCCATGGGCAGGCCGGTCAGGCTGTTCTTGAAAGTCTGCTCAAAGGCGAGAAACTTCAGCACGCTCAGGTTGACGCTTGGATCGAAGCGAAGGCCGCCCTTGTAGGGGCCGATGTCGTTGCTGGTCTGCACTCGGTAGCCGCGATTGATCTGCACCCGGTTCTCGTCATCGAGCCAGGTGACGCGAAAGCTGATCACCCGATCCGGCTCGATCAGACGGTCGAGGATGCGGGCCTCCTGCCATTTCGGGCGCTGCTCGATAACCGGCAGAAGGTGCTCGGAAATTTCCAGCACCGCCTGATGAAACTCCGGCTCGTTGGCATGCTTCGTTTCGAGTAGCGTCTTAAGGTCATCGAGGCTGTATATCGGGTCTACGGTCATGGGCACTGATGTTGCACTGATTGGTGGAAGGAGTATGCGAGGGGCGCGGTGAAAGTCCGCTGCGACAGCGGTGGAAGTCCGCTGAGACAGCGGTGGAAGTCCGCTGAGACAGCGGTGGAAGTCTGTTGAGCGCAGCAGAAAACGACCGCTGATTCGGACTTTGGATTGCTGCTCATTGCAGCAGGCCGGAGTTGCGACCGTGTGACAGGCAGAAGTTCAGTATTCCCTGTGACATGCAGGTACCGGCCGCGTCCGCGCTGTTGGTTGGCCTCGCCGCGACCGCGTTTGCGCGGATCGGGCTGCATCGGCACAGCGTCCGGTAGCCAAGCCGGGTAAGCTGAGTGCGTCCCTGTTGTTGCAACACTTCTGTCGGAGCCCCGCCGTGCACATTGATCCCTTTGGCGTCGAAATCTGGATGAACGAGTGGGAGCACAACTGTGAGCTCAACCTGGCGGAGACCTGTGTGTACAGCCTGACGCTTAAGCAGCTGCTCGAGCTCTGCGGTCAGCCGGCCGATGCGCTCGATGCGCTCAAGGCGCTGCGCCTTGGCTATGGCGACATTCCCGGCAGCGAGCGGCTGCGCACGGCCGTTGCCGCCCTGTACGCGACGCAGACCGCTGCCAATGTGCTGGTCACTCACGGCACCATCGGCGCCAATGCGCTGATCCATCAGACCCTGGTGGCCCGCGACGAGCAGGTGGTGGCTATCGTGCCAACCTACCAGCAGCACTACTCTATCCCGGCGAGTATCGGTGCTCGGGTGACGCAGCTGCCGCTGCGCGCGGAGCAAGGGTTCCTGCCGGATCTCGACGCGCTCGAGCAGGCAGTGTCGGCCGACACACGGCTGATCGCCATGACCAACCCGAACAATCCGACCGGCAGCCTGATGGACGATGCGCTGCTCGCCGAGGTCGTGGCCATCGCGCGGGCGGCGGATGCCTGGCTGCTCTGCGATGAGGTGTACCGGGGTACGAATCAGGAAGGCCCCGGGGCAGGCGCATCGATTGCCGACCTTTACGAGAAGGGGATCAGCACCGGCGGGATGTCGAAGGCGTTTTCGCTTGCGGGCCTGCGGCTCGGCTGGATCGTCGCGCCCGAGCCGGTTATCGAGGCGGTGATGATCCACCGCGACTACAACACCATCTCCGTTGGCGTGATCGACGACCATCTCGCCGCGCTGGCGTTGGAACACAGCGACGCGCTGCTGGCCCGCAGCCGGGAGATCACGCGCACGAATCTTGCCGTGCTCGATCGCTGGGTGGCGGCTGAGCCGCTGATCAGTTACGTGCGCCCGGCAGCCGGTACTACCGCGCTGTTGCAGTACGAACTCGAACTGCCATCGCGGGAGCTGTGCCTGCGCCTGATCGAGGAGACCGGAGTGATGTTCACGCCGGGCTCGGCTATGGGCGTGGAAGGCACCGTACGCATCGGCTTTGGCAACCCCACCGCAGTGCTGGAAGAAGGGCTGGGTCGGGTCAGCGCGTTCCTTCAGCGCGCGGTTGCCTGAGGTCAGGCTGACGCTTTACGGCACAGGATCAGCTCGTACACGTGATCCTCGTCCAGGTCGGAGTGTTCGAACACCACGGTCTCGGCGCTGAGGCCGGCTTTGGCCGCCAGGTCCAGCCAGGTCTGGCGCGGGAACAGGCCCTCGATGTGCCGATCGTGTTCCACGCGAATGGAGCCGTCGGGCTCACGCAGCATGAGCGAGAGATCGACCTGATAGGTCTCGTCCTCTGGATCGGGATCCTGGCAGTGCTCCACATAGCGCAGGCCGCGGCCATCGGGCCCGTCGTGGCCGCCGTCGTCCCAGCCACTGACGAAGTTCTCCTTCAGGTAGTCCGGCGCCAGCAGCGCGATACCATCGGCCGCCAGGTGCGCGGCGACCGTCTTGATCGTGCGTTCGAGGTCGGCGCTGCTGGTGATGTAGGTGATCGCGTCATGCACGAACACGCGGTCGAAGGACCGGTCGAGCCGCACCGTGCGCATGTCGCCGATCAGGTGCGGGAGCTCCGGGTTCAGCCGCCGGCTTAAGGCGAGCATCGGCTCCGACAGATCAACCAGCGTGAGGTCGAAAGCGGCTTTCATGTAGAACGCGTTGACGCCCTGACCGCAGCCGAGCTCGAGCAGCGTAGGCTTTGGGTCCCGCGGCTCCAGCAGGCGGGTGAAGAAGGTGGCTTCTTCTTCATAGTCCTTAACGTGGGTCAGGAGCGGATACCACTCGGCGAGTTCGTCGTAAATTCGGGCCATGGGGAGCGGCGTCAGAACGTGCGCACGGTGTCCGGTGGATACTCAGCACAGCCCTCGGCACCAAGCTCCGCATACACGGCCGGCTGGAACGCCGCACCGCGGAAGTTGTCGGCATAGTAGCTGCAGCGTTCGCGCTGCGACTCGATCGTCGGATCGCTTGCGAGAGTGGCCACCAGCGATTCCAGCGTCACCTGCGTATCGTCCATGCGGGGTCCGTTCGGTGGCGTATCGAGGATCATCTGCCGGTTGCCGTCGACGCCCCAGGCGGTCCACTGCGGATTGTTCTCAAGACCACCGGTCCCGGGTTTGCCGGTGCGCGCAAACTCGGCCCAGTAGCCCATCATCGAGCGGGCCAGCGCGTCGCGCTCGGGTGTATCGGGATACAGGTAGTTGCCGAGGCTGCGCTGAAAGTCGCCGAAGACGAAGGCGATCTCGAGGCCGTGGGCCGCGCCCAGGGCCTGGCTCAGATCAAAGCCGAGCACCGAGGGCTCTTCGTCCCAGTCCCAGCGGTAGGCGTAGACGTCGTCGTTCCCTGCCTGGGTCATGAGCTCGGCTATCGAGTCCACGCCGCGCACTTTCCAGGCCAGAGAGCCGTAGTTGACCGCGCGCTTGTAGCGTTGCTCGTCGATCAGGCGCGGCAGAAAAAACAGGAAGTTTTCGGTCCAGCGCGGATCGCGGGCCATGAACAGCGCGTTCTCGTCGCGGTTGGTTCCGAGCATGGTGGGCACCGCGTTGTGGTTAGCTGGATTCCCGAACACTTCCGCTGCGGTCAGCGCGGGCAGCACCGTGCCGTCGGCGATCAGCTCCGGCAGATCGATCATGCCGAAGCCGCCGCCGTTGAAGTGTGCAAACAGATCCTCAACGCTCGCGTTGCGCAGCAGAGCGGCAATGTCGGCGGCCGGCAGGTCGTCGTGCATAGCGCGGGCGGTTTCGAGATCGGGTGCTCGCCCGCTGTCCACCAGCAACTGCGCAGCGATCTCGGCGGAGCTGAACGCGTGCCCACCGTCGCTGGCGAAAGCCCGTGCTTCCGTGAGGCTTGCGGTGCGGAAGCCGCCGCTCTGGACGATGGCGCGGTGGAACAGACCTTTCGCCAGCGGCGAAGCGATCATCGCCAGCGTGTCGGCGGCACCGGCGGATTCTCCGAACAGCGTGACGTTGCCGGGATCACCACCGAAGGTGCGCGCATTGGCCTGGACCCATTCAAGCGCCTGCACCAGATCCAAAGTGCCGAAGTTGCCTGAGTCGTCGAGCGGATCGCCGGTGTGCAGGGCCGGGTGGTTGAACCAGCCGAACACGCCGAGGCGGTAGTTGATGGTGACCACCACGACGTTCTCGGTCCCCGCCAGGGTTGCGCCGTTGTAGCTGTTGCCGGTGCCGATGGTATTGCCGCCGCCGTGCACCCAGAGCATGACCGGGAGGTTTTCGGCATCCGCTGGCGCCCAGACGTTCAGGTACAGGCAGTCCTCCTGCCCCGTGGGTGTCGTCATGTCGGCATCGTCGCCGTGGCCGGAGAGCAGCGATTCAAACTGTGGGCAGATGGGCCCGGGCGTGACGGCATCACGCAGGCCCGTCCAGCTCGGCGCCGGCTGCGGTGCACGCCAACGGTTGCTGCCGTCCGTGGCTGCCGCAAAGGGAACGCCCAGCCAGGCGCGGGTGCCGCGGTCCAGGTAGCCGATCAGCTCACCCTGCTCAATGCGCACCCGGGTGCTCTCATCCACCACCGGTGTGGGTTCCGGCATCTTCTCGAAGAAGGTGGTGTAGGTGACGTAACCCAGACCAAGCAGTACCGCCAGTAGGATGATGAAGCGCATGAAACCCCCTGCTGTGGATGCACTCTGCTGCGGGCGTGAGCATACTCGGCATCGAACAGCGGAGGCCAGCGATGCAGCTGCATGCGGATTTCGAAGAAACGGTCTGGTACCCGGGCGCCGCGCGCGGCGGGCGGACCTGGATCCCGTCGCCGCTGCCGGGCGTCGAACGATTGATGCTCGATCGGGACGGCGACGAGGTGGCGGTCGCGACCTCTCTGGTTCGCTACGCGCCGGAAGCGACCTTTACGCCGCACTCCCATGCGCTGGGCGAAGAGTACATGGTGCTGGAGGGCGAGTTTGGCGACGAGCACGGGCGCTACCCGAAGGGCACCTACGTACGTAACCCCGCCGGTACCGCGCACTCACCGTTTGCGACGGCCGGCTGCGTCATCTGGGTCAAGCTGCGCCAGTTTCATCCGGACGATCAGACCCAGTTTTCCGTGCAGCCCGACCTCACGCCGCTTGCCGAGGGCCAGGATCAGCAGGACCTGCACAGCTACACCGCGCCGGAGTCCGAGGTGGGCGAGCTCACCGAGCGCGTCGCCATTCTCCGTGGCGCCCCCGGCGAGCGGATCGTGATGCCCGCTGATTACAACCTGCAGGAAGTCTTCGTGCTGCACGGGTGTGTGAGCTGGCAGTGGGAAGAGACGATCGAGCTCGAGCGTTGGGGCTGGCTGCGGCTCGCGTCCGGGGAACCGTTGCGGCTGACAGTGTTGGAGCCGGCGGTGCTGCTGTGGAAAACGCGGCCGCAGTATACAGCCGGGCGGGAGTGACGCCTGACAGCTGAGGGCTTGGGTCCTTTGGCAGTTACCTGCCGGCCAGTCTGGCCAGCAGCTTATGCACAGAACCCGTGATCGATCTCGGGACCGAGGCGAGGCCTCTGGGCCCGATGACGGGCCGTTCCTTCAGCGACGCCTCCGGCTCGCCTGCTTCCAGCCGGCGATTGAGATCCGCGGGATCAAAATCCACGCCAATGGGATTGCTTGCGAAGTCTGAGTTCGCGGCCCAGGCCAGCACGTCCTCCGGGGTATCGAAGTTGTCGATCTGAAGTTCCGCCTTGTTGCCGTCGGGGTCTGCGTAGTAGAGCGACGTGGTGGGTCCATGGTTCGTGCACCAGACGGGCTCGATGCCCAGCTCCTTGAGACGCTCCCAGGTGGCGAGCAGGTCGGACAGGCTGGCGTAGGTAAAGGCCACATGATCCAGCCCCCGCATGAAGCCTGGCCGCGGCAGCAGTGCGGGCATGTTGACGATCGCCACGCGGTGGTGCTCTTCGTCGTAGGTCAGAAAGGCCAGGTCGTCGTTGGCCATGGCCGGCTTTGCCTCGAGGACCGTGCACCACCAATTGACCATAGCCTTGAATCGCGGCGTCTTGAACACGATATGGGCGAGCTGAGCGGGTGCTACTCGTCCGCGCGCTTTGGCGGGTTCGGGCAGTGTCAGTGCTTGGTTCATGCGGCTTGCTGTCCGGTTTTTGAAACGACAGGGTTGCGGATGGTGCCGATGCCGGTTGCGGTCATTTCGACGGTGTCCCCAGCTTTGAGGAAGCTGCCTTGGAAAAAGCCGACGCCGGCGGGGGAACCAGTCAGGATGACGTCCCCGGGCTTCAGCGTGTGGAAGCGGGAGATGTAGGCAACGCAGGCGGGAATGCCGTGAATCAGGTTCGCTAGCACTGCGCTCTGGCGGACTTCGCCATTGACGCGCGCCTCAATCCGGCAGTCCTGCGGGTTGGGAACTTCGTCCAGCGTAGCGAGGCAGGGGCCCATCGGTTTGAATCCGTCGAGCCCTTTGGCATGGCCGAACTCGAACTCGTGGCCGGCCATGGCCTGGCGCTGCAGATCGCGCGCCGAGACGTCATTGGCCAGGGTGAGGCCGGCAACGGCGGCCAGCGCCTGCGCTTCGGGAATCGAGCTGCCGCCCTGGCCGATGATTGCGGCCACCTCGATCTCATAGTCGACCATGCCGGGGGCGATTTCTGGCAGAACGATATCGGAGTACGGTCCGCTGGTGGCCGTTGCTGGAACGGTGAAGAACATCGGCCTGGAACGAATGGCTTCGAGCGTCGCTTTCATCGCCTCCGGATCACCCACATTCAGTGTGGTCATTTCCTCGACGTGGCTCTCGTAGTTTGCCCCCACGCAGTAGACGCAGCCGGGCGCTGGTACCGGTGCAAGCAGCGTGGCCTGATCGATGGGCAGACGCGATTTTGCGGGCGCCGAAGCGGCCGTTTCGAGGGTCGGATCTGCAGCCAGCAGCTCGCCCAGATCGCGTGCGTCGATGTCCAGCAGCTCGAGTTCGCCCGGCGCAGCTTCGCGCGCGATACCCTTGGTCGTTGAGTACAGTCTCATCCTAGTCTCCAGTCAGTGCTGTTTGCGGGCTGCAACATGGCCGTCGGGGCGCACCAGAATCCAGTCTTCTGGCGCAAGCGCGAGCGCCCTGGTGATCGGTTTGTCGATGGTGCCGTCGATGGTTTCGTTGATGGTTTCGTCGAGCGCGCCGAGACTGCTGAGATCGATCCGCTTCAGCGGCAGACCGAAGGTTTCGGCGGGTTCATCGGGCGTGGCACCGGTCGAAAGCAGCGTGTAGCCCTGGTAGCAGAGCAGGTCGTGCAGCGAGCTGTCGGTCTTATCCGTGATGGCGACGTGCGGCAGCCGGGCGCCCGGCATGGCGGCGGGTGCACAACCGTTCCCCGTCGCTACCCCCGGACCGTAGACGTAGCCCAGCTCGAGCTGCGGCATGTCGAAATGACCGCGCTGGTCATCGGCCGCGGCCTGGACAGCCGCCTGCTTGGTCGTACTGGTCGTGCAGCGTCTCAGCAATCGTCGGACCGGCAGGGTTATGAGCTTGAAGAGTGAGCTGCGAAAAGGCCGGGGCAGCAAACGCAGCGGTGCACTAGCAAGGACGCGTGCGGGCACCGAAGCCTGTTCGGGATCGAGCCCGATGGCGCGGATCACTTCATCCATCTTGCGGAAGTTCCGGAGGCTTTCGTCGCAGTTCCGCTGCACCACCGGCTTGCGCTCGAGCTCATAGGTATCGAGCAGCTCATCGGCAGCGCCGTTCAAGTGCGCCGCGATCTTCCAGACCAGGTTGTGGGCATCGGCGACGCCGGAGTTGAGGCCGAGACCACCGGTGGGAGGGAAGCGATGGGCCGCGTCGCCGATCAGAAACACCGGACCGGAACGGAAGCGCTCTGCGACCTGCGCGGTCATACGCCAGACGTCCTTGCGTAGCACCTCGGTCGTCTGCCCCTCGAACAGATCATCAACCAGCTGCTGACAGACGGCGTCATCGAAATCAGCCGGTGTCTCCCAGGGTTCGTACAGCTGACGCATGTAGACCGTCAGCTCGGAAGGATGGTGGGTGATGGTGACGCCGGAGTACTTCGGATCGAGACACCAGTTCAGCAGCACGCCTTCGGGCGCTCGTGCGCGGACGCTCAGGGCGAGGAACGTGGCCAGGTTGCTGGGCCCGGCCTGCTCGATGCTGAGCGTCGAACGGACACCGCTGCCCGCGCCGTCGGCCGCAAGCACGTAGGTCGACCCGATGGTGGTTGTGCTGCCATCGGGCAACCGCACCTGGCTGCGCTGCAGACGGTCATCGGCGAACCCGAGCCACTCATGTCCGTGCAGCACGGTGGCGGTGTCGTGTTGCCGCGCCTGCTCCAGAAGCAGGGCCTCCAGCCGGTACTGGGAAATGTTGGCGAGGCGTTCCCGGGACAGCGCGGCGCTGTCTTCGGCCAGCTCTGAGACGTCCAGTTGAGCCACTGCTGGTCCTGCAAGATCGCTCGACCAGCGAACCACCGAGCGCTGCTCGCGATGCTCGTCGAGCGCGTAGATCTCAGCCATGGGCAGCCCGCACTGACGAAAGATCTCCAGGGTTCTGCGGTTTATGACATGGGCCGCGGGCGCGGCGATAGGGCCGCTGCGTTTTTCGATCAGCACATGGGGTATGACCAGGTGGGACAGCAGCAGCGATGCGGTGAGCCCGGTCGGTCCGCCGCCGATGATCAATACGGGTGTTTGAGTATCCATGGCGGCACTCTAATTTGTCGATCGACAAATTACAAGTGGTAAGACTTTGTCAGATGTTAAATACTTGCCAGATGGGCAAAGAGAAGAAACCGGCGGTAACTCAGGAGCGCGGGGCGCGCACTCGGGAGCGCATCGAGGCAGCGGCGCTGGCCGCCTTTGCGGACCGCGGCTACGACGGCGCGAGCACCCGCCAGATCGCTGACCTGGCGGGCGTCAAGCAGCAGCTGATCACCTATCACTACGGCAGCAAGCTCGACCTGTGGAAGGTGGTCGCGGATCGCCTGTTCACGGGTTATCGGGAACACCAGCAGGCGCGCCTCGCTGGCCTCGCCGGGGTCGACGATGTCACCACGACCCGGCTGCTCATTCGTGATTACCTTGAGTACTGCGCCCACCACCCGCAGCTCGCGAAGTTCATGATGCATGAGGGCGGGGTGCTGACGCACAGGTTGAGATGGCTGTTTGAAAGGCACACCAGCCGGCTCATAGGAACGATGCAGGATCAGATTGCCGCTGCCCGAAAACTCACCGGAGCCCCGGAAGTCAACATGGTGCAGCTTGGCTACGTGCTGATCGGTGCCTCCGCGATGTTTTCCCAGGAGGCGGAGTACCAGCTGCTGATGGGGGAATCTGCAAACAGTGAGGCAACGATCGACAGTTACTCTGAGCTGCTCACCTCGCTCATTCTCGGCGGCTAACGCCCTGCTGATTTGCGGTGGTCGCAGGCGTGCTCCGGTGATTCACACCGATGCGCACACCACCCGCTGATTCGCCAGCGGCGTCAGGCCAGACGGGCACCATTCGGCACGTCCTGGTCAGGAACCGCCAGCACGACGCTGCCATCCTCTCGATGAAAGCCCGTCACCAGGCACTCGGACCTGACCGGACCGATCTGCTTGGGCGGAAAGTTCACCACGGCGAGGACCTGCCGGCCGACGAGTGACCCCGGTTCGTAGAGATCGGTAATCTGTGCGCTCGACTTTCGGACACCCACCGTCTCGCCGAAATCGACGCGTAGCTTGTAGGCAGGCTTCCGTGCTTCCGGAAACTCGTCGACCGCAACAATAGTGCCCACCCGTAGTTCGACCTTGGCAAAGTCAGACCACTCGATCTCATTCATTCAACCACCCTCGCTTTTGCCGCTGTTCCTGTGCCGGGCAACGCCCAGTTGTTGATGCCCGATGCTACAACGACAGCCGTCGGAGTGGCGCGGGTGCACGATCAGCACCTGGTTAAGCTGCGGCAGTCTATTGGGCGCGAGAGCTAAGAGCGGGTGACGGTTCTGCATCTGTAGACCATCGGGCACGGCATTCGCGCTGCTGAGATTGCGGTGGTCAGCCCCGCACCCCAGCCGCCCGGCTGCTACAAGTCCCTCATTCCGCCGGAGCTCAACGTTGTACACGTCAATATCGAAGTGCATGCGCGTCAGTAGACGGCTGCTGAAGTGCGCGTGCATCGGGGCAGGGCGGCGAGTGGCAGGGCTGCTGGTCCTCTAGTGTGGTCGACCAGTCCCCTGTTCCCTGGCCAGTCGGAGCGCACTTGCGTTCCGTTCGGCAGTCCGCTCTCCCTTGGGTTTTCATCCGCACAGCTGCGAAACTACCCTCCGGTGTCATCCACTGGGAGGTTCCTGTGCGTCAGTTGTTCGGATTGATTCTCCTGGCTCCGGTGCTGAGCCTGATTACGGCATGCGAGCTCGGGAAGGAGTGGCAGAGTGAGATTCATCTGCCGGAGGGCGACGCGACGAAGGGCGAAGCGCTGTTTGCAACGCTCGGCTGTGTCAGCTGCCATGCGATAGGAGATGCGGATTTCGGGGCTGCCGCAGAGGCGGGAGCGGTACGCGTCCGCCTGGGCAGCACAGCAGGGCGACGCATGTCCTACGGCCAGCTCGTAACAGCGAT
>JBCDGJ010000060.1:0-27574 GCA_038757945.1 Pseudomonadota bacterium
CTCCGCGGTTACCACGGCAAACGCCGGGCGACCGGCCAGCGCTGCTCGCAGCCGCGCGCTGGCTCGGTCGACGGCGGCGGCCAGCACCGGCTGATCACACTCGAGCAGTTCCGTGCCCGGACGCACCCGGTGCCCATGGCTGCTGCTGAACCGGATCGCCTCGACATCGCGCCATTCAACGGTGCCCGCCAGCCGCGCGAACCGAAAGGAACGCTCGGCGAGCTGGGCTTCGAGCTCCCCGTCACCAGCCGCACTGGTAAAGCGATCGCTGTCGAGCGCACCGGTGAGCTCGGTCCGTTTGCGCGCGTAGTGCACCAGCAGCCGATCACCGTCGGCGAAGTGGCCGTCGACCCGCAATCGCCCCTCACGCTCGGCGCCAAGATCGATCAGCAGCCCGTTCAAGCGTGGTCGCGGCGCTGGCGAGCGTGACTCCGGCACCAGGTACTCGAGGGTATCCAGCGTCAACAGCTCCGTCGTCGACCGGGGCGGGCGATCGGTGTCGTACTGCGGTTCGGCGACCAGCGGCACCGGCTGCAGAGCAGCGCTCACCGGCACCGCCGGTTCCCAGTTGATCGGCACCTCCGGTACCGACCAGTTCGGATTCCAGCGCCGCAGATCGATCGCCTCACCGAGGACCGGATCGCTTTCGACGATCGGCGTCCGGTACAGCAGCCAGCGGTCATCAGAAACAATACGCTGGTGCCTGCCGGCGCCGTCCCGCCATTCGAGCTGCAGCAGCAGCTCCGGCGCGGTGCCGAAGCCTTCGCGGGCGGCAGGCTGCAGATAGTTGCCGCAGTAAGCGCCGTCACCAAGCAGCACACCCAGGCGGTTGGCGCCTGGCAGCAGGTGCCGGGTGACATCGAGCGTGCGGTACCTGCGGCGCTCGCCGGGATCACCGGCTTCGGCATCCCCCACCGCCGCATCAACCGTGCGGCCGTTGAGCTGGATGACCGCCCGCCCCAGCACGGCGACATACAGCCGCGCCTCGAGGGGGAGCTCATCAATGCTGAAGTCCCGCAGCAGTGCGGCCACCGGCCCACCATCGGTCGCGCTGCCCTGCCAGGGCACGGACAGCCAGTGGCCGCGCCAGTCGGCGTTGGACAACAGTCCCACTTCGAAGCAGGCGGGCTCGGCAAAGCCGGAGCTCAGACCATCGCTGTCGAAGCTGCGCACGGTCCACCAGACCCGCTGCCGCGACACCAGGGGCACACCCGCGTAGCTGACGATCAGCCCGCGCGAGCTGCCTGCGACAATCCCGCTGTCCCAGAGATCCGGCGCCGGTGCTGACGCAACCGGGACCAGCCGGGCACGGTCTGATGCAACCAGAATCTGCCAGGCACTTTCGACCTCGGCTGTCCGGGTATCCATGGACTGCCAGCTGAATCCGGGGCGCGCGGTGCCGATCCCGAGCGGCTGCGGTCGCAGCTCGCAGCGCAGCTCACCTGGCGTGCCGGACAGTTCGATCTGGCTCTGCATCAGGTCTCGAGCCTCGCGCAGTCCGGCCGGGCAGCACAGCGAAGCGCGCGAGGGCTGGCCGCATGCCACCAAAACTGTCGCAAATGGCCATACCAAAGCACGTCCAGAAGGTCCTTTTGTCGAACAATGCTCAAAAAGTGTTACCGATTTGGTTACCAGGGGTTGCAATTAGTGTTACCCAAGGTAACATCACTTTCGTAGCTGAGGAGCTGGCCCCACCGGCTCCCACGCTTTTTCAGAGGAGTGCCCGAACTCCCCTCCCCTCCCTTCCCTCGGGCACTCCTCGATCCTTTCCTGGATCGAGACGCACCCCAACAGCCGCTTCGACAGCCTCGTGGCCCGCCCACGTGCAGTACCGTCGCAAGCCACTGTCTTCAACCCGCAGTGGTCCGAAACAGCGTCGGCAGCGGTCCATGGGAAAACCAGCGCCATCAACCCGCTGCCCCAGCAACCGGTCGCGCTGTCGGGCGACGCTCAACAGCCGCCGCACGCAGCAGTCAACGCTGCGCAGCACCGCGGGCTCATCCGCCCAGATACGCCATCGCAGCACGCTGGCCACCCGGCCGCCCGGTGGCGTTGAGGTGGGCTCCGTCTCGATGGTCTGAACCTCGCCAGGTTGGGCCTCACCAGGCTGGGCCTCAGACCCGTGCGGGAACTCCCGCTGCCAGCTGAACTCAACCCGTGCCAGCGTCCCAAGCTCGAGCGTGGCCCGACCCTGCTGACGGTCCAGAGTAAGAGCAGCCGGAACGTCGCCGCGACGCCGCAGACGCAGCCGGCCGCGCCAGCCCGCAGCAGCCCAGCACTCGACATCGAACCCCTGGACCCAGGTACTGAGCACCCAGGGAATCCGTTCCCAGGCCAGCAATCCTTCCATGAGCGTTACACCGCCAGCCTTCAGCCAGCGCTGCTGCTCGATGACCCCCACCCCCGGAGCGCCGTCAGGCCGCCACCGCCCGCAAACGGAACAGCAGCGCTTTCCCGTCTACCTCGGCGGTGTGCGTATCGAGCCCGGCTGCCGCATCGTCGAAGGCAAAGTGCAGGTCGACGGCCAGCACCTCGTGCTTCAGATGCTCGCCGTGCGTCCGCGCCGCGGACAGCAGCTCGGCATCGCCATCAAGCCACAGCTCGATGCGATCGCTGACATGCAGGCCGACGTCCTTGCGGGTTCGCTGGACACGGTTATTAATCTCACGGCCGTACCCTTCGGCAATCAGCTCGGCGTCCAGCTCGATATCGAGCACGACGGCAACCTGGCGGTTGGACACCGCATCGCTGCCTTCCACCGCCTGCTGCTGCACCTCAATTTCTGCGGCGCTGAAGCGCTCGCCGTCAAGCTCCACGGTACCGTCGTTGAGTAGCGCGTCGATCTCCGCAGCAGTCAACGCGTTGATGCGCTGCTGAAATGCCTTCATGCGCTTCCCGAGCCGCCTGCCAAGCAGCTTGAAGTTCGGCTTCGCCACCACCTTCAGGTACTTGCCTTCGTCGGCGTCGTAGCGCACCTCGTGTACGTTCAGCTCCGTTTTCAGGTAGGGCTCCAGCAGCTTCAGCTCTTCGAGCAGGCTGGCGTCACGATGCACGACGGTCAGGCTGCGCAGCGGGGTGCGTAGATTGATCCGCACTTCTTCACGGCGCTGCCGGCCGAGCAGGATGACCTGCTGCATGAGGGTGACCGCGGCTTCGAGCTCGGTATCGACCAGCGCATCGTCTGCCTCCGGGTAATCGCAGAGATGCACCGATACCGGGCTCGGCTGACGGCCGCCGAGGCACGACAGCTGCTGGTACAGGTAATCGGAAAGAAACGGCGCGAATGGTGCCATGACCGCAGCGAGCTCGAGCAGCGTGTCGTACAGCGCGCTGAATGCCGCAATCTTGTCAGCGTCGATCTCTTCGCCCCAGAAGCGCGAGCGATTGAGGCGGATGTACCAGTTCGTCAGATCCTCGATGAACTCGAACAGGGCCGGCACCACATTGTAGAGCCGATACGCTTCCATTTCCCTGGCGACCCGACCTTTCAGCGTCTGCAGCCGCGACAGCAGCCAGCGGTCCAGCACGTTGTCGCCGCGGTGCATTCCCTTGTCCGGCGACCAGGCATCAACCTCGGCGTAGGTTGTAAGAAAGCTGAAGGCGTTGTACCAGGGCAGCAGCGCACGGCGGGTCATGTCCCGAACCCCGGCGTCGGTGAAGCGCTGCTCTTCGGCTTTCACGAGCCCCGAGTTGATCAGATAGAGGCGCAGCGCGTCCGCCCCGTAAGCTTCCATGAGCTCATCGGGCGGGGTGTAGTTGCGCAGCCGCTTCGACATTTTCTTGCCGTCTTCGGCGAGCACCATGCCGTTCACGATGACGTTGCGGAACGCCGGGCGGTCGTAGAGCGCGGCCGCAAGCACGGTCAGGGTGTAGAACCAGCCGCGGGTCTGGTCGAGCCCTTCGGCAATAAATTCCGCTGGAAACCCGGCGTCGAAGACCTTCTGGTTTTCGAACGGGTAGTGCAGCTGCGCGTAGGGCATGGAGCCAGACTCGAACCAGCAGTCCAGCACCTCGGGTACGCGCCGGTAGACGCCGTCCTCCCCCTCGAGCTCGAAGGTCAGCGGATCGACGAACTCGCGGTGCAGATCGTCGACGCGGGTGCCGGTGAGCGCTTCGAGCTCCTCGATCGAGCCAACGCAGTGCACGTTTCCGGTGACATCGTTGCGCCACAACGGCAGGGGCGTGCCCCAGACCCGGTTTCGCGAGATCGCCCAGTCCTGCGCCCCTTCGAGCCAGTTACCAAAACGACCCTCTTTGATGTGCCCGGGAACCCACCGCACCTGGGCGTTGGTCGCGAGCAGCTGCTCACGGATCCGCGTCACCGCAACGTACCAGGACGGAATGGCGCGGTAGATGAGCGGCGTGTCCGAGCGGTAGCAGTAGGGATAACTGTGATCGATCACGTCCTGTCGATACAGGGCGCCCTGATCCTTCAGCCAGCGGATGATGTTGCGATCGGCGTCTTTGACGTGCTGACCGGCGAAATCGCTCACCAGCTCGGTAAAGATCCCGTTCATATCTACAGGACAGGCGAAGGCGTCGATCCCCGCGGCCTGAAACGCCTGGTAGTCGTCTTCACCAAAGGCCGGCGCCTGATGCACCAGCCCGGTGCCGCTCTCGGTAGTGACGTAATCACCGCCAATGACCTGAAAAGCGCCAGCGCTCGTCTGATCGGCAAAATAGGGGAACAGGGGTTCATAGCGCCGGCCGAGGAGCGCCGACCCTTTCATCTCCGCCAGCACCTCGAAGTCGCTGCCGTACGCCTCGAGCCGCGCGCGCGCAAGGTACAGCACAGTACTGGTTGCCGGATCCCGCACCCGCACATAATCGATGTCCGGATTGACACACACCGCCAGATTGGACGGCAGGGTCCAGGGCGTCGTCGTCCAGACCGCAAGATGGGCCTCTTCGTCCGCAAGCTTCAGCAGCACCGTGATCGCCGGGTCCTGGACCTGCTGGTAGTTGGAGTTGGCCTCGAAGTTCGACAAGGGGGTGCCGAGCGCCGTCGACAGCGGCATGACTTTGAAGCCCTCGTAGACCAGCCCCTGATCGAAGAGCTGCTTGACCACCCACCAGACGGACTCCATGTACCAGGGGTCCATGGTCTTGTAGTCATTGTCGAAATCCACCCACCGACCGAGGCGGGTGATGGTGTGGCGCCACTCTTTGACGAACCGCTGTACGATCGAACGACACTGGTCGCTGTAGCCGGCGACGCCGTACTTGGCGACAGCTTCCTGGGCGGACATGCCGAGCTGCTTATCGATCTCATATTCGATCGGCAGCCCATGGCAGTCCCAGCCGAAACGGCGTGCGACGTAGCGCCCCTTCATGGTCCAGTAGCGCGGGACCACATCCTTGATCGTGCTGGCCACGATGTGACCATGGTGCGGCAGCCCCGTCGCGAACGGCGGGCCGTCGTAGAAGATGAAGGGCTTCTTCGTATGCGTATTGCGCAACGACTGCTGAAAGACATCCTCGCGCTCCCAGAACGCGAGCATGTCGTGCTCCATCGCAACGAACGAAAAGGGGCCGCTCCCGCGCCCGTCGGGAGCCGCGGCCTCGCTGGTCGGCTCTGCTGTATCAGCCATGGATCGTTTCACCGGATTAATCGGCCGATTGTACGTGACCGGATCGCTTCCTAAAATGCGCCGCGACGGGGAACCACTATGGGGAGCAAGCCATGCAATTCGGCGCCGTACTGCCGCACAACGAGATCGGGGACGACCCCCAGGCGATGAAGGCCTGGGCCCGGGGCGTCGAGGATCTGGGAGCAACACACATTCTGATCTACGATCACGTGCTGGGCGCCGATCCCGATCGGCCGGGCGGCTGGAACCCGAACAGCTACGATAAGGACGTCGCCTTCCACGAGCCGCTGACGACGTTCGCCTTCATGGCCGCGGTCACCGAGCGGGTTGAGCTCATGAGCACCGTCCTGATCCTGCCCCAGCGGCAGACCGCACTGGTCGCAAAACAGGCCGCGCAGGTCGCCCTGCTCTCCGGCAACCGCTTCAAGCTTGGCGTCGGCATCGGCTGGAACACGGTCGAGTACGAGGCCCTGAACGAGAATTTCAGGAACCGCGGCAAGCGCCAGGACGAACAGGTCCGGCTGCTGCGCAAACTCTGGGAATCCGACAGCCTCGACTTCACCGGGGATTTTCACCGCGTCGACCGGGCCAGCATCAACCCACGCCCGACCGCGCCCATTCCGGTCTGGTTCGGCGGCTCGGCGCCCGCCGCGCTCAAGCGCTGTGCCGAGCTCGGGGATGGCTGGATCCCGCTCATGGGGGCCAACGACAAGGCCCGTGCCTGCGTCGAGGCGCTGCACGAGCACCGCGCAGCCTGCGGGCGCAGCGACACCCCCTTCGGCATCCAGGCACAGGCCCAGTACCGCGGCGGCACACCGGAGCGCTGGGCGGGCCATGCGCGCAAGTGGCAGGACCTCGGCTGCACGCACATTGCCATTGCCACCCACAATGCCGGGCCAGCAACGGTCGACGACCATCTGGCGCGGGTCCAGGAATACCTCGACGTGGTGCGGGACGCGACCTGATACAGGTGCTGATTAGGCTGTGGTTGGCCGGTTGACCCGGCACGCCGAGCCAGGCGGGCGCGGGGTCAGGCACCCCGCTGAGAAGAGTCTCAGTTGCCCAGGGTCGCCTTGCTGAAGTTTGGGGTCAGCGGCCGCCCCATAGCGTAGGAGTCGAGCACGAACTCGCGGATGACGGACAGCGCCTGCTCCCGTTGCTCCGAGCTGCGCAGCAGCTCCTTGAGCATGCCCGCTTCAATCTCGGCTTCGAACTGTGACGGATAAGGGCCGACATCGACGCCTTCGCGCGTGTGGAAATACCACTCGTTCTCGCTCAGGAACACCCGCTCCGACCGGAACCAGGTGCGCTGTCGCTCGTTGCTGCGGACTGACAACATATCGCCGACTCATACTCAGACCCGAGTTAGTGTCCGGCCGCACAGCCAATTCTGTCTGTAACGTCGATGTAAAGTAATGTGAGATTCGAATCCAAAGCACTCACAGGTCCATTGCGTGACGAACACCGCTGCTGGCCGGGAACAACCTGCCGGATCGCCGCCCCGCGCTGACTTCATCAGCTACCTGCTGTCGTCGAGCCTGTGGACCGCTGGCCTGACCCTGCAGACCTTTCTGTTCACTGCACTGCTGGTGGTCGTGCTGAATCGCCCGGCCGAGCAGACCGGTATCGCACGCATGCTCGCCGATCTGCCGCCGCTGCTGGTGCTGCTGCTCGGCGGGTGGCTCGGCGATCGCACGGACCAGCGGCGAACGCTCTTGTGGATGCACGGACTGGTTGCGCTGCCGCCCCTCGCAATCCTTGCGGTCTGGCGTCTTGATGCCCTGTCCTACGTTTGGGTGATCACTTTCGGCACCGTCATGATGAGCCTGCAGGCCCTCAGTGATCCAACCCGGCAAGCCGTGTTGTCACGGGTTGCCGCGATCGACATCCAGCGTGCGGTGACGCTGCTGACGGTCACGACCTCCCTGATCGGCCTCGCCGGCCTGCTGGTTGGCTCGCAGCTCGAGCGCTGGGGACTCGGCACGGTGCTGATCATTCAATCCGCGCTGTTCGCGACCGGCGCGCTGGCCGTCCTGCGGCTGCCGCCGATGCCGCCGACAGCGGCAGCGCCCACGCCGCAGCAGGGCGCCAGGCGGTTGGCGCTGTTTGTCGACGGGTTCCGGGCCTGCTGGCAGAGCGCCATGATTCGCAACCTGATCAGCCTGAATTTCCTGTCCAGCCTCTTCAACGCCGGCGCCTACATCATCGCGGTACCCTACATCATCACCGACATCTACGGCGGCACCGCGCAAACGCTTGCTACGGCGATGCTGGTGTTTACGATCGGCAGCATCATTTCAAACATCATCCTGTTCCGGGTGATGCCCCTGCTGCGGCCGGGTCGACTGTTTCTGCTGATGCAGCTGACCCGGGTGGCGATTCTCGGTGCACTGCTGACGCAGCCGTCGCTACCCCTGTTCTACGCGCTGCTGGTCGCCTGGGGCCTGAACATGGGCGTCACGACCACGATGGTGCGGACCACGGTGCAGGAGCTCGCGCCAGCCCAGTCGCGTACCCAGATCCTGTCCGTCTTGTTGCTGAGCTTCATGGTGTCGTCGCCGATCAGCGCCATTCTGCTCGGCTTTCTCATTGCCGGTGCCGATCCGCTGCTGGCGCTGGCTCCGGCAGTCGCCATCTCCTTCGTCATATTCCTGCTCGGCACGAGCCGCACAGGGCTGTGGCGGTACGAGGCGCATAGTGCAAAAGCCTCGGCAAACGACCTTCAATGATCGACAATGCGCGCCCAGACCAACCGCGACCCGACAGCAGACGACAACGTGCGACAGGACCCAGCCTTCGAGGAAGCAGTCAGAAAAAAGATTGCGAACAAAACCAAACCCCCAGGTTCGCTCGGTAAGATCGAGGCGCTTGCGCTGCAGCTGGCGCTGATTCAGGAGACGTTGAATCCGCGGGCGGAGAGTTGCCAGCTGCTCCTCTTCGCCGCTGATCATGGCATTGCGGAATCCGGGGTCTCGGCCTTTCCACAGAGCGTGACACGCCAGATGGTGGAGAACTTCCTGGACGGAGGCGCAGCCGCGTGCGTGTTTGCCCGCACCGTTGGCGTACAGATTCAGGTGGTCGATGCAGGCGTACTGGGACCACCGATCGAGCACACCGCGCTGCACGGCTGTCGGCTTGGAAACGGCACTGCAAACGCGTTGACGCAGGCCGCGATGACCCGAGAACAACTCGATCGAGGCCTTGTCGCCGGTCGGCAGCTCGGGCGGGAAGCGGGCGGCGAAGCCCTCTGCCTGGGAGAGATGGGGATCGGCAACACGTCCGCCGCAAGCCTGATGCTGGCGAAGCTCATGGGTTCAGGCGTAGCGCCCCTCGCTGGGCGCGGAACCGGCCTCGACGACGCCAGCTTTGAACAGAAGCTCGGCCTGCTGCGGCAGGCGGCAGAACGAACGGCGCCACAGCTGCCCGCTGAGGAAACGCTGTTGCAGTACGGCGGCTTCGAGATTGTCATGATGGCCGGGGCCATGATCGGCGCCGCCAGCGCCGGGAAAGCGGTACTCGTTGACGGCTTCATCGCCACCGCCGCAGCCGCCGCCGCCTGCCAGCTTGAGCCAGCCGTACGACCAAACCTGATCTTTGCGCATCGCTCCGCTGAAGCCGGCCATCGGCTGGCGCTGGAGTTTCTCGGTGCCCAACCGCTGCTCGATCTCGAGATGCGCCTTGGTGAGGGCACCGGGGCATTGCTCGCCTGGCCGCTGGTTCGGGCCGCCGCCGCAATGCTCTCAGACATGGCGTCTTTCGATAGCGCCGGCGTGAGCCAAAGCTGATGCGCACAAAACCTCTGCGTAGCGCGGCCCGTAGCCAGCTGACCTTGCGCGTGCGGGCGGCGGCATGGGCCAACCCGATTATCGTTTCGAATAGCGCTCCGAAACGGCAGCTGCCGGGGTCGTGAAAGGCGTCGTCGCCAACGAGCTCGCGACACTTGCGCTCGCTATTCAGTTCCTCACCCGTATTCCGATCCCCGTCGGCGACGCATACACGCCAGCCAGACTGACCAATGCCGCCCGGTACTACCCGCTGGTGGGCGTGCTGGTAGGCAGCGTTACGGCGCTCGTATACCTGCTGGCGGCCCTGGCACTGCCCCACTCCGTCAGCATACTGCTTGCCGTGGCGACCGGCCTGCTGACAACCGGGGCGTTCCACGAAGATGGTCTGGCAGATACCTTTGATGGGCTCGGGGCAGCGACGCCGGAACAGGCTCTGGACATCATGCGCGACAGCCGCGTCGGGACCTATGGTGCCCTTGCCCTGGTCATGGCGCTCGCCATCAAGGTCACCATCCTGATCGAGCTGGCACCGTCGCTGATCGTTGTTACGCTCATCGCTGCACACGGCCTGTCGCGACTGTCCGCTGTCCTGGTTATCGCAAGCAGCGTCTACGTCCGCGAGAACGGGACCGGAAAACCAACCGCCGCCGGCATCGCTCCGGTCAGCCTGATTGTTGCCTCCATCACGGGGGTAGTGTTGGCCGCCTGGGTTGCCTGGCACCTAGGGTTCAGCGCAGCCGCATCGATGCTGATCTTTGCCGCGGCCGGTCATGGCTGGATGAGGTCTTTGTTCGAACGCCGCCTCGGCGGGTATACCGGCGATACGCTCGGTGCGGTGCAGCAGACGAGCGAGCTCGGTGCATACCTTGGAATCCTGCTGTGGCACTCATCCTGATGCGCCACACCAGGCCGGTCCTGGATTCAACAATCTGCTACGGAAGGCTCGACATCCCACTGGCTGACACCTTTGAGTCGGAGCTCCAGGACGCGCTGTCCACTTTGCCCCCCTTCGATCAGATCGTGAGTAGCCCGCTGCAGCGCGCGAAACTGCTTGCCGAACGGATCGCCGACTCGCGGAACGTGCGCCTGCACCTCGACGAGCGGATCGCCGAGATGGACTTCGGCGCCTGGGAAGGCGTTGCCTGGTCGCAGATCCCACGCCAGGAGCTCGATGCCTGGGCAGCGGACTTCCTGGATGCGAACATCCACGGCGGTGAGAGCGTCCGAATGTTCCACCGCCGGTGCAGCGCAGCCGCCAGGGAGTACGCCCGGGCCGCCGGCGATACGCTGGTCGTCTGCCACGCCGGGGTCGTGCGAGCCGTTTTCGCAAACGGCAATCGCGCGGAGGACTTTTCCAAATCGATCGACTACGGGCATTGGCTGTACTGGTCAGAGTCCGACAAGAAGAGCAGGAACCGTAGATGAATGAGGCAGAACGCCACAAAGCGGCGATGAAAGAGGTGCAGAGCAAACAACGCGAACGACGGCGTGAGCTCCGTGACCCGGAACGGGGCCTCGTGCTGATTCACACCGGCAACGGCAAGGGCAAGTCCAGCTCGGCTTTCGGCGTCATTGTCCGTGCGCTTGGCTGGGGCCAGCGCGTCGGCGTGGTGCAGTTCATCAAGGGCAAATGGCGAACTGGAGAACGGGAGTTCTTCAGCACGCTGGACGGCGCCATCGACTGGTTCACCATGGGGGATGGATTTACCTGGGACACACAGGATAAAGATGCGGACACCCGAGCGGCGCAGGCGGCATTCGCGCGCGCGGCCACTATGCTGGCCAGCGGCGACTACGATCTGGTGGTTCTCGACGAGATCAACATCGCCCTGCGCTACGGCTACCTCTCCGCCGAAGAAGTCGAGCAGGGGCTGGAGCAACGAGCACAGAAGACCGGTGTGATCTTAACAGGCCGCGATGCACCGCAGCGGCTGTGTGCATACGCGGACCTGGTCACTGAGATGCGCGAGGTAAAGCACCCCTACAAGGACGGGATCCGCGCGCAGCGCGGCATCGATTTCTGAATCCTGGTCTCGACAACCCGGCTCCACCTGGCATCGCCTTGCAAAGCACCGTCCTCAGCAAGCACGATTTGACAACCCGAAAGGCCGTGGTCACCCTAGCGCGAGATGGTGCCGCATCAGCGCGGCTAAGAGGGAACACGGTGCAAATCCGTGACTGTTCCCGCAACTGTAAGCCAGGAGTGAACGGTCAAGTGCCACTGGAGCAGCGCTCCGGGAAGGCGGCCAGACACAGTGATCGGTAAGCCAGGAAACCTGCCATCGCGTCGTTCGTCCGGAGACCGGGAAAGTCTTGGCGGGCAGCGAAAGTACAGCGTTCCACGCAGCACCTAGCTCAGCAACGACATAAACCCATGGTCAGTCGCCCCGTGATCCCTATCGCGTTGACTGATGCTGTTGTTGTTTCTGAGCACCCGGCTATGGGCGACGGGGTGCAAGTGGAGAGCTTTATGCGCTATTCATCAGCAGCCACGAGCTGGCTGTTACTGACGCACGTACTATCCGTGGCCCCTGCTTTCGCAGTCGACGAAGCGGCGACGGACGTTGCCGGGATCGAATCTATCGTCGTTACCGCAACCCGCCTCGGTCAGAGCGTGACGGAAACCGGGTCGAGCATCACCGTCTTGACAAGCAAAGAACTCGAGCGCTTCGGTCAGATCTATGCCCTGGACGCGATCGCCAACGTGCCGGGCGTCACAATCAACCAGAATGGCACCTTCGGCGGTGCCGCGACCGTTCGAATCCGCGGCGCCAGCAGTGAGCAGACCGTCGTGTTGATCGACGGAATTCCGGTAAACGACCCTACCTCGCCTGGCGGCGGCTTCAACTTTGCGCGGCTCGATACGGCAAACATCGAACGGATCGAAGTCCTGCGAGGACCTCAATCGACGCTCTGGGGAACTGACGCCATCGGCGGCGTAGTCTCGGTCACGACAAAAGCACCGGCCGAGCGGCTGAGCGGTGACGTTTTCGCCGAATATGGCGCCTTCGACACCTTCCGCGGCGGTGCATCAGTTTCTAACAGCAGCGAACTGGGCGACTTTCGCGTAGCGGCGGTAACCGTGACCAGCGACGGCATCTCCAAAGCGGACGAAGAGAACGGCAATACTGAGGAGGACAGCTTTGAGTCACAAACGCTGTCCGCCAAAGGGGGACTGAACCTCCCAGGCGGTGCACGGCTCAGCGTGGACGCACTCTGGACCGATGCGGAAACAGAATTCGACAGCTTTTTCTTCGGTGCAGAGGGCAGTGTTGCCGATGGCGACGAGGTCAGCGAAACCGAGGAGCTTGCTGCCAACGTGGCGCTCGCGCTCCCGCTTCTGCAAGGAAAGTTGGAAAACCTGCTGCTGGTTGGCTACTCCGACATCCAGCGGGATAACTTCTCTGATGGGCTACCCAGTTTTGGCGCCGAAGGTGAGCGGCTGTTGTATCGCTATCAGGGAACGCTGACAGCAAACGAACATCACCGAGTAGCCTTCGGCGTTGAACGTGAAGAGACCACGGCCAATGACGACGAGACCTCGATCGATGGCCTGTTCGCGCTGTACGAAGCCTCGCCCACCGAAGCATTAACGCTCACCCTTGGCTTGAGAAATGACGACCACGAACGATTCGGATCAGAATTGACGGGCCGCGTCGCAGGGTCGTGGCGTCTGAGCGATCGCCTTTCCGTCCGTGCCAGCTGGGGCGAAGGCTTCAAGGCACCAACAATTTTCCAAACCACCTTCTTCTGCTGCGGAGCGACAGCGCCAAACGCTGACCTCGAACCCGAGACCTCTGAGGCTTTCGATGTCGGTGTGGACTGGACCTCTCTGGACAACCGGGTGCAGCTCAGCGCTACCGTGTTTCAACAGGATACTGAGAACCTGATTGACTTCGACTTCGCCATCGGCGGGTATCTGAACATCGCCGAAGTCGAGTCCACTGGCATCGAACTTGCGGGCGCTGTCGCGCTGAGCGATGCGCTCAGCCTATCGCTCGACTACGCGTTCATTGACGCTGAAGATGGAGCGGGCAACCAGCTGGTGCGGCTCCCCGAGCAAACCGGGGACCTTAGTCTTACCTACGAGGCAACCGATCGGTTTTCTGCCGCAGTGCTCGTGCGCTACAACGGCAGCGAAGAAAACACCAATGGCACCACCCTGGACAGCTGGGTCCGCGTTGATCTGACCGGCCGCTTCGCCGTGACCGATGGCGTCGAGGTTTATGGGCGCATCGAAAATCTGTTCGATGAGGAGTACCAGCAGATTCTCGGCTATGGCACTCCTGGGATTGCCGGGACCCATGGCATCCGAGCGCGCTTCTAGCTGAAACGCAATGGGCCCGGAGAAATCGACTACGACCATGCAAACCCGAGCCCTGTTGCCGCTGCTGCTGGCGCTCCTGGTCGGCTGTGGCGGCGCGGTCCCACCGCAGCTGGATACTTCACGCTCGAAGCCGGCGCGCGTCGTCAGCCTCGATCTGTGCGCCGATCAGTACGTGCTGAAACTGGTCGACCGGGAGCGCATCCTGGCCGTTTCGCCGCGCGCAACGGCCGACTTCTCGTTCATGCGAGACGAAGCTGAGGGTCTCCCCACGGTACGCGCGGTTGCCGAAGATGTTCTGGTGCTGAAACCGGATCTGGTAGTACGCGCCTATGGCGGCGGGCCTGGCGCCGCTGACTTCTTCAAAGGGGCCGGTATTCCGGTTGTGACCGTTGGCTGGGCATCGGATATAGCGACCGTCATCGAGGTCATCCGATCGGTTGCAGCAGGCCTCAGCGAGCCCGAACGCGGCCGTCAGCTGATCGCTGAAATGAAACAACGCCTTGAGGCCATCCCCGCCGCTGCCGGCAAGCGATCGGCCCTGTACATGACGCCATCCGGCGTCACTACGGGCCCCGGATCGCTGGTACATGAGATCATGGTCGCAGCGGGCTTAAGCAACTTCCAACTGCAATCCGGTTGGAACCCGCTGCCGCTGGAACGACTCGCTTACGAAACCCCAGAACTCATCGCCGCTGCGTTCTTCGATTCACGAACCAGTCATCCTGATGGCTGGACGCCTATGCGTCACCCGGTCGCGCGCGAAGCGCTCGAGGGACACTCGACCGTTCCAATCAAGGGCGCCTGGACCTCGTGCGCAGGATGGTATCTGATGAATGCTGTCGAGGCGCTTGCAGCGGCAAGAACACAGGAAACAGACGACGGATCAGCAGCGAGACCCGAGCAGTGAGTCGCGCGCTGACACCATTTCTGCTGCTGCTGGTCCTGCTTGCCGTGTTCGCTGCCTGTCTGCTCGGCTCGACACCGCTGGATCCCCCCAGGGTCGTCTCCGCATTGCTCGGTGGCGCAGACGCCGGCGATCGCATCGTTGTGTGGTCAATTCGGCTGCCCCGAGCGTTGACTGCCTTTCTCGTTGGGGCAGCGCTCGGCGCCAGTGGGGCTGCGCTACAGGGACTGTTGCGAAATCCGCTCGCAGACCCTGGGGTTCTCGGCGTTTCCGCCACCGCCTCGACAACGGCAACCTTTGCGCTGTATTACGGAATCGCTGCGGCAAACCCCTGGATCCTGCCATCTGCAGCAATTGCAGGTGCCACCCTGGCAACCGGGCTGATTGCGCTCGCCGCGCTGCGAACGGAGTCGATCGTGACGCTCATCCTCATCGGGGTTGGCCTTGCCAGCTTCGCCGGCGCGGCAATGAGCCTGCTGATGAACCTTGCCCCAAATCCATTCTCTCTGTCTGACATGATCAACTGGCTCCTTGGCTCCGTCGCGAACCGCAGCTTCGATGATCTGCTCTTTGCGGCGCCATTCATCATCGTCGGCTTTGCCGTGCTGTTCGGTTCACGCCGGGGGCTGTCCGCCCTGACCCTGGGTGATGAGGCGGCAAGCGGGGTCGGCTTGAACCTGAGGCGCCAACGCCTGCTGGTGGTGCTCGGTTCCGGAGTGGCGACGGGCGGAGCCGTCGCACTTGCAGGTTCGATCGGGTTCGTTGGTATCGTCGCACCGCATATCACCCGCCCCTGGGTGGACCATGACCCGGCACGCTCCTTGCTCCCATCCGCCTTGCTTGCTGGCCTTATCCTGGTCGTCGCCGATATTGGTGTTCGCGTCATTCCGACCGATAACGAGCTGAAGCTGGGTGTTGTTGCAGCACTGTTTGGAGCACCTGCGTTCGTCTGGATCGCTATGCGGCGACGGACCATCGATGACTGAGCTGCGTGCGAACAGCGTCTCCGTTGTGCGTGGTGACTCGATCCTCGTGGAGCGGAGTAGCTTCACCATCGCAACCGGGGAGCTGGTTGCGCTGCTCGGTCCCAACGGGGCGGGCAAGACAACACTCCTACGCGCAGCGCTCGGGCTGATTCCCCTCAGCGCAGGCGAAGCAAACCTGGCAGGAATTGAAACCCGCAAGCTGTCCCCGGCGGCACGAGCGCGGCAGGTCAGCTATCTGCCTCAGCGCCGCCCCCTGGCGTGGCCAAGTCCGGTTCGGGACGTCGTCGCCCTCGGTCGTTACGCTCATGGGGCGACGCTCGGGCGGCTGAGCACAGCAGATCGCAACGCCGTAATCCGGGCGCTCGAGTCCAGCAACCTGCTGCCGCTGGCAGATCGGGCAACGGACACCCTTTCCGGCGGCGAGCTGGCCCGAGTCCATTTCGCGCGCGCCTTTGCAGCCGAAGCACCGCTACTCATCGCCGACGAACCCGTTGCTGCACTCGACCCGCGCAACCAGTTCCTGGCTATGGCGCTGGTCCGCGAGTTCGTCGATGCCGGGGGCGGAGCGCTGGTTGTGCTACACGACGTCGAGATGGCCGCCCGCTTCGCTGACCGGCTCATCTGGATGCAAGGGGGCAAGGTCGTCGCCGATGGGTCCCCTGCAGAGACACTTACCGAAGAACGGCTCGCAGCTGTGTACGGGATCAAGGCCAGGGTTGATGGCCTTTCCATCAACATCGAAGGCGCTTCATGACCGCCAGAGCGCTGATGCTTCAGGGCACCGGATCCGATGTTGGCAAGTCGGTTCTTACCGCCGGGCTCGTACGGCTTGCGCGTCGGCGCGGCTACGCCGTAGCACCCTTTAAGCCGCAAAACATGTCCAACAACGCCGCAGCCTGTGCAGATGGCGGCGAGATTGGCCGCGCGCAGGCCCTACAGGCGCTGGCTGCCGGGCTCGAGCCGCAGGTTGACTTCAATCCGGTGCTGCTGAAACCGCAATCCGACAACCGCTCCCAGATCGTCGTTCACGGACGTGCGGTATCAACTGCCGCGGCAAGCGACTACATTGCTAACCGCGGAGCGTTGCTTGGTCCGGTATTGCAGAGCTTCGAGCGTCTCTGCAACGCCTACGATCTCGTTATTGTCGAAGGGGCAGGCAGCCCGGCGGAAATCAACCTGAGGCGGGGAGACATCGCCAACATGGGATTTGCGCGCGCAGCGCAGGTGCCGGTGTGCCTGGTCGCAGATATCGAGCGCGGCGGCGTCATTGCCAGCCTCGTTGGCACCAGGGCCGTGCTTGCACCTGAAGACGCAGCAATGATCCGCGGATTTATCGTCAACAAGTTCCGCGGGGATCCGCGCCTGTTCGACTCCGGCGTTGACGCCATCGTTGCCCACACCGGATGGCGCGCTTTCGGTGTTATCCCCTGGCTTGAGGAAGTGAGGCTGTTGCCGGCCGAAGATGCCGTATCTCTCGACCGCGACGGTGAACGACGCACAGACACGCTCAGAATTGCGGCCCCGATGCTGTCGCGGATGGCGAACTTCGACGATGCTGATCCGCTGCGCCAGCAACCCGGCGTGTCCTTCGAGTGGGTACCGCCGGGCCGGCCACTGCCCAGAGACTGCGATGTCGTCATCCTGTTCGGCACCAAGTCCACGCTCGCGGAACTGAGCTTTCTCCGGGAGCAGGGCTGGGATCACGATCTACTGGCGCACGCACGCTCAGGCGGTCGAGTGCTCGGCATCTGCGGCGGCTATCAGCTCCTCGGTCGACACATACACGATCCAGATGGTGTCGATGGACCACCAGGCAGCGTCGAGGGTCTCGGCCTGCTCGACGTTGAAACCACCATGGCGCCAGCAAAGACAGTACGGCCCACTAGCGGCGAGTGCGCTCACAGCGGAACCGCAGTCGCGGGGTACGAGATCCATGTCGGAGAAACGTCGGGGCCCGACTGCACGCGGCCGATGTTCCTGATCGACGATCACCGGGAAGGGGCCGCCAGCTTGAGCGGGCGAGTCACAGGAACCTATGTCCACGGTGTGTTCGGAAACGACAGCTACCGATCGCAATGGCTGACGCGAGCCGGCGCCAAACAGTTGAGCCCCTTCGACTACAGCGCAGCAGTCGAGAGCGCCCTCGACGCACTTGCAGATGCCATCGCAGCAGCCGTCGACGTCGACGCGCTGCTGTCGACGGCCCGACGCCCACAAGACCGGTCCTCCAGCGGGTGAATGCAGCGACCCTGCTCTTCGCCTGGGCCGTGGAGATCAGCTTCGGTTGGCCAGAGTGGCTGCATCGACGCGTGCGCCATCCGGTCGTATGGATCGGCTGGCTGGTGAACCGCCTCGACGCCGCGTTCAATCGCGCGTCGCAATCCGACCGCTGGCGGAGGATCGCCGGGTGCCTGGCGACGACCGTCGTTGTGCTGACGACCTGGATTGTTACGGGGCTGCTGGTGGCCGCGCTGCCGGAGAGCTTGCTGGGATTGGGTCTGCAGGCGCTGATCACCTCCAGCCTGCTGGCCTCGCGCAGCCTCTATGTGCACGTCAAAGCCGTAGCGATCGCCCTCTCCGGCCAATCGATTGCGCGGGCGCGTGAGGCTGTGGCGCACATCGTCGGCCGCGACCCTGAACAGCTGGATCGGGCCGGAGTGGCCCGTGCCGCTCTCGAAAGCCTCGCAGAGAACGCATCCGATGGTGTCATCGCGCCGCTCTTCTGGGGTGTACTGCTGGGTTTGCCCGGTATCGCTGCCTACAAGGCAGTGAACACGCTTGACTCCATGATCGGCCACCGCAACGCACGCTTTGAGCACTTCGGCAAGTTCGCAGCACGGCTCGACGACCTGGCAAACTGGATTCCAGCCCGAATCACCAGCCTGCTGCTGGTGCTGGTCAGCCCGCAGCCGGGGCTGGCTCGGATGGTGGTCCAGAACGACGCTCGTAAGCATCGTTCCCCAAACGCGGGTTGGCCGGAAGCTGCAATGGCCGCGGCATTAGGCGTGCGGCTGTCAGGCCCCCGCCGCTACGGCAACGCAGTTGTGGAGGAGCCCTGGTTGAATGCCGTCGGTTCGGATCCAGACAGCCCCGCGGTTCACCGGGGTCTTGTGCTGTACATCCGGGCACTTTGCCTTGCCGCGGCAGTGCTGGTGCTCATCGCTGTCGGAACCGTAATGCCATGAGCATCGATCTCGGGCACGGTGGGGCACTCGACCAGATCGCCGCACGATTTCCCGGGGCGCGAACGCCCTGGGTCGACCTCTCGACGGGCATCAATCCGTGGCCGTGGCCTGTCCCGCAGCTGGACCCAGCGGCATTGCACAGGTTGCCGACCCAAGGCGACAGCGACCGCTGCAGCGCTGCGATGCTTGCGGCGCTATCGGCGCCGTCCGAAGCATTGCTGCTGGTACCCGGCACAGAGATCGCCATCCGGCTGTTGCCGCACTGCCTGGACGCGCGGCGCATTGCTGTGCTCGCCCCGAGCTACCGTGACCATGCTGAGAGCTGGCAATCCGCCGGGGCCGACGTCATCGAAACCAGAGATCCCCTCACGTTTGCCGACACCGCTGACGTTGTCATCGTGTGCAATCCGAACAATCCCGATGGCCGCCGTTTCCGGCGCGAGGACCTCATCGATGCCTGGACAGCGCTGCGCGCACGCGGCCGTTGGCTGATCGTCGATGAAGCATTTGCCGACCTCGAACCGCAGCACAGCCTTGCGCCGCTGACCGGCGGTCCAGGACTTGTGCTGCTGCGTTCGAGCGGCAAGTTTTTCGGGCTGGCAGGACTACGGCTCGGGGCGCTGCTCGGGCCGCCGAGCCTGACTGCTGTTATGCGACAACTGCTTGGTGTCTGGCGAGTATCCACGCTCGCCCTCACGATCGGCGCTGGCGCTTACGCCGACCTTGAGTGGCAAGGGCAGACACGGGAGCGCCTGGCTGAGGCGCGCGTGCAGCTCGACCAGGCGCTGCAGGAGCAGGGCGTGCGGAGTGTGGGCGGGACTGACCTGTTCCGCTTCGTCGAGGTCAAAGACGCACACGGCACCTGGAACAGGTTGTGCAACCAGGGGGTCTATACCCGTCGCTTCAGCTGGACCGACCGACACTTGAGAATTGGCCTGCCCGCAGACCAGACGGCGCTTCATCGTCTCAGGACCGCGCTGTCACTTCAGGACCAGCGGTAACCCCGCAACAATAAGCTCGACGCGGTCACAAGCGGCTGCCACGGTTCTGTTCAACCACCCCTGCTCGTCGCGGAAGCGCCTGCCGAGCGGCGTCTCCGGAACGATCCCAAGGCCAACCTCATTGGAGACCAGGATCAGCTCCCCGGGCATCGTGAACAGCTGGATCAGTGCAGCGGTTTCCGCTTGCACGTCACGGCCAGCATGCATCAGGTTCGACAACCAGAGGGTGAGGCAATCAACGACGACAACGCTATCGGGCAGAAGTGCCGGCTCGACTTCAGCGACCAGGTCCAGCGGTGCCTCCCGCGTGGACCACTCGGGGCCCCGATCGTTCCTGTGCTGTTCGATTCGGTCCGCCATCTCGGCGTCAAAGGGCTCGGCCGTCGCGACGAACACGCGCGTTGTCGCCAGGCCTTCAGCCAGCTCGAGCGCGCGATGGCTTTTTCCGGACCGCGCTCCACCAAGAATGAGTCTGACCGTCATAGCACCAGGATATCGGCTCGTTCTCTGCCGCGAAAGCGTCCAGCGGCTCGAGCTTCTCGTGCTTTGCAGCCATCCGCCGCGTGACTAATCTCCGCGCCATGGTAGGCTCTCGGCCACGACGGTGCTTGTGCAGATCAATGAAACTGCGGCAAGCAGAAGCAGAGCCGAAGCAACGCCGGCGAGTAGCCGGCGCACAGCCGAAGCAATGCCGAAGAGGGAAGCTGGTGTAAGTCCAGCACTGTCCCCGCAACTGTAAACGGCGAGCCGGTGCGACTGTCACTGGAGTGATATCTCCGGGAAGACACTGCACGTAATGGGCAACGACCCGTAAGTCAGGAGACCTGCCGTCGGCGTCGTCTTTGCGCACGGCCGGGTTGAGCCTGGGCGCATCGGGCCTCCGTCATGACGACATTTCGTAGTTCGACGCACGCCTCAGCCATGAGGCGGGCTTGCCGGAGAATGTGTCATGCGAGTTCAACGGGCCGTTGCCCAACGCCTTCTGCTTGCCCTGGTCGCCGCTCTCGCCCCCGGACTTGTGTTCGAAGTCGCGTCCGCGGCAAGGTCCGACCGGACCCTGTTCGGGGTTATCTCCGAGCGGAACTCAGCGAGCGCAGCAGCCGCCGCACGGCGGTTCAGGAAGCAGTTTCCTGACGCCAGCATCCAGCTGCGAACCCCGGAACAGTTGGCACTGCTATCGGACGCAGAGATCCAGAACCTGTTGGCCGCGGCGTCCGCGGTGCTCGTTGCCGGCGTCTTCAGCGACGACGCAACGCGTCTGGGCCGGCTGCTCAAGAACGTACCGGCCGACCGGCCCATCGTTGTCGTGAGCTCGGCGCGGGAGCTCGTGCTTCAGTCCCGCACCGCAGATGGCTGGCGAGCCACCAGCGCCGCGATCGATGCCGGCGTAGAAACCCCGTCTACGAGCAGCTGGGGGCAGGCCAACGCGTATTGGCAGGCGCGCGGTCCGGAAAACCTGAGTCGTCTGTTCAGCTTTCTCGTCAGCACACCGGCAGAGCGACTGAAGCTGCCGGTGGCCGAGCCGCTGGCACCCGTGCGCTACGGCACCCGCGCAGGCGCGCCGAGCGCACCGCTGGTGTTGCTGCTTGACTACGAAACAGGTGACCAGGCCGGGAACATCCGCCTCCACGAGCAGCTTTGCGACGCCCTGATACTGGAAGCCCTAGGCTGCCAATCCGTCTTCGCAGACTGGGGCGAGCCTACAGCGCAAGCGCTCGAAGACTTCAACGCGCTCGAGCCGGCCGCGATCGTGATGCTCCAGGACTTTGCCCTGGGCGGCGCCAACCGTGGCCGCGCCGACGCGGCGCTGTCAGCGCTTGGCGTGCCCTTGATAAAAGGCATCCGGCTACAGGAGTTCAGCGCCGAGAGCTGGCGTCAGAGCCAGGATGGTCTGCCGACAGACAGCGTCTACTATCGGCTCGCTATGCCTGAACTCTCAGGTGCAGGCCAGGGCGCGGTGCTGGCAGCCGCTGCACCGATACAGATTGATGCGATCTCCGGCATTGCCGTGAAGATCACCACTCCGATCAAGCCGGAAGTCGAGAGCCTCGCACGGCGGCTTAAGGGCTGGGCACAGCTGCAACGCACAGCGAACGCCGACAAACGTCTCGCAATCATCTACTACAACCACCCACCGGGGCGGCACAACATCGGCGCCGATAACCTCGATGTCCCAGCGACCCTGCTCCTGCTGCTCAGGCAGCTGAACAAGGAGGGCTATACCACCGGCACCCTGCCGGACAGCGAGGAAGCACTGCTAGCGCTCATGCAGGCCCGCGCAGTCAACCTGCCGGAAAACAACGCTGCCCTCGCTGCAATGGCAGAGAGCGCCTTTTCGATGTCCGTCCCCGATTACCAGACCTTCTTCGAAACTCTGCCCGACGCTGTGCAACGCGAAGTAACGGGTGGACCCCTTGCGGTTCTGAAGTCGATGGTCGATGAGGCGCTCAATCAGCAGCAGCCCGAGGCTGCCAGCACCCTGCTGACCGCGGCCCTGAAAGACATAGCCTTCGTGATTGAAGGTGCACCCGCCAAGCGTCATGCGCGAGCGGAGGACCTGCTGGACCAGCTGCAGACCGCCTACCAGCAACACATCGCCGGTGTCGATCAGAGCGAAGCCATCGACTCTTTATCAAACGCCCTGCGTCGTCACGGCATCGAAGGCCTGCGCGGGTGGGGGACAGCGCCAGGCGAAGTGATGACGTTTGAAGGTAAGTTCGTTTTTCCCGGGCTTCAGTTCGGCAACATCTTCATCGGACCACAACCACCACGGGGCTGGGAGGTTCGGGAGGAGGTGTTGCACGCCAACATGAGCATCGCCCCGCCACACCAGTATTTGGCGTTCTATCAATGGCTGCGGCAGGCGCTCGAGCCACACGCCATCATCCACCTCGGGCGCCATTCAACCTATGAATTCCTGCCCGGGCCGCGCACCGGCCTGGCGCGCTTCGACTACCCTCGTATCATCGCGGGGGATACCCCAGGACTGTACCCATACATCGTCGATGGCGTTGGCGAAGGGCTGCAGGCCAAGCGCCGCGGCCTCGCCGTGGTGATCGATCACCTGACCCCACCGCTGCAGGCGACGCCCTACTACGACGAGCTGCTGGGCTTGCGGCAACTGGTCGAAGGGTTCGAGGCTGCTGATCCATCCCCAGCTGGCGACGCGGCGCGGCTCAGAGCCTTCACGCGCATCAGGGATCACGTGACCAGGCTCGGTATGAAAGAGGCGCTGGTCGCGGAACTCGAAGCGGAGCATGGCGGCGGCGAGCGCATGGTCTTTGAGGAGCTCGAGCCAGATCTGCTGGTACATGAGGTTGGTCACTTCCTCACCGAAATGCAGGAAGACTTCATGCCCCTCGGCCTGCACGTGTTTGGTAAACCCTGGTCCGCCGAAGCCGTCCAGACCATGCTCACGTCCATGGACGCACCGGCAGCAGAAGCGGCGCTCAAGGCTTCGCCGCGCGCGGAGATGGCCGCACTGCTTGATGGTCTAAACGGTAGGTTCGTTGAACCCGGAATCGGCAACGACCCGTTGCGCTCGCCCGAAGCGCTGCCGACCGGTCGCAACTTCTACGGTCTCGACGCGAGCCTTATTCCCAATCGAATTGCCTTTGACATCGGCAGACAGCTCACCGTCGATACGCCGGCAACCGACGGCAACCAGGCTGTCGTGCTCTGGGCGTCAGACACCGTCCGCGATGGGGGCGTGATGATCTCCTTCGGGATGAACCTGATGGGGATCCGGCCGGTGTGGAACGGGCGCGGTATCGTGAAAGGCTTGGAACGCCTACCCCTGGGGGACAGCCCGGAGCGGCAGGACGTGACCTTCGTGGCCTCTGGCCTGTTCCGCGATCTCTACGGGGAGCAGATGAAGTGGCTGGACAAAGCGGTGCTGCTGGCCCTCGACGGTGCCTCGGAGACCATCAACGCCGAGTACCCGCAGCTTGCGCGCCCGCTAGCGGCAGTCCTCGCTCCGCTCGCCGAACTGCGCGCACCCGGTCGTGAGTCCCTGGCCCGAAACGCGGTGGCGCAGAGTTGGGTGACCCGGATGCTCGAGGCACCCGTACCAGACGCGGTCACTGCGCGGACTGCGAGCCTCAGGGTTTTTGCCCCGGCAATCGGTCAGTATGGGGCGGGCATCAACCGGCTGGCAGAACGCTCCGGCGCCTGGTCCGATCGGTCGCAAATCGCTCAGACCTATCTGGCCCGCATGGGCCATGCCTATGGCATGAATCTCGACGGCACAGCGCACCAGGACGCGTTCCGTGAACGGCTTGCCGGAACGAGCCAGAGCTTTCTGGGTCGCGCCAGCAATCTTTACGGGCTTGTCGACAACAACGACGCCTTCGACTATCTGGGCGGGCTGAACATGGCTGTTGAAGCAGCCAGCGGCGCTGCCCCGACAGGTTTCGTGGTCGATGTGAGCGATCCGCAGAACCCAAAGATGCCGCCGCTGCCAAGTGCTATCGCCCGCGAGCTTCGGGGCCGGCAGCTGAATCCAGCGTGGATCAAGTCGCTCATGCCGCATGGCTATGCCGGCGCTCGCACGATGAACGTTGCTTTCTTCGAGAACCTGTGGGGCTGGGAAGTCACTGACCCGGATCTGTTCCCGGACGCCATATGGGAAGACACCAAAGCCATCTACATGGATGACCGCTACAACATCGGTGTGTCTGAGTTTCTTAGTGCCGAGGCCAATCTGCCGGTACAGGCCAACATGCTGGCAATCATGCTGGTCGCAGCGCAGAAAGGATTCTGGCAGGCAAGCGCCGAGACCATTGCCGACCTGGGTGAACGCTTTGCCGCGGCGGTCGCACAGGCCGGCCTACCGGGCAGTGGGCATACGCGACCTGACCATCCGATGCTGGATTGGATTTCCGACCAGGTCTCAAGCAGCGCAAGAGACGCGATAGCCGCGGCGCGCAGCGCAGCGAGGGGCGCGGAATCTGCAGCTCAGCAACCCGACCCGCCGCAGAGCATCAAAGAACTGACGCAGCAGCAGGTAGAAGACTCGGAAAAGACAATGGCTCCGATCGTGATTGCAACGCTGCTCCTTGCGGTCCTGGTCATGGCGCTCGGCTTCATGCGGAGCCGGAGGGTCACGTGAGTCTAGATGTGCAGAGCACGCTGCATCTCATCGTTGGCCTCCTCCTGTGGCCGGTCATCGCCGGCCTTCTGCTGCTTGGTTTAGCCGCACTGTATGATCTTGGGCTGGCCTTGGGTGAGTGGCTTGGGGGAATCGACCGGTCGGCAACCCGCGGCTTCACAGCGCTGGAGAAGCTCGCGAGGCAACGCATTCGGCGGGCGGATCTCTTGTCCCGGGTGGGCCCCACCCTCGGCCTCATGGGCACACTCATTCCCCTCGGCCCGGGGATCGCCGCGCTCGGGCGTGGGGACTTTCTGACCCTTTCACAAGCAGTCGCTACCGCTTTCGACACCACCGTCTTCGGGCTACTGGTCGGTCTGTTCGGCTTCCTCATCGGGCGATTCCGCAGAAACGCTTACGAGTCGGCGCTCAACAACCTGGAAGCGAGCGACGCGCGGGAGGACAGCCATGCGTGATCTTGGCCGCACGCGGTTTGATGATGGCGCGCAGGAAAACGGTCCGGATCTGCCGAATCTGGCCGACCTGATGCTCGTGTTTGTGACGGGCCTGATTGCAGCCCTGGCAGCCTCGTCCGGCAGCTTTGCGGACCGGCAGGTACTGGACGATGCTGAGCTGAGCCGTGAGCTGCCGAGCCTGCCTGCTTCCGCAAACGCAGCCGGTGAGGGGTTGGAAGCCGTGGGTCAAGTGTTCAAAGACCCAAAAACGGGCAAGCTCTACGTCATCAAATAGCGACCACCGGAGTACCAAGCCAGAGCCGCCCACCCTGACCCATCAGCGTTGCCTGGATTACGGCGTGCGACACTGCTAGCGCTCTTCAGCAACCCGCGGAACCGCGCTGGTTCGCTGCGCGGCCGAAATGTATCCCGCCACCAGCTCCGGCGCCTGCATGGGAATGAAATGCGTCAGGTGCTCGAGCAACACATCCTCGGCGGTCGCGATCTGCTCCGCCAGCGCTGGCCAGGTGGGCGACTTGGAGAAGTCCATCACCGGCTCTGCCTCCGGGTCCCGCGGCGGCGCGCGCAGCACCACCGTCGGCGCCTGAATGTTCTCGAGCAGCGCATGCACGTCGCTTTCCGTGTTGCCGAGATAAATCGACGCTTCGACCCGCGGCTGACACGCAAGCGTGACGCCGGTGCCGTCCGCCAGCGGCCGGCTGCCGTAGCGGCAGTAGTCATCGAGCACGCGCGGGTCCCAGAGCCCGTAGAAGCCTTTCGCCACCAGCTGATCACGCATCGCCGTCCAGCTCTCCCAGTGGCTGCGCCGGCGCGCAACCGGGTGCTCGTCGACCGAGGCGAACATCCGGTGGCGGTTTTCCGGGTACGCGGACGGCTCGAAGATCACCGGGTCGATGAGCAGCAGCGCCCGCACCCGCTCCGGTCGGTGGGCGGCCAGCTGCGCTGCGCAGTGCCCGCCCATGGAGTGGCCGACGACGATCGCCGCATCAAGCTCGAGCAGATCGAACAGCTCGATGAGGTCGCTGCCGAACTCGTCCCAGCCATAGCTCTCGGTCTGGTCACTCGCACCATGGCCGCGCATGTCGTAGGCGAAGACCCGGAACCCTGTGGGCAGCGACGCGACGACCTGATCCCAGCAGCGGCCGTGAAAGCCGGTTGCGTGGACCAGCAGCAGCGCCGGATCCTCTGGCCGCCCCCACTCGTAACACGCGAGGGTGTGGCCGGCGTCGAGCCGGATCTGGTGCCGCTGCGGGCTGCCGTACGGGGTTGCCACTGTCATCTGCTCCTCGAATTGCTGTTCGGATTCTGCGTTCACGGCCGCCGAAACTGCGGCGCCCAGTCTGCTAAACTTGTCGCCGGAGTCCCTGGGATATGGTCATGGCCCCCGCAGCTACAAGTACAGCTACAAAAAGTACAGCTACAGAAGCCGCCACGAAAACCGATGTCGTGTCGTCTGACAGTGAGCTGCTGATCCTCGTCGACGGCAACGACGAGCCGATCGGCGAGCTGTCCAAGGCGGCCGCCCATGACGGCGACGGCGTCCTGCACCGGGCTTTTTCCGCGTTCATCTTCACCGCCGATGGCGCCGTGCTGCTGCAGCAGCGCGCCCCCGGCAAACGGCTCTGGCCGGACTACTGGTCAAATTCCTGCTGTTCGCACCCGCGGGCGGGCGAAACGCTCGAGGAGGCCGTGGTCCGCCGTGTCGAGCAGGAGCTCGGGCTGACGATCGAGCCGCACTACGCCTACCGCTTTCGCCGCCGCGGCCGCGCGCGCACACGCCGCGCGTTTCGACCCCGCGAATTGGGCGCAATTCCGCCTCGCCAATGTTAGGGTTAAGGGTATAGGGTTAACGTCATCGCGCTGCGCACTCCTGTCCGTGTGCTTGCTTGAAGCGAGGTCAAAGCTCGCGCGAAAAAAGCGATGTCACTCGTTTGGTTTGTTGGGAGAAATCGCGGGCGAAAGTGCGGCGCCGCGCATCGGGAATTGATCCGAGACTGAGCTGCGTCGGCGCGGCGGGCGAGGCATTCGGTCGGGACGAGGGCGCGTTTTCCCGACCAAAAAAGTGCGTCGGCGCGAGACCGCGTCGCTCCCAGCAGGGGTACTGATGGCACTGACTGACTGGCCTTTGCCGTTCGGCGCATTGGTTTGGGTTTTCCGTGTCGCATTTCGGCGTCTTTTCTTCCCGCGTTTCGGCGCGCGCGCGCGCGGCGCGCGGCCGCCGGCGGGCGGC
>JBCDGJ010000061.1:0-27025 GCA_038757945.1 Pseudomonadota bacterium
CCGAGGACTTCGACGTCACGTAACCCGAGAGCCTGGCATACCGTCTGCGTGTAGTGCCCGCGGACGGAGATAAATGCGGCCTTTTCCCGCAAGGCGGCAATGAAGTCCATCAGCGTCGCATCAGCTCGCAGCTGATCAATGACATCCAGCCGACCATCGAGGTCCGGCGCCTGCGCGCCCAGGCCAAGAACGATCAGGGGCACCCTTGAGCGTCGCAGAAAACCGCTCAGTGACGTCCAATCCGCACCAAGCCGGATGTGATTTGCGGCTGGAAAGACGAGGGCGCCTACGTCTGGAATGGTGCTGAATTTACGATAGGGCAATTCTGATCGGGCAACGTTGACAATTGGCCCGGCGAAAAGACCATTGGCTGCGTACTGAAAGACCAAATTGCCCGAATTCTGGCCCAGCAAATTCAGCTTTTCGGTCGCGTCAACAGAATGCCGATTCAGTATTCGACCTGTTGAACCCAGCACGACGACAGTGGTCTTGCCAGATGCCCGCATGACTAAACCTCAATGCTCTGAACTGCTTGACTGTAGCGCTCGTCTCAACGCCTGCAGGATACTCTGCGTAAACCGGGAGTTCGACATAGAACAAGCGCCTGTCCCCAGGGAGCGGCCAGAACCACAGCGTAGGCGAGAGAAATGGTAGGCGGCAAGGCGTAAAGAGAACCGTTCGCCTGCGATATCTCTGGCGTCAGCCGGATAGACGCGGCTGTTTACTGCTTACCGGGGCGGTGCTCAAGACGGCCGCGCACTAAACTGCTCGGGTTGGAACACCGAACTGATCGATAGCGTCTCAATGGATAGGGCGCAGCGGTTTGGAGGCGCGTACTCATGGCTGGATGCGTTGTATAGTTGTGTTCGGCGCATCCATGCATGTCCGGATGGCGGAACGCGAGGGCGCCGTTGGCGCAGTTTCGGCTCCCATTTTCTTTTGTCTAAGATACTCCGATAGGTTTGGCCATTGGCAATGGAACGGAACAGCTGGTTAGTGAGAATATCCGGTGCCTGCCGGAGAGCGCTTCGTCTACTGCGATTGCGTCGTCGGTGTGACACACAGGTGCAGGCATCGAAGGAGGCTGCGTCAACGGGGGCTGCGGCGATGGCTTCAACCCGTCGTCAGTACCGAACGCTTGAGGAGTTTTGTCATTATCTGCACGCTCGAGGGTATACCCCTGGCACGGTGATCGACGTTGGTGCCGCCTTCGGTACACCGGAACTGCTTCAGTCTTTCCCGGACGCTTATCACATCCTGATTGATCCGGTGCCGAGCTATGAAGATAGATTTAGGGAAATCCTTAATCGCTACCGGGGTGAGTATCACCTGATTGCTGTAGGTGATGTGGAGTCGGTGATGCCACTCAGAGTGCCGGCGGGACAGACGGTCGGGTCTTCATTGCTGACCGAAGGCGAGGAGGGTGACCTCATGGTGCCGGTGGTACGACTCGACACGCTCTTCGATGACCGCAGTTTGGAGCCGCCGATACTGCTCAAAACCGACTGCCAGGGCTACGATATGAAGGTAACCGCTGGTGGGCGTCGTCTGCTGGCGAAATGCGATCTGGTGGTCTGTGAAGTCAATCTCTTTCACCCAACTGGCCGCCCCGACCTTCCGGATCTCGGTGACACGGTGCAGATTATGCGGGACCTTGGTTTTGCCGTGTATGACATCGTGAGCTACCAGACGCGTCCCTATGACGATGCACTGGGCTACGTTGATCTGGTCTTTGCGAATGAGCAATCGGAATTTCGCAAGGTGCATCGCTGGCAATAGTAACTCTGTCCCGCAGCAGTTTTTTGAGGATCTATAGTTTTATGCCGGTTCCACTAGCTTCTGAAGAGTGCGTGACCATCTTGGGTACGAACGGAAGCCTCGATCACAAGCATGGCTCCAGCGCTTCCGACATGCTCAGATTTTCCGGGGGAAATACCGGTAATCTGCTGTTTCAGTACGCGGCTTCCGAGCTGATCTCGAACCAGAAAAAGTATGTTGGGATCGCTGCGCTCGCCTACTCTGATCCGACAGCGTTTAAAGACTCCCGCTACTTCGTTTTTCCCGCCGCAAATCATCTCCGCACGGATGTTGACTGGTCGGGCCTTGCGGGTTTCATAGACTCACGTCGTGTTCCGTTGGTCATGCTTGGTTTAGGCGCCCAGGCGGCATCCAATCCGACCAACGACGAAGTACAACGTATTTCTGAGCACGCAGCCGTTCAAGAGCTGGCCAGCGTCATTCGAGACAAGGGGGTGTTGGTTACGGTCCGAGGCAAGTTCTCCAAGCGCGTGTGTGATCAGCTTGGGATTGAGTCTGAAGTCTTTGGGTGTCCTTCCCTGTTTCTCAACCCCGACCCAAAGCTCGGAGAGTCGATTTATAGGCAGCTCGCCTTTTTCAAGGAAAACCCCGGCCAGCTCCGACCGGCGGTTACGGCGGCTGCACCGTTCGAGCTTGCGGACGAAGAACGCCGTCGCCGTCTCGAGGGGCGATTATACGGCTGGGTCATCGAGAACGACGGTTTGTACGTTCAGCAGTCGGGTGGCGACGATGTTATTGCCTTCACGATGAATCCGCAGAGTAAGGCTGCTCGGAAGACGGCAAAAGCGGTGCGAACTCTCCTTGCACCGGACGTGTCGCTGAATCGCTTCACGGAAGGCGCTGCTAGGGTCAGCCGGGTGTACTGGAATGCACGGCGGTGGATTGACGAGCTGAAGGAAACGAATCTTGCTATCGGTACGCGCTTGCACGGCAACATGGCAGCCCTTGCCTCAGGAATTCCAGGCGTTTTCATTTCCCATGATGCCCGCACAGACGAGCTGATTGAAACGATGAAGGTGCCGTACCTGCCCCTTGAAGAAGTGCCTGATCGATTGAGTGATGTCTTTGAGCGTGTTCGATTTGATCCAGTTGCTTTTGATGAGAATCGTGCACAACTTTTCAGACAGTTTGCAGAACGGATGGGCGCACTTGGACTGACGATTGACGCACAACGCTTGACGACGTTCAGCAGTTCAGCGAAGTCATGAGCTTTGGGTGTCGAGTTCCATCAGGCTTGGGCTTCTTTTTCAAGACTCTTGGTTGCTGCAACGTGGCTACGGTACTCATCCAGGACTGCCTCGAGTTTGTCGTACATCATCAGCGTGCCGCGTTCCAGCCAGACTGCATGAGTGCAGTACTGGCGAATCAAAGATGGGGAGTGTGTGGCCATGAGTACAACCCCTGAGCGTTCGATGAGCCTACCCAGCCTTTTACGTGCTTTGTCGACGAAGCTCTGGTCGCCAGTTCCGAACACCTCGTCGATGAGTAGGACGTCGGGCTCCGCACTCGTAGCAACACCGAATCCAATACGCGTCGTCATGCCGGCGGAGTAGGTGCGCGAAGGGAGATTTATGTATTCGCCCAGGCCGCTGAACTCGGCCACATCTTCCACAAATCCCTCTTTGAGGCGCTCCTGCAGCCCCATCAACCGGGCCATTATCTGAATGTTCTCTGCGCCGGTGGCGTTTGGCATCATGCCGAGCTGGTTTGAAAACAGGGTTGATATGCGTCCCTGTATCTGCATATCCCCGGCCGTTGGTGCATAGATTCCCGCCAGGACGCGGAGCAGGGTGCTTTTTCCTGAGCCGTTCAACCCCACGACACCTATGGAGGTGCCTTGGTTGACTTCGAAAGAGATATTGTCCAGCACGCGTACGCGTTCAACGTTCCTGCCCTTGCGGACGAGCACGCCGCCGAGCGTACTTGCGTTCGTCTCTATGCCATTGTGTTTGTAGCGTGCTGGTAGCTCGAGGGAAACCGCATTGACGCTGACAACGGGTTTGGAAGGGTCTATAGCCATGTTGGGAGCCTCTTGGCTGACAAGGCGAACATGGTAGTAGCACAGCCTGTCAGAACCAGAAAACCGGTGAGCCCAAGCGCCCAATCCTGTAGCGCAACGCTTTCTCCAAGCAATGGCGAGCGAACGATTGTTAGGGGGTAAAAGAATGGGTTCCAGTCCACGAACCGCATCTGAAAGCTGCCTTCGGCGGGCATCCAGAAGACGGGAGTCAAGAAGAACATAAATCGCATGACTACGCTGATCAGCTGTTCAAGGTCGCGTTGGTACGCGTTCAGGATCCCCACAACCACGATCACGGGCGCAATCAGTGCCGCGAGGAAAAGTGTTCCGAGCAGCGCGTGTCCCCACAGGACCTCTGGCCAGAGGTTGAAATAGACCACGATGGGAATGAACACTGCCAGCTGAAACGTAAAGCGAATCAGGGTGGTTGTGGTCAGGCGGACGACATGCAACATCAGACCTGCGGGTAGGTTCAGAATAATCGACGCTCTCGAAGTAAAGACCGATGTACCTTGAGTCACCGTATTGCTCAGACAGTTCCACACTGCCAGTCCGGGCACCAGGTACGCCACGTAGGCTCCTATTTCCTCATAGATTGTCCCGAACACAAAAACCAGGCCGGCAGACCACAGTGCAATCTGCAGGCTTTGCCAGATCGGTCCCAGAAACGTTCGCCGATAGGCTAAAAAGAAATCGTACCAGCCCAGCACGATACCGTTGCGGAGTATGTCCATGTGCGAACGACTACCAGCTGAGACCGCGTTCCTGTCTGGAGGCAAAGTTCCAATTATAGAGGTTGACTGATGTCCGGTCATAAAAGAGGTACAGCGTTCGTAGTGACAGGTGAAAAAACAAAGTCGCCAATCGGCTGTGCTTTGCATCTGTGTCGTAAAACCCGCGAAGATCATAGGTCCTGTACAGAAATGCGAAGGCCCAGGCCAGCTTGCCATTATACGGACCGTATTCGCGGATGACGCGGTACATTTCGTCTGCGATCTTCCTGCCGCCTGTCGACGTTAGATTCGTTGAAGAAAAGTAGTACACGGAATAGATGTCGTCTGTACGCATGAAGCGTGCTCCACGTTGCTTCATGCGGCACCAGTATTCCCAGTCGAATGCGTACTTGAGTTCAAGGCTTAGCGGGCCGACCTGGCGATGGGTTTCAGCGCGCCAGAAAGTCGAAGGTTGTTCGATCGTGTTCTTGATGAAGAGTTGAACGTAGTACTCGTGATCGGGAACCGTTGTGTGTTCGCCTGCGCCAGTGAAGATGCGTTGGCAACCTCCGGTCAGGATGTCTACCTCCTGGTTGGACTGTAGGTGTTCGGCCACTCGATGCAGCGTATTCGGCATCAGCTCGTCATCGGCGCAGAGCCAGCCGAACACGTTTCCCCTTGCCAGTGCGAACCCCTTGTTCAGCGCGTCCGCCTGGCCCTCGTCAGGTTCGGATAGTGCGGCTGCAATGGCGTCGCCGAAAGTACTGACGATCTCCATGCTCGAGTCGGTACTTGCGCCATCGACACAGATGATCTCTAGTTCTGGATAGTCCTGGTCGACCAGCGATTGAAGTGCACGCGCCAGCGTCGCTGCTGCGTTGTACATCGGTACTACAATCGAAAACCTGATGCTTGGCGTACTCAACCTGTGGTTACCTCATCTAGATACCCCAGATCCCAGAAGTACATGCCGAGAGCGCGCACAATCCCTTCCTCTTTGCAGCGAAAAACGAAGTTCCTGAAAAGCAGCACTGCTCTCCGATCGGGAATGTCCGTCTCAACAGCCTTGCCCAGCAGGCGGTTAAGTACTGCATGGCTGCGCCCGTGTCCGTAGGAGAGACGTGCGAGGTAGCGCAGAGTCAGCCGGGACGCTGCGATGTGGTGTTTGAGCTTGAGCTCTGGTTCATAGGCACATGTGTAGCCGAGTTCGTGCCCTAGCCTCGAGAAAAGCGAATCCTCGCCGCTCATCAGGGCATTGCCGTTCCTTCCGAGCCGTCCCGCTGTAGCTTTGGCCACTACGAAGGAGACGAACTGCTGTGCGACCGCCGCACGCACAACCATACCCGCGCCAATTGGTTCCCATTCGCCCCAGTGATCGCCCGGACCCTCAATCCGATCGGATCCGTGGTTCCGGACTCCCAGCTGTGGAAGAAACTGGGCTTTGATCCGGCCCACGGGGCGTTCGAGTACTCCATCGGTTTGGCCACCGAAGAGGCCGACCGTTGGGTTCTGGCGAGCGATGGCGATAGCGTTCTCCAGGTAGTCGCTGGCAAGTTCGTTGTCGTCGTCAACAAAAACGAGCAGGTTTGCCTGCGCCTTTTGAATACCGGCCGTACGCGCGTGGGTGAGTCCCTGTCGGGGTTGCCGGATCAGCTCGACGGGAACGCGGCAGAGGCACTGCAGGTTATTCTGGTCTAGAGGAGGGGAGGAATTGTTATCAACGACAATGACTTCAAAGCGACTTGAACACAGGCTTTGTAAGCCGATCGCGTGGAGCGCGAGCGAAAGGTGATCCGACCGAGGGTTGAAAGTACACATTATCACGCTGAGTTGGGGGGCGTCAGAGTGCGTTGAGGAGTGGGAGTGCATTCGCAGTATTTGGCCCCTTTCGGTTTGCTTCGGTCGGTTCAACGCCGTGGAACAGTCTAATGATAATCGTCATGTGGCGTGAGGCGAGTGGGGGGGCACACTTTTCGATTGGCCGTTTGTCGAAGTGTAATGCAATTCGCCGTGTTTTCGGCCCAGCGCGGCGGCGTCCTTGACGGGCACAGGTTCCGAATCGCGCAGTGGGCAGCTTCCCTGCGTGGCGGAAGCGTCCCCCGCCACTGCGAGCGACGCGAGTTGGGCACTGACCCCCAGCGGCTTGGTAGGACTGTCGCTGCTCGAAAAAGCGTTCGCTACGCGCGCTCTGCCGTTAAGTTCCTATTGGTTGGTGATAACAAGGCACTTTTGTTGACGTGGTGAGTGTGCAACCGAGCCTGCGCTCATATCTGCAGATGCTGCCTCGTTCAACAGACAGCAAGTTTGGTCGTGTTAGCCTTCACCAGAATTCAACCTTGAGGACCATCAATGCCACTATCGTCAGTTCGAAAGCTGCAATCGGCTCTAGCTGTAGTGATTTTCACGGCCGGTTGCACCACCAATCCGTACACAGGCGAAAGCGAAGCATCAAATAAGGCCAAAGGGGCTGCCATTGGCGCAGCCATCGGCGCGGTGGCTGGCGTTCTGGCGGGAGATGACGCCGACGAGCGTCGCGAGAAAGCGCTGATTGGCATCGGTGTTGGCGCGCTGGCTGGGACGGCGGTCGGTGCTTACATGGATGCCCAGGAAGCCAAGCTGCGCGAACAGCTTCGCGGCACTGGTGTCAGCGTCACCCGCCTCGGGGATGACCTGGTGCTGAACATGCCCGGGAACGTCACCTTCGCGTCCGGTCAGTCCGGCCTGCGTCCGGAATTTTTCCCGGTGCTGGACTCCGTTGCCCTGGTACTGCAGGAATACAACAAGACGCTGATCGATGTTTCCGGTCATACGGACAGCACCGGCCCCATGGACCTGAACATGCGTCTGTCCGATCAACGCGCCGCTGCGGTGGGACTGTATCTTCAGTCGCAGGAAGTGGTACCGGCACGGATAATGACCCAGGGCTACGGGCCCCACTACCCGGTCGCGAGCAATGACACCGATTCCGGCCGTCAGCTCAACCGGCGCGTCGAGCTGGTCCTGAAGCCGATCCGTCAGACCTGATCAGCATCTGATCCCCGGGCGGGCACGCGGCAAGGGGCGCCCAGCAAGGATTGCCCGATCTGCAGTTTCGGGGCGACCTGGCTGCCAGTGCTGTGCACGTCCCGGATCCGTAGCGTCCTGCGGATGGAACTTTCATGCCGTTTGCTAGATCATTGCGCGCTTCTTGAAACCCACTCAAGGGGGGCTGCATGGGCGATCAGCGGGGCAAACGGCGCATTATGGTGCTCGGGGGCGATGGTTTCTGTGGCTGGCCATCATCCCTGCACCTATCGAACCTCGGGCACGAGGTGCTGATCGTCGATAACCTCTCACGCCGCTTCATCGATCAGGAGCTTGGTGCCGAGAGCCTGACACCGATCCGGTCGATCTACCGGCGGCTGGACGCTTGGGAGCTGGTCAGTGGCCGCCGCATCGAGTTTGCGCATCTCAACGTCGCGAAGGACTACGATCTGTTCCTCGACCTGCTGCGGAGATTTCGCCCTCACACGGTCGTGCACTTCGCGGAACAGCGCGCGGCGCCGTATTCAATGAAGTCGGCGCGCCACAAGCGCTACACGGTCGACAACAACACCAATGCGACCCACAACCTCTGTGCGGCGGTCGTCGAGGCGGGCCTCGACACGCATATCGTGCATCTTGGCACCATGGGCGTGTACGGCTACGGCACCGCTGGGGTAGAGCTGCCCGAAGGTTATCTGACCGTGTCCATCGACGCCGGCAACGGGCAGCAGATAGAGCAAGAAATTCTTTACCCGACCAATCCCGGCAGCATTTACCACATGACGAAGACGCTCGATCAGCTGATCTTCGCCTACTACAACAAGAACGATGGTCTTCGCATTACCGACCTGCACCAGGGCATCGTCTGGGGCACGCAGACCGCGGAAACCCGCATGGCTGAGGACCTGATCAACCGGTTCGACTACGACGGCGATTACGGCACGGTGCTGAATCGCTTTCTCATGCAGGCCGCGATCGGCTACCCGCTGACGGTCCACGGCACCGGTGGCCAGACGCGCGCGTTCATTCACCTCGAGGATACGGTGCGGTGCATCCAGCTGGCGGTCGACAATGCGCCGGACAACCGCCGGGTCCGGATCATCAACCAGATCACGGAGACGCACCGCGTACGCGAGCTGGCCGAGCTGGTGGCGCGAATCGCCGGTGCTGAGGTTGCGCTGGTGCCGAATCCGCGTAACGAAGCGCCGGAGAACGAGCTGAAGGCGGCCAACGAGACCTTTCTGTCGCTCGGTCTGAATCCGACCCGGCTGGCCGATGGTCTGCTGCTGGAAGTGAAGGAAATCGCGGAACGCTACCGGGATCGCTGTGATCGGGCGAAGATCCCCTGTGAGTCCACCTGGACGCGCGAGCAGGCGCCCGGTGTGCCGACCCTGACGCCAACGCCAATCGTCGGCCAGCGCGCTTGACGGGCGCAGGACTCGATGGTCGCGGGTTGCGCTCTGCCTGCTGCGTTCTGCCGGCTGGGAATGGGGGCGGTCGCGGACGGGGCCGCTCAGCGATCGGGATTTATGCTGCCGTCCAGATCCTGCTCAGCACAGAAGTCGGCAAAAGACTGCCGCAGCGCGCCGATCGATTCACCCCGCGGCAGGGCGACGGTGAGGGTCAGATCGAACAGCTGCGTGCCCGTGTGCGGCGCGCGCTGGGTTTCTGTGTCGAGGTTGATGATGTTGAGCCCGCGATCAGAGAAGAACTGCGCGACGCTGCGCACGATCCCCGGGTGATCAAGGGTAAGTACGGTGACCCGGTACGGTGCCGCATCGGTGGTATGGCGAGCGCCGCTGAAGCGGAACAGGCTCGCCAGCGCCTGCTCGTCGCAGAACCGTGCAAAAGCACTCTGCAGCTGCCGCAGGCGATCCGCGGACCCGGTCACCGACATCAGCACCGCAAACTCACCGCCAAGCACGGTCATGCGGCTGTCCTCGATCGACAGCCCGAGATCGGCGATCAGGGCAGACAGGGCGGTGACCAGCCCGGGGCGGTCGTGGCCGAGCGTCGAGAGCACGGCCCGCTCTGGTGGCTCCCGGTCGGTTGCACGACGGCGCAGATCCGTTACCTTTGGTCCCGACCGCAGCTTGTCTGCTGAATCGCTCATGATGATTCCTTGAGCCGCCGGGTGAGATAGGCGCCAAGCTCCGGGGTCGCGATGCGTTCCTGCGCCATTGTGTCCCGATCCCGGACCGTGACCGTGTCGTCTTCCTCGATGGTCTGAAAATCCACGGTGATGCAGACCGGCGTGCCGATCTCGTCGTGCCGCCGGTAGCCCTTGCCGATGTTGCCGGTGTTTTCGAACAGAATGCGGCCGAGACCGAGGGCCTGCAGCTGCTGTTTGATCGACCGGGCTTTGGTCATGATACCCTCGTGATTGCGCTTCAGCGGCAGCACGGCGGCCTTGATGGGTGACAAGTGCGGTTTGAAAGCCATCACCGTGCGGGTCGACCCATTCTCCAGCTCCTCGACCCGGTAGGCCTCGTTCATCACCGCCAGCACCCCCCGGTCCACACCCGCCGATGGCTCGATCACGTAGGGAACCTGCCAGGCTTTGGTCTCCGGATCCTGGATGGCGAGGCGGGCGTTTGAATCGCTGTTCGGCTCGACCTTCGCGTAGAGATCCAGCTCGTCCTGGTTCTTGGTGTGTGAGCCGAGATCAAAGTCCGTGCGGTTGGCGATCCCTTCCAGCTCCTCGAGGCCGTGCGGGAAGCGGTACATGAGGTCGACGGTCGCCTTTGAGTAGTGCGCGAGCTCGTCTGCGGGCACGTGCAGCAGCTCCAGCTGCGACCGCGGCACGCCCTGTGCTTCCCACCAGTCCAGCCGGGCCTCCACCCAGCGCTGGTGCCATTCTTCGTCGGTGCCCGCTGGAACGAAAAACTCGAGCTCCATCTGCTCGAACTCGCGGACGCGGAAGATGAAGTTGCGGGGCGTGATCTCGTTGCGGAACGCCTTGCCGATCTGTGCTATGCCGAACGGGGGCCGCCGCGCCGTGCTGTCGATCACGTGCTTGAAGTTGGTAAAGATGGCCTGGGCGGTTTCCGGCCGCAGGTAGGCGAAGCTCGATCCATCGTCGACCGGACCGACTGCGGTCTTGAACATCAGGTTGAACGGTCGCGGCTCCGTCAGATCGGTAGAACCACAGTTGGGGCAGGTGTCGCCTTCCAGGTGGTCGGCCCGGAATCGTGATTTGCAGCTGCGGCAGTCGACCAGCGGGTCGGTAAAGGTGGCCTCATGGCCGGAGTGGCGCAGCGTTGTCGCGTGGGTGAGAATCGCGGCGTCGAGCCCTTCGACGTCATCCCGCTCGTAGACCATCGCGCGCCACCAGGCCGCCTTCAGATTGTTCTTGAGCTCCACGCCCAGCGGGCCGTAGTCGTAGACGCCCTGTAGCCCGCCGTAGAGCTCGCTCGACTGAAAGATGAAGCCGCGCCGCTTGGCGAGGGCAACCAGTTCTTCCATGGCTGTTGCTGGCATCGCTTTGTGCCCCTTGTTCTTCGTGCCTGGCTGAAAGTCGAGCGCACTATACTCAAAAGCTGCGCTCCGGGGGGCCTGGTCCCGGGTTCTGGGCCGTTTCCATGAGCCCTTGGGCTGCATGTAATCTTGCCCTTACATCCATCACAGCGCCGCCACATTTTCGGCGGTTTTGCTCATCTGAAGACGGGCCGCGGTTTGCTTCAATAGCCGGTACTGAAACGACATGGGCATGGTCCCCTGTCGCATTGCCCCGGACATGGCTCATGCGTAAGACCGACAATCCAGACCAGAAGCGGCGCTACTTCCGTTCCAGCGCCCGCACTTTCCAGATGAACGGTAGCTGGTACTTCGCGGCGCGTGAGGGAGAAGTGGGTCCGTTCCCGACACAGAAGGCGGCGCAGCTCGAGCTGGTCCGCTACGTCGCCGATCGCGAGCAGCTCGAGAGCTTTCAGCGGGCGCGGGAGCAGCGGGTCGACAAGCTGGCGCCGCGCAAGCCCACGTTGCAGTGGCGCGAAGAGCGCGACAAGCCGGTCGAAGGCGTGCCGACACTGACGCTGGAGCTGACCTGAACGAGTCCGATCCGGACGCTCGCAGCGCTTCCGCCGCTCCTGCGCTCCAGCCGTACCTGCCGACTCGGGGTGACGGTGGCGTGCCGCTGGCCCTCGACTGATCCCAGCACTATAGTCGCGGCTCTGAAGCTGGTCGGGGGACCCAATGAGCGCAAGTGGCTGGAATTACGGGGATCTGCTGGATGCGCTGGATGCCGCGGTGCCGCCGAACAGCCCGGCACTCATCCATGGCACCCTGATCCGGACCTGGGCTGAGTTTAGCGCTCGCAGCAACAACCTGGGTCGCCACTTCATCGAACATGGCTTCGTGCCGGACACCAAGGTGGCCTTCTACCTGCGCAACAGCCCGGCTTACTCGGAGCTGCTGGCCGCCTGTTTCAAAGCCCGGCTCGTGCACGTCAACGTCAACTACCGCTACGTCGCGGACGAGCTGCACTACATCTTCGACAACTCCGATGCCCGGATCATCTGCTATGACCGCGAGTTCGCGCCGCAGATCGATGCGCTGCGGTCGCGCCTGCCGAAGGTAGGGTTGTGGCTCGAGGTCGGTGATGGGGAACCGTTGAACAACTTTGCCGAGTCCTTCGATGCCCTGGCGGCAACAGGTGCTGGAGCCCCGCTTGCGATCGAGCGCAGCGAAGAGGACCTGCTGTTGCTCTATACCGGCGGTACTACCGGCATGCCGAAGGGAGTCATGTGGACGCAGGGTGACCACTGGCGTATCGGTCGGGCCGGGGCTGCCGCATCGCCGGATGGCAGCCAGCCGGACACGCCGCAGCAGCATATCGACAACGTGGTACGACGCGGGCCCGGCCCCTGCCTGATCCCCTGCTGCCCGATGATGCACGGCACCGGGCTGTTCAGTGCCATCGCCATGATGACCCAGGGCGGCTGTATCCTGACCCTTACGCAGCCAAGCTTTGACCCCCTGGAACTCTGGGCAGCCGTCGAGCAGCACCGGGCGACGGCGCTCGCCATCGTTGGCGACGCCTTCGGCAAGCCCATGCTCAAGGTCCTCGATGACGATCCCGGCCGTTTTCAGATCGAGTCCCTGCAATCCATGCTTTCGAGCGGCGTGATGTGGAGTCCGGAGGTCAAGCGCGGATTGCTGCGCCACAACGCGAACATGGTGCTGACGGATTCCTTTGGCGCGTCGGAAGCCGTGGGCTTCGGCCGTTCCGACACGACGGCCGAGGGCACAACGGAAATTGGCCGGTTCGTGCTCGGCGAAGGCTGCAAGGTGTTCACGGAAGACTTCCGCGAGGTACAGCCGGGATCTGGCGAGGTCGGGTTCGTCGCGCGCAGTGGACCGATTCCGCGCGGTTACTACAAAGATCCCGAGAAAACCGCGAAGACCTTTCCGACCGTTGACGGGGTGCGCTACTCGATGCCCGGAGACTTCTGCCGGGTCGAAGCGGATGGGTCCCTGATCCTGCTGGGTCGTGGCAGCGTCTGCATCAACACCGCCGGAGAGAAGGTGTTTCCGGAAGAGGTCGAAGAAGTGCTGAAAACGCATCCGTCGGTTGCTGATGCGCTGGTCGTCGGGGTGCCCGACGATAAGTGGGGACAGATGGTGGTCGCCGTCGTCGAGCCGGAGCCTGGCGAGCACCCTGCTCCCGATGTGCTCAAAGCCCATGCCCGGGAGCAGCTGGCGGGGTACAAAACGCCGAAACAGGTGCTGCTGAAGGATGATCTCGAGCGCGCCAGCAACGGCAAGGCAAATTATAAGGTGGTCACGGCCTACGCCCGGGCACAGCTGGGTGCCGACTGAGCGTTGCCGGCGGTCCGCAGGTGCGTGATGCCTGGGCGACCGTAGCTGCAACACCGATCCATTTTATCAACGCGGTCACGCTGATCGCGGGCAGGACAGGAATGAGAGGGGAAAGATGAGCAAGCTGTTCGATCTGACAGGAAAAACCGCACTGATCACCGGGTCCAGCAAGGGGATCGGTCGCGCCATTGCAGAAGAGATGGCCCGGCATGGTGCTCGGGTCGTGATCTCGAGCCGTAAGGGTGATGTCTGTGAAGAGGTTGCGGCTGCCATCAATCAGGAACTCGATGGCCAGCCGGGGGGCGCAGTAGCGATTCCCGCCCACATCGGCCAGAAAGAAGCGCTCGAAGGCCTGGTTGCCGCCACCCGCGAACAGCTTGGAAAGATCGATATTCTGGTCTGCAATGCCGCGGTCAATCCGTACTACGGCAGCATGGAAGGGTTGCCGGACGATGCTTTCGACAAGATCCTGGGGATCAATATCAAGTCCAACCACTGGCTGTGCCAGATGGTTCTGCCGGAGATGGTCGAGCGGCGCGATGGCTCAATCCAGATCGTTTCCTCCGTGGGCGGGTTGCGCGGCAGCACGGTGCTCGGGGCCTACTGCATATCGAAGGCTGCCGATCTGCAGCTGGTACGCAATCTGGCCTGTGAGTACGGTCCCCACAACGTGCGCGTCAACGCCATATCGCCCGGGCTCGTGCGTACCGATTTCGCGCGTGCCCTGTGGGAGAACCCTGACATCCTGAAACAGCGCACCGCCGGAGATCCGCTGCGGCGGATTGGTGAGCCGCAGGAAATCGCCGGGATCTCGGTGTACCTGGGTTCCGCAGCCGGCGCCTTCACGACCGGGCAGAACTTCGTCATTGACGGTGGCGCGACGATTGCCTGAGCAGGGTGCGGCGCATGCAGTTTCAATAGCAGCGGGAGTAGGGTCATGACAGTGTGGTGGTCGCGAGCGATCTTGATATTTGCCGTTCTTGCAGCGGCAGCCTTGCCCATCGGCGCGTTGGGATCGCGCTTTGGCGTCTGGGATTTCCGGATGGGGCTGCTGGTTCTGCTGGCCGGCGTGCTGATTGCGGCTGTGGTGTTTCTCGGCGGTGGCGTCGGCTGGTTTGTCGCCAACAGCCGCAAGCTCGCCGGTGACCGCTCTGCGATCTCTCTGGGCCTGGTCGTCAGCGCGCTGATCCTCGGCGTAATGGCGCTCCCGTTCTATTCCGCCGTGTCCGTCCCGCCAATCCACAACATCAGCACGGACGTCGATGATCCGCCGGCCTTCGACACGTTGGCAGCGGCCCGGGGGCCGGACGACAATCCGCTGAGCTATGACGCGTCCAAGCTGGCACCCGCCCAGCAGCAGGCGTATCCCTGGGTACAACCCCTGACGCTGGCCCAGCCGCCCGCTGCCGCGGTGGCTGCGGCGGCGGATGCGCTCGATGAAATGGGGCTCGAGGTCGTGAATCGGGATCCCGCCAACGGCTTGGTCGAGGCGACGGCGACAACGTTCTGGTTCGGATTCAAGGACGATCTCGTGGTTCGCGTGCGACCGGAAGGCACCGGCAGCCGCGTCGACGTGCGCAGCGTATCGCGCGTTGGACAGAGCGACCTGGGAGCCAACGCCCGTCGGATCGGACAGCTGCTGGATCTGCTGCAGAGCGGCTGAAAATGCCTGGCCTGGGGCGCCGGGCCAGAGATAGATATGCTCGGCCGGTGGCGCCCGGCGAGCGTCGCCCCACCGCGATTCAGAACTTCAGCAGCTCGGTGTCGAGCGTTTCGAGATTGACGACGCCGATGGCATTGAAGCCGCGCATCATCCCTGCACACTCGCCCGGATTGTAGATCAGCGTCTGGCCGCGGCGCTCATGGCGGTACAGGTGCGTGTGGCCATGCAGAGCCAGCTCGTCGCCGCCGTCGAGGTGCCCGTCAAACTCAAGCGGATCATGCACGACGATGATGCGGCGTTGGTGCCAGTGGAGCCGCAGCGGCGGCTCGACGAACTCGAAGCGGTGCCGGGCCATGGCTGCGTCGAGGGTTTCGCGTTCGACGTCGTTGTTGCCGTAGACCCCGACCATCGGTGCCTCGAGCCGGGCAAGCACGTCCAGCGTTTTCGCCTGCGAGATGTCACCGGTATGAATGACACGCTCGACGCCGGCGCTGTTGAAGAGTTCGACGATCCGCGCAACGTTTTTGAGGTTGTTGTGCGTGTCGCTGACGACGCCTATACGCACGGGTCTGCCGGGCACCCGGTCACCGGACCGCGGCCGGCCGCGATCCGGTGAAGCCGTGTTGTCAGCGAGCCTGGCACCTGGGTCAGGCCTGGGCGCGCTCGAGGATGTGAATGCCGCAGGCGCTGCCAAGCCCGATCACGTGGGTCATGCCGATGCGGGCTCCTTCTACCTGGCGGCCGCCAGCCTCGCCGCGCAGGTGCGTCGAGACTTCATAGATGTTGGCGATCCCAGTTGCGCCGAGCGGGTGGCCTTTGCTGAGCAGCCCACCGGAGACGTTGACTGGAATCTTACCGCCGAGCGCCACGTCGCCGTCGTCGATCAGGCGGCCAGCTTCGCCGTCACCACAGAGCCCGAGGTTTTCGTAGTGCAGGATCTCGGCCGTGGCAAAGCAGTCGTGGAGTTCCACCAAGTCGATGTCTTCCGGTCCGAGGCCCGCCATTTCGTAGGCCTGCTTGGCCGCCAGGCGCGTGCAGCTGTTGACGTCCGGCATCACCAGATCGCGCTCCTGCCAGGGATCCGAGCTCATCACCGAGGCCCGGACCTTGATGGCGCGCCCGATGAGGCCGAGCTCGCGGGCCTTAGCCTCGGAGCAGATGACCGCGGCCGCGGATCCGTCGACGTTGACCGAGCACATCAGCTTGGTATTCGGATAAGAGATCATCTCGGCGTTCATGACTGTCTCGAGGGGCGTTTCGATCTGGTACATGGCCTTCGGATTGAGCGTGGAGTGGTGGTGGTTCTTGACCGACACTTTGGCGAACTGCTCGAAGGTGGTGCCGAACTTGCGGCTGTGCTCCATGCCCGCTTCCGCGAAGACCGCGGGCATGGTGCCGGAGCCCAGGAGACCTTCCTTCGGAATGCCCTTCGCGCCGCCGGAGCCGCCGAGCAGCCCCTTGCCCATCTGCTCAACGCCGACCGCAATTACGATGTCGTAGAGGCCAGCCTTCACCGATGCCCAGGCTTCGCGGAAGGCGGTTGCCCCCGTTGCGCAGGCGTTGGCTACGTTCACCACCGGAATACCGGTCTGGCCGATCTCCTGCAGGATCCGCTGTCCGACCATGCCGCTCGCCTGGCCAAGGTTGCCGCAGTACAGCGCCTGCATGTCCTGGATCTTCAGACCGCAATCATCGAGGGCCAGCAACGCCGCCTCGGCGCCGATCTGAGGGACCGTCTTGTCGGGAAAACGGCCGAACTTAATCATATCTACACCAACAACGACTGCGTCGGTCATGGGGATCTCCTCGCTTGCGCGTTCTGCGGTGGAATCAGGGAAGTCAGGTTCTGGGCTGAAAGAAGTAGGACAGGTAGGCGTTGCCTTCTTTATCTTTACGACCCAGGGCATCGTCGAAGACCACTTCGACGGGCATATCAAACTGGATCTGCTCGGGATCAGGCTCAACGTTAATCAGGTTGCCCTTGATCGCCGTGCCGTCATCGAGATCAACGACCGCGCTGACGTAGGGCACATCGATGCCCGGAAAAGAGCGGTAGACGATGCTGAAGGAATACAGCTTGCCTGTTTTCGGCAGCTCCACCGGGCTCATCTGATCCCGTGCGCCGCACTTCGAGCAGGTACTGCGTTCGCCGAGAAACGTGGCGCCGCAGCTGCCGCACTTATAGCCCTCGAGATAGGGTTCGGCGTTTTCGGGGATCTTCAGATAGGGCACGACAGGTAGCGGCTGTGCGCTCATAGGGCGTCCTCATACTCCATGGGCAATAACCCCCCAGCATACACGCTTCCAGCGACGGTCGATAAGACTGGCCGCCGGGGCCTGTCGGTGCTCAACTGGCGAGCCGGATTGGAGCTATAGGGAGAGCTGCTGATGCCCATGCGCTCAGTCAAGGCTGCGGACTATATGTCGCGCAAACTGATCACATTCAGCCCCGATACCAACGTAGTGGAGGCCATGAGAACGCTGCTTACGCACAAGATCTCTGGTGCTCCGGTCGTCGACGAAGAAGGTGTCCTGGTTGGCGTTTTGTCCGAAGTTGATCTCATGAAGGTCATCGTTCAGGACAGCTACTACGGCGAGTCCGTAGGCATTGTGGCCGATTACATGCACAGTCCGGTGGAGTCGGTCAGCCATGACCTCGACATCTACGATCTGGCCGAACGCTTTCTGAAGACCGGGCGCCGGCGCTACCCGGTGGTGCGTGACGGTAAGCTGGTCGGGCAGATCAGCCGGCGCGACGTGCTGCGCGCGGCAGAAGCCCTGATCGGCTCTCATGAGGCCATTGCCTGAGCCCTGTCCGTTCACCTCTGGCGGTGCGCCTGCGGTGTTCCCATAAGAGAGCGGCGGCCTGCCGACGTAGCAGCCGCGGCGCGCACGGGTTGAGTGCCAGGTGTGGTCCTAAGGCGCTAGCTTGGCGCGCAGCACCTCGTTGACGGTTGCTGGATTGGCCTTGCCCTGAGTAGCCTTCATCACCTGCCCGACAAAAAATCCGAAAACCTTTTCCTTGCCATTGCGGAACTGCTCCACCTGCTTCGGGTTGGCCGCAATGATTTCATCGACGATCGTCTCGATCGCGCCGCTGTCGCTGAGCTGGGTCAGGCCTTCGGCTTCGATGACCGCGTCAACGGTCAGTGGTTGCTCCGCACTCCACAGCTTCTCGAACACGGTCTTGGCAATCTTGCCGCTGATGGTGCCGTCGGTAATCCTTACCACAAGCTCGCCGAGCGCTTCCGGCGCAACCTTGCTGCTGCCGATCTCGAGCTCCTCCCGGTTCAGGGCTGCGGCCAGCTCCCCGAGCATCCAGTTGGCGGTGAGCTTGCCGTCGCCGGCAACCGCTGCGGCAGCCTCGAAGTACCGGGCGGTGTCCGGATCCGCGACCAGCAGCTCTGCGTCGTAGGCGGTCAGCCCAAGCGTTTCGATGTAGCGCTGCTTGCGGGCCTCCGGCAGCTCGGGCATCGCATCCCGGATCGCGTTCAGCTCGGCATCGCTGACGATCAGCGGCAGCAGGTCCGGATCCGGAAAGTAGCGATAGTCGTCGGAGTCTTCCTTGGTCCTCATGCTGCGCGTCTCGTCGGCGTCGGGATCGTACAGGCGGGTCTCCTGAACGATGGTGCCGCCGCTTTCGAGCACGCCGATCTGCCGTTCGATTTCGTAGCTGATTGCCTGCTCGACGAAGCGGAAGGAGTTGATGTTCTTGGTTTCCGTCCGCTGCCCGAGCTCGTTGCTGCCCCGCTTTCGGATCGATACGTTGGCATCGCAGCGCATGCTGCCCTGGGCCAGGTTGCCATCGCAGATCTCCAGATAGCGGACCAAGCTCTGCAGCTTGCGGAAGTACGCTGCCGCTTCTTCCGGGCTACCGAGCTCCGGTTCCGAAACGACTTCCAGCAGCGGTGTGCCCGCCCGGTTCAGATCGATCGCGGTCTTGCCGGGGACGAGGTCGTGAATGGACTTGCCGGCGTCTTCTTCCAGATGGGCGCGCGTGATGCCAACGGACTTCTCTTCGCCGTCCGCAAGCGTGAGCGTGAGCGAGCCACGCCCGACGATGGGCTGCTCGAACTGGCTGATCTGATAGCCCTTCGGCAGATCGGGGTAAAAGTAGTTCTTGCGGTCGAAGATCGAATGCTGGTTAACCTCGGCACCGATGGCGAGGCCGAAGCGCACGGCTTTGTGCACGGCGGCTCGATTAATGACCGGCAGCACGCCCGGCAGCCCCAGATCCACCGCGCAGGCCTGGGAGTTGGGCGCGGCTCCGAACGCGGTGCCGGCCCCGGAGAACATTTTGCTGCTCGTCGACAGCTGCACGTGCACCTCGAGGCCGATGACCGGCTCCCACTCGCCCCAGCGCCCCGCGTTGCTCATGCTGGTAGTGCCTTCTGCTTCGGAGTCGCCCGGTGCCAGTCCGATGCCTGCTGCACCTGGTGAGCCAGCTTCAGCAGGCGTTCCTCGGCCCGATGGGGGCCGATGAGCTGGGCGCCGAATGGTAAACCCTGCTCATGGCCGCACGGAATGGAGAGTGCCGGCAGCCCGGCGAGGCTGGCGGGCACGGTAAAGACGTCCTGCTGATACATGGTCACCGGGTTGGACACGGCTCCGCGCTCGAAGGCCGGGCTCGGCGTGGTTGGGGTCAACAGCAGATCGACGCTCTCGAAGGCGCTTGCGAAGTCTTCGCTGATGAGCCGGCGCAGCCGCTGTGCCTTCAGGTAATAGGCATCGAAGTAGCCTACGGAGAGCGCGTAAGTGCCGGTGAGTATCCGTCGCTTCACTTCGGCCCCGAAGCCTTCGGAGCGCGATCGCCGATACAGGGTTTCGAGATCGTCTGCCGTTTCGGTGCGATGGCCGAAGCGCACGCCGTCGTAGCGCGACAGGTTGGTTGATGCTTCGGCGCCGGCGATGACGTAATACGCCGGAATCGCCACACCGGTGTTTGGCAGGCTGACGTCCAGCAGGCGGTGCCCGCGCGCTTCGATGACCCCACGGATCGCGTCCAGCGCCCGGGCGCCTGCAGAGTTGCCGTCAAAGTATTCCTGCGGCAGGCCGATCGTGAGTTTCTCGTCGCTTGCCAGCAGGCCGTCGATCGCCTCGAGCGGGGCTGCGGCCACGGCGTCGAGCCAGGGGTCGGTGTCGGTGAGGCTGGTCGAGTCACGGGGGTCATGCCCTTGCATCACGGCGAGCAGCAGCGCCAGATCGGCCGCATCCCGTGCCATCACGCCGCCCTGGTCGAGGCTCGAGGCGAAGGCCACCATCCCCCACCGTGAGACCCGGCCGTAGGTTGGCTTGATGCCGCTGACGCCGCAGAACGCGGCCGGTTGCCGGATACTGCCGCCGGTGTCTGTGCCGGTACTGCCCGCGCACAGCCCTGCGGCGACGGCAGCCGCCGAACCGCCGGAGGAACCTCCCGGCACCCGGGCCGGGTCCCAGGGATTGCCCACCGGGCCGAAGAAGCTGTTTTCATTTGACGAGCCCATGGCGAACTCGTCCATGTTGAGCTTGCCCTGCAGCAGCGTGCCGGCGTCAAGAAACCGCTCGATCGCCGTTGCGGAGTAGGGCGCGATGAATTCGCTCAGCATGCGCGAGCCACAGGTGGTGCGCAGCCCCTCGGTCATGAAGATGTCTTTGTGCGACAGCGGTATGCCGAGCAGCTTGCCGTGAGCGCCGGCCGCGCGCTGCGCGTCAGCCGCTGCCGCCTGCTGCTCGAGCTGTTCGTTATGGCTGATGAAGACGTTCAGCCCTTCGAATGCGCGCGCCCGTTCCCGGAGCGAAGCACAGAGCTCGACGCTCGACAGCTCGCCGGCAGCGAGCGCGCGGGCCTGCTCCCGCACCGTAGCAAAAGGCTGCATGGCTATTCGACGACCCTCGGGACCAGAAACAGCTGTGCCGCGGTGTCCGGCGCGTTGTGCTGGAACTGCTCGGGATCGACCTGCTCGGTAACCACATCCTCGCGCAGCCGCGCGGGAAACTCGATGGGGTGCGAGAGCGGTTCCACGCCTTCCGTATTGACGTCCTGCATGGCGTCTACCATCAGGACGATGTTCTCGAGGTCCGAGCGCGCAGCGGTCAGCTCCTCCTTGGGCAGGTCGAGCTTTGCGAGCGCGCACAGGTGGTCGATGTCGATGCCGTCTGTCATGCGTCGAGTTTACGTTGTGAAGCCGTTCAAGGCGAAGCTGTTCGCGGTCCGCGCACCCGTCGGGCCCAGCGCAGCGGCGGTGCCCGGCGAACGGCGAGCTGAATTGCCCAAGTGTGAACGGGTTGCTACAGTCGCGCCGCCTGTGGGACTACACTCGTAAGGGCTAGCGTTCCGGCGTGGTCTATCTGGAAGAAAAGATCCCGGGACACACCTCAGCTTGAGACGGACACTCAATGTTCAAGTACTTCCGCGGCCTGTTTTCCCGGGATCTCTCGATTGATCTCGGTACCGCCAATACGCTCATCTACGTTCGCGATCAGGGCATCGTGCTTGACGAACCGTCGGTGGTTGCCATCCGTACCCAGGGCAACCAGAAGAGCGTTGCCGCCGTTGGTCTCGACGCGAAGCGGATGCTCGGGCGAACTCCCGGCAACATTACCGCCATCCGGCCGTTGAAGGACGGCGTCATCGCCGACTTTCGGGTGACCGAGAAGATGCTCAAGTACTTCATCGCCAAGGTGCATGAGAACGCGTTCATCCGCCCGAGCCCGCGAGTGCTGGTCTGCGTACCCTGTCAGTCGACGGAGGTCGAGCAGCGCGCCATCCGCGAGAGTGCGCTGTCTGCCGGAGCGCGCGACGTCCACCTGATCGAAGAGCCCATGGCGGCGGCCATCGGTGCGGTCCTGCCGGTCGAGGAAGCACGCGGGACCATGGTGGTTGATATCGGTGGCGGGACCACCGAAATCGCAATCATCTCGCTGAACGGTGTGGTCTACTCGGATACCGTGCGGGTTGGCGGAGATCGGTTCGACGAGGCTATCGTCGCCTATGTGCGCCGAACGCAGGGCAGCCTCATCGGCGAGACCACCGCCGAGAAGATCAAGAAAGAAATCGGCGCCGCCTACCCGCAGAAAGACATGCTCGAGATCGACGTTCGCGGGCGGAATCTGGCCGAGGGCGTGCCGCGCAGCTTCACCCTGAACAGCAACGAGATCCTCGAAGCGCTGCAGGAGCCGCTATCCATGATCGTATCGGCGGTCAAGAGTGCTCTGGAGCAGTGCCCGCCGGAGCTGGCGTCGGACATTGCGGAAACCGGCATGGTGCTGACCGGCGGTGGTGCGCTGCTCCGTGATCTGGACATTCTGCTCGCCGAAGAAACCGGCCTGCCGGTCATTGTCGCTGACGACCCGCTGACCTGTGTTGCCCGAGGTGGCGGGAAAGCGCTCGAACTGATGGATACTCCGGGCAATGCGGGTCTGTTTCACACCGAATAAGGCGGGCGCCTGCGGAGGCGCCGATTAAACCGCTGTTCGCCGAGCAATCCGGTGCCGGCTGGCTGCTGCTGGCCCTGACGGTGCTGTCCACCCTGCTGATCCTCACCGAACTCAACACCCGGCTGCTCGAAAGCCCCCGAGCCCAGCTCAATGCGCTCGTCAGCCCGTTGCGTGTTGTCGCCGAAGCCCCCTACCTGGTTGGCAGCCAGCTTGATGACGTCTTTGCGAGCCACGCCGAGCTGCGCCGTCGCAACGCGCTGCTCGAGATGGAGCGGCTCAAGCTGGCGCAGATCTCCCAGCAGTTCGCCACCCTCAGGGCTGAGAACGCGGAGCTCCGGGAGCTGCTCGGCAGCCGGCGCCGGGTTGCCCACGACGTCCTGGTGGCCGAGGTGATCGGGGTGAATCCAACGCCGACGCGCCAGCAGGTGGTCATCGACAAGGGCAGCGCGCAGGACGTACAGGTCGGCCATGCGGTGATTGATGCCGAAGGTCTGGTTGGGCAGGTCGTTGCCGTCGACCAGCTGACCGCTGAGGTCCTGCTGGTGTCGGATTCTCAGCACGCGGTGCCCGTCGTCAGCAACCGGACCGGCGTGCGTGGCATCGCCAGCGGCTCCGGCGAACCCGGCCGGCTCGATCTCGAGGGTGTTGCAGTCACTGCCGACATTCGCCAGGGCGACCTGCTGGTGAGCTCCGGCCTCGGCCAGCGGTTCCCGGCGGGGTATCCGGTGGGCCTGGTGGCATCGGTGCAGATTGACCCGACAGCGGCGCTGGCACGGATTGCCGTGCAGCCGGCTGCTGCGCTCGATCGCATCCGCCATGTGCTCGTCGTGCTGCCACCGCAGGCAACGGAGGCACAGCCGTGAATCCCGGCAACGGCGGTTGGCTCATTTTCCTGACCCTGGTGCTGGCGGTCCTGCTGGCCATCGCCCATCTGCCGCACTGGTTACCCGGCTGGACCGGCTGGCTGCGCCCGGCGTGGGTCGTTTCGGTGCTGTTCTTCTGGACCATCCACGCGCCGCATCGGCTCGGCCTGATCGCGCTATGGCTGTTCGGGCTGCTGCTCGACGTGCTGCTGTCCGAGCCGCTCGGCCTGAACGGGGTGATGCTGGCGCTGGTCGCGTTCATCGGCTGGCAGCTTTACGAGCGGCTGCGGATGTACTCGCTGGTACAGCACGCGTTAATGCTGTTTGTGCTGGTCGTGATTGCCGAACTGTGGCGGGCACTGGTGCTGCACTGGACGCTCGGCGTTCCGCTCTCGGCGGGGCTCCTGGTGACGCCCTTCATCAGCGCCCTTTGCTGGCCGCTGGTGTATGGTGCGTTGGCACGGGTGACCAGAACCATCGCTGTTGACTGAGCTTGAACCGTTAGACGATTTTGCTGCCGGCATCGTGCTGGCTTCTGCCTCGCCGCGCCGGAGGGCGCTGCTGGAAAGCGTCGGCCTCCCGATCCGAGTGCGCCCCGTTGATGTCGACGAAGCCGTGCTGCCGGAGGAGGCCGCTGGGCCCTATGTCGAGCGGGTTGCCCGGGCCAAGGGACGCATGGCGCGCCGGCGCGATGGGGGGTGGCTCGGTGGGGGCCCTGGTGGGCGCGAACAGCGCGCTCTGATTGCTGCTGATACCACGGTCTCGATAGACAATCTCATTCTCGGCAAGCCAGCTTCTGTTCAGGAAGCGCGATCGATGCTTCTGCGAATGGCCGGGCGCCGGCACGTCGTGCTGACGGCCGTGTACGCAGCGACCGCCGCTGCCGAAGCGCTAGAGGTCGATCGCTCCGAGATTGAATTCAGGTCTCTGACCGAAGCGGAGATAGAGGCGTACATTGCCACCGGCGAGCCGTTCGACAAGGCTGGCGGCTATGGCATTCAGGGCTACGGCGGCACGTTCGTCAGCTGGCTGTCCGGCACCTTCAGCGGCGTCGCTGGATTGCCGCTGGCGCGGCTCGAGACGCTGCTGCGACGATTGGCGATCGACCCCTGGGGGCTGCGTCGCAGCGCTCGTGAAGCAGGATCTGACGTCAGCGACCGTTGAGCTGCCGGTACGGCGCTCGGGGTTCGATCATCGATAGACGCGGTAAGGCAGAGCAGTATGACCGAACAACTTCTGATCAATGTCAGTGATTTCGAAACGCGGGTTGCGCTGCTGGACGGCAACAGCGTGCAGGAAGTCCATCTGGCTCGAGCAAATAACTACTCCCTGACCGGCAACATCTATCTCGGACGCGTCGAGCGGGTCATTCCGGGGATGCAGGCGGCCTTTGTCGACGTCGGGCTGGAGCGGCCAGGATTCCTGCACGCGAGCGACATCGTCAAACGGCGGGACCTCGATGCGGGGCAGGAGAACGGTGCTGCCGAGCCTCTGCAGGACATACGCTCGCTGCTCCGCACCGGCCAGGAAATCATGGTGCAGATCGCCAAGGATCCGATTTCCAGCAAGGGCGCGCGGCTCACCACACAGGTCGCGATCGCGAGCCGGTACCTGGTGCTGACGCCGTTTACCGATCACATCGGCATTTCGCAGCGGATCGAGCAGGACGAGGAACGGGAACGCCTGCGGGCGCTGATCGACTGCGAGCGGGAGAAACAGCAGAGCGCTACCGGTTTCATCGCGCGAACCGCTGCCGATGGCTCCGATACCGAGACCATTGCCCGAAGCATGCACATTCTGTCGCGGATGTGGGATCGGGTACTCCGCAACCGCCACGGGGTCAGCTGCCCGGGTGTCGTGTACCAGGAGCTGCCGATGCACATCCGCATCGTGCGCGATCTCGCCACGGCCCGCCTCGGCGACATTCTGATCGATCACGATCCGACCTTCGGCCGCGTACGGGACTTTGTTAAAGAGTTTCTTCCCGATGCGAGCGACGTCGTCAAGCTCTACAGCGGGCAGCGACCGCTGTTCGAACGCTACGGCGTGGAGGAGGAAATCGAGCGCGCTCTGCAGAGCCAGGTGCCGCTGAAGAGCGGGGGTTACCTGGTGATCGAGCAGACCGAAGCGATGGTCACCATCGACATCAACACGGGAAAGTTCCTCGGCTCGAGCACGCTGGAGGAAACCGTATTCCGCACCAACCTGGAAGCGGCGCAGGCGATCCCGCGACAGCTCAGGCTACGCAACCTTGGCGGCATCATCGTCATCGATTTCATTGACATGATGGAAGAGGACCATCGGCGGCAGGTGTTGCGTGCGCTGGAGCGCGCCTGCGAGCAGGATTCGGCCCGGGTTCAGATCGAAGGTTTCAGCAGCCTGGGGCTGGTGCAGATGAGCCGCAAGCGAACCCGGGAAAGCCTGGCGCAGCAGCTCTGCGAACCCTGCGAACGGTGCGCGGGCACCGGCCTGACGCGGACTGCGGCGACAACCTGCGCCGAGATTTTCCGCGCCATCATCCAGGACGCGGACGGTCGGTCGCTGGATGCGGATCCCGGGAGCGGCGAGTACCTGATCCGCGCATCGGAAAACGTGGTTGACCGCCTGCTCGATGAGGACTCCGATACGCTCGGGCACCTGGCCCGCCTGGTGGGTCGCGAGATGCGCATGCAGGTTGAACCCGGCTACGGTCCCGGACAGTTCGATCTGGCGCTGATCCAGGGGGTTCGGCGGTGACCGGCTCGAGGCGTCGGTCGGCGCTCGCGCGCCGCGGCTGAGACTGCGATGCTGGCCGGCAGTGCACGCCTGCTCTGGACCCTTCTGCGCTGGCTGACGGTGCTGCTCGCGTTGACGTTGCTGGCGCTGCGAATCGGCCTGCACTACGTCGACGACGAGCAGGCGAACGGCGTCGTCGGGTTGGTGGTGCCGAACAACGCAGTGAAGGTCTCCGGTATCCGCGCGGACTGGCGCGGCTGGAATCCGCAGCTCCGGTTCGACGTCGTTCGGTTCGGCGAAAGCAGTATTGATGGGCTGCAGCTCGAGCTGGCGGTCTTCGAAAGCCTGCTGCGGCGGAAGCTGGTGCTCGCTGCTGCGTCCGGACGAGCGATGACGATGGTCCTGGCACGCACCGAGTCCGGCCGCTGGGGTCTGGCCGGCATGCCGCCGCCGGCAGACTTCGACTGGCGCGCGATGCTCTGGCACAGCAATACGCTGGCGGCTCAGGGCATGTTGCGCTGGCGAGGTGCCGCGGCCGACGGTGGGGATGCGGAGCTCGGCGTGCGCCTGCTGGCACGGAATCCCGACGAGCAGCATCGTTTTCGGATTGAGCTGACGGCTCAGGACTGTCCAGTGGCGCGGTGTCGGATGACGCTGGCGCTGGCCCACGATGCGGCCACGGCCGCGCCCGGATCCATCGACTACCTGGCGGTTCGTGCGGTCGATGGTCCTCTGGCACTGCCAACCGCGCTGACGCGCGATGTGCCGGTGCGCATTCAGGAGTTGCTGCTGGTGCAGGGTCGCCATCCCGGGAAGGGCTCGTCTGCGGCTCCGCCTCCTTCCAGCGAGAGCGCGGCTCCGCCTCCCTTGATGAAGAACGCGGTTCCGCCCCCCTTGATGAAGAACGCGGCTCCGCCTCCCTTGATGAAGAACGCGGCTCCGCCTCCCTTGATGAAGAACGCGGCTCCGCCTC
>JBCDGJ010000062.1:0-26346 GCA_038757945.1 Pseudomonadota bacterium
GTCGACGAGCAGCAGCTTGCGATGGTTCCGCAAATTCAGCGACACGCTCGGCGGTAGTACGCGCATGGGCATGAACCGACGGGTCGGTATCGCGGCACGGCGAAGCCGCGGCACGATGGTCGGGAACCGGAACCGCCGGCCCAGGTCATCGACCAGCACGGCAACCACGATGCCGCGGGCCATCGCACCCTCGAGGGCGGCTACGAACCGACGCCCCAGATCGTCGTCGTCAAAAATGAAGGTCGACAGCAGCACTTCATGCTGCGCCGCCTCGATCGCTGCAAGCATCGCCGGAAATGCCGCCTCACCATTGAACAACGGCTCGACGCGGTTGCCGCCAACGATGGTCTCGCCGCTGACCCGCAGCCCCACCTGCTCAAGCGTACCGGCGCCGTCGAGCAGCTCGGGCAACACCGGTGGCACGGTGCCCTGATCGGTCCAGCGCAACACATCGGGGTGCTGAGCCTTGCGCCGAACCCGATTGATGCCGAACAACCAGTAGCACAGAGGACCAGCCACCGGCAGCAGGAAAACCAGACCGAGCCAGCCGAGCGATGCACGATGATCGGATTTGAACAGCAGGATGTGGGGCACGCTGATGAGCAGCAGCAGCACCTGCAGTACCGCAAAACCCGTCACTTCCATTGGCGCCACCTGACCTCCCGGGTCTGAAGCACAAGCCATCCCCGAGCGACAACGTTAACCCGCGGACGGAACCAAGAGGACCCTACGTCAGGGAGAACAGCGACGCCGCAATGAGCAGCACACAGGCCAACGCGCCGAAGACCGGCACCCAGATCGGCAGCCAGCCGCGCTCTTCGCCGAGCGCATGCCGCTTGAGGCGGAACAGCGCGACGTTGACCAGAAAGAACACGGTCAACATCAGCAGCGACGTCGCCTGCGCAAGGCCCCCAAGGCTGCCGGACAGGGCCAGCAGCAGAATGATGGCAGCAGCGACCAGGGTCGCGGCGACCGGGGTCTGCGTCCGCTCGGCAACGCTGGCAAGCCACGCCGGCGCCTGACCGCGGCTGCTCAAGCCGTAGAACACGCGCGAGACCATGATCATCTGAATCAGCACGCCGTTGCTGATCGCGGCGACGGCGATGAAGGTAATGACCCTCGGCTCACCCCCAAGCAGGTGCTGCGACAGCACCGCCAGCGGCGCTGCGCTGCCCGCCAGTCCCGCGACGCCCAGGCTGCGCAGAGCCCCCACGACGAGCAGCAGGTAGAGCGCGGTCGTCAGCAGCAGCGTCAGAATAATCGCCAGCGGCAAGGTGCGCCGCACGTGGCGCACCTCTTCTGCCACTTCGACCATGTCTTCGAAGCCAATGAAAGCGTAAAAGGCCAGCACTGCCCCTGCCAGCACGGCGCCACCCCCAATCTCGGAGAACGGAGGAACGACCGCACCGGCCGCCAGCCCGGTCGCAGCGCCAAGCGCGGGGGCCGGGCTGGTATCGAGTAGGGCCAGCGTCGCCATCCACAGCAGCCCACCGATCTCGAGCAGACAGATCACGCCAGCCAGCCAGACCGACTGGCCGATACCCCAGAGGCAGACCGCCGTCAGAGCCCCGAGCACCGACAGCTCAAGCACTGCGGGCGAGAGGGTGAAAAAGGTCTGCAGATAGTCGACACAGGCATTCAGCAGGGCCGCTGCGGAAACGAGCCCCGCAGTCGCAACCAGCCCACCAACCAGCTGCCCCACTCGCGGCGAACCGAGCCCCTGGGAGACGAAGAAGGCCGCAGCACCGGCGGTCGGGTAACGCTGCACAAACTCGGCAAACGACAGGGCAGTGCCAGCCGCCAGCAGCGCCGCGAGCAGGAAGGCATACGGCGTCAGCGCACCGGAAACGGCCGTTACTTCACCGAGCAGGGCGTAGATGCCTGCGCCGATGGTCGTGCCCAGCCCGTAGAGGACGAGCGCGGGCAGGCCAATGGCGCGCCGCAGCGCGGAAGATTGGCCGGAAAGCGCCAAGCGCAGCAGCGATCGGGTTAGTCGGTCAGACGATCACGAAGGCGGCGATAGGCACCTTTGAGCTCATCGCCCACCTTCTCCAGCGTGTCTTCGATCTCGTCTTCGATATCGTCGAAGCGGTCCTCAAAGTGCTGCCACTTCTTCTCGAGCTCCTGCCATTCCTCGCGCGCTTCCATCTTCCCGAGCTCAGCCTGAACCCGAAGGTGGTCCCGCTCTTCCCGCAGCCGGTCCATCAATGCGTTCAGGTAGTTGCGCTTGGTTTCGTCCGCCATAGCTTCATCCTCAAGCCAGAAACGCCAATTCTGCGCCCGGCTGCAGCCCAGACCATGGGTACATCTACTTACCGTCACCCCGGCGCTGCGGAAACTACCAATCCAGGCCGCAGCCGGACGACCCTATGATTCGAAAGGCTCCGCAGAAACAGAGCGCTGCGGAGGTTTGCCGTCCGGAAGCACCGCGCTGTCCCTTCACGTAGGGAAATTGGTAACAAGGAGCCCATGTCATGACCAGCAGTCCGATCCGCGCCGTCTTTGCCGGCTTGAGCGCAATGCTCCTCGGCGCCTGCAGCACCGTCCCCACACAGACGGACACCGTCGCGCAGGGCGAGTATCTGGTCGGGCTGCTGGGGTGCGGGCAGTGCCACACGGGCGGGGCGCTCCTCGGTCAGCCGGACGGTGCCTGGCTCGCGGGTTCCAACATCGGCATCGCCTACAGCTACGCTGAGGATGAAGCCAATCCCGGGATCGTCTTCGCTGGCAACCTGACGCCAGATCCGGAGACCGGCCTCGGTGGCTGGCGCAGGGACGATGTCGTCGCCGCGATCAGCGCCGGCCGCAACCACAGCGGCGAGCAGATGAACCGTGCCATGCCGTGGCTCAACTACGCACAGCTGCGCGATGCCGACCTCGAAGCCATTGCCGACTACCTGCTCAGCCTGCAGCCGGTGCGCAACCCCATTCCCGACAACGTACCCCGTGGCGAGCCATCAACCGCGCCTTACGTGCGTATTGGCGTCTACGTGTTTACCTCGAGCAACGAGCTCGAGGGCATGATGGAACCCGCCTCCGAGAATGCGAACTGAACGGAATCAGCTACGCGAAGGCGTGACGCTCACCAACGCGGCGCTGCGACGGATCGAGCCGGGGACCTGCGGCACCTGCCCCGGCTGCGGCAACGAGATGGACCAGACCAACGAGGCCAGGCTGGATACCGTACCGACCGCCAGCCACTGCATCGAATGCGCCTGAACACTGCGCAGCGGGTTCGGTTGCGAGCAAACCCCAACGTTGCGTGGTGCTTTCCTCGCTGTCCCCCTGTTTGGGCGCAAAATAAGTCAGCGCGCGGTGCGCACCACCCTTGAGTGTCCGCCAGCCGTTTTCGACGAGCTTCGCGCCCCAGAAATTCTCACCAACCGCATCCATCGTCATGATCCTGGCTCCTGATTCACGCTCTCACAGAGGTACTGTCTGGGTTGCCGGGTGGATTCAAATAGGGGGAACCCGAGGCCTCCCGAAGTTGGCGACCGAACTCACACGTGCGCGTCTGGCCGACCACGTCTGGCCGACCACGTCTGGCAGACCACGTCTGGCCGACCGCGTCTGGCAGACCGCGTCTGGCAGACCGCGTCTGGCCATCCGCACGACGAGGGCTGCACCGTGCGTGTGAACCCGCTACGGTGGAAAGGGCGCGAGGATCTGACTGATGGCTTCCCGCACCGGCGCCCGCGGAGCGGACCGATCGGCGTCGGTAATTGTCCGCGTCGCCCAGCCATGCCAGATCGGCTGCTGCGTCGCAGCGGCAAAGACGTCAACGGAAAGCGTGCTTTCCCGGAACACCTGATGATCTGCAGCCTCGGTCGACATATAGGTACCGGGCTCGTCGGGGAACCAGGAACGCCCCTGATAGACCTCCGAGTACGTGCTGCTCGCAATCCGATCCCGGGAGCCGATCAGGTAGCCCACCAGAAAGTCGGCATCGGCACGGTCTTCGACCCAGCGAAATCCACCCTCCTCGAAGGTGTCGCGGATCGCCTCTTTGATGTATCTGTGCAGCAACGGGCTGTTCCCCGGGTCGGCATCCGGCGGAATCACCGCCGGCTCGTCCGACAGCCAGGTAAAGGTTTTCATCCCCGCAAAATCGTACTGCTCATCGAAGTGCACGCCGGTCTTCATGGACGCGCAGCTCGAGAGCAGCAGCACGGCCAGCACCGCCCACCCCTTGAGCCCCGCCACCGCGCGGCGGACGAACGATGATAGTGAGCCTTTCATGGGACAGCCCCGGTAGCAGCAATCCCCCTAGCTCACTGGATCAGCACCAGCCCTGCAATCCGCAATAGTCCTTAGCCGGCTGCGCGCTCCAGCGGTTCCGGCTGCAGGACTTCAGCTTCGCCGGTCATCGATTGCCAGGTCAGGTTGCCGGAGTAGCGCCATTCGAGCCGGCCGTCCGAATCCATCGCCAGCAGATGCAACCAGCCGTTGTCGAAGAGCTCGCGCACGTTGTCGTGGCGCGCCAGGATGTCGTTCATCGCCTCTCGTGGTGCTTCGATGCAGACCGACAACCGCAACGGTTCGTGCATGAACCGCTCGCCGTCGTGCACCGACTGCCAGGGTAGCCCACCGCGGAGCACGCCACCGTTGCCCTCGAACACGCCGAAGCCGCCGACCACGTTGTGGAGCAGCTTGTTACCGGAGCCGAAGCTCTGCGGCGCCACCGTCGAGCCGAAGTACTGCAGGCTGATCCAGCTCGCAACCACCACCGGCGCTGTCATGATCAGCTCCAGCACACCATAGCCCTGCGCCTGATCCTGCTGCCAGTCGTAGTCGTGCAGGAACGCCCGACCCTCGAGACTACGGCCCGAGGTGCGCCCACGAGGTGCCGCAATGAACGCCTTGCAGCCTGCCAGGGCCCACTCCGGCCGCACCTCGGCCCAGTCGCGGGCACGGTCGGGAATGTCGTACTCGCGCTCTGCCCGTGGCAGCCGCAGCGCGCGTTCCGAGCGCGTAGCCACGCCGGCCGCCGCAAACCACTCGCGCGCCTGCTGGAGATCGGCCGCGTGCGCGCTGCTCGGATGATCGGTCTCGTAGAGCGTGACGCGGTCCGTTGTGGTGTCGTGCAGCGCGCCAACGAACAGCACGTCGCTCGGAATGTGAATACCACGCTTGACCAGACCCTCTCGCACGGCCGCGTCGTTCAGCAGACCGGCCAGCAGCCGCGCGTTCACCTCTCCGGAATAGCCGCCGCAGGCGCCGCAGTGCAGTCCGCTGGCATGCGGGTTGTTGACTACGTTGGCACCGTGTCCCGCCAGCACGACGAGCCGGGCAAAATTGCCGGTGAGCGACATGGCCCGCAGAACGGTCTCTGCTGCGCCAAGACGTGACTCAAAGTCCAGCTCCGGTTCGAACCGCGGTGGCGGATCGTTCGGCACCGGCGTCTCGTTGATCCCCAGCGCATTGCGAATGAGCTTCGCGGCATAGACCAGACCCGTCGCTTCAACGAAGGCAAAGGAGGACACTGCAGCCAGCTTGAAGCGGCCCCAGGCCCGCGTTGCGCGAGCCGTGTAGCGTTCTGCCAGTTCCTCCTCCTTGTGGTCGTGACCACAGGACACCGAGCTGACCCCTGGATTGAGCAGCACGGGCAAGCGCCGCTCGACGGTATCCGATGCAAAGCGCTTATGCGCCACGGAAACGCCAAAGAATCCGGCAAATCCGAGCGTGCGGATGGCAGGATCAACCGCCTCCAGAGCGCGACGGAAGACCTCGGAGCGAACATCGATGCAGAACGCGGCCTGCAGCGCCGGGCGTCCAGCATGCGACTGTGGCACCGGGGACTCGAGCGTAGCGGCCAGCGATCGTTGCGCGGCGCGCTCCGCAGCCTCCTGCAGCAGCACGTCTACCAGTTCCTGCGCCGTCGGTTCCGCAGGCTCGGCGTGCGCTGCGCAGACCTTCTCCCAGCGGGGTCCAAGCCGGCCTTTGTACTGCAGGTACAGCGCCTCTTCCCAGAGCAGGCGGATCGCCAGCAGGTCGGTCAGCGTCCGATCGGTCTCGTCGGCCAGCTCAGCGCGCCACAGCTCATACCGTCCGTACTGCGCCCACCCACCAAGGGTGAAGAGCAGCTGGTGGAAGTAGCTGCTGAGCGCTTCCGGGGCGATGCCGAGCCGCCGCACCGCCCGCGCGATGGCGTCGCGCGGGTTTTCCGGTGCTTCAGCGACAAACCTGGCAAAACCCTTAAGACCCGCAATTTCCGGCGTCAGATCATGGGTTGCGTGCGCACAGTAGGCGGCCCAGGCATGACGACCGCGCGGCGCGGCCCAGAGCGCCTGGCCCTCATCAAAGTAACCGGCCGCCCAGTTGCCGATCCGCTCTGCGATGAGATCAGGCCACTCGATGCCACTGCCCTCTACCACCAGATCGGCAATGGTCGGCAGCGCGGCTGCAGGCGTCCGCTCCTCTTCAGCCGCAGCCCGGAGGGCCTCGACACTTGCGGGCTTTGCCGCTGCGGTCGACCTGTCGAGCACCGCCGCCAGATCAGCGTCGGTGATGATTCCGTTGGCGATGCGCTCCCGATACCAGTCCCGGGGCATGGTCACCTGCACGCCACCAATGCGGCCAAGCAGGGCGCTGACTTCAGCGAGCGATTGCGAGGTCTGCCCGAGAAAGGGATTAACCGCGACCGAAGAGGCGAGCGGCCACAGCGGCGGAATCTGCCGCACCGCATGCTCGATGGCCTGCGCCAACGCCGAGGGATCCAGTTTCAGCTCTTGCTTCATCATCATGATCTCCTTGTTTGCTCAGGCACGCGGCACGGACAGGGTGCGTCGCGTCGACCAGTTGCCGACCAGCCGGTCGAACAGTGCGTTGGCGTAGAGGCCCTGCGACAGGTGCACGCGCAGACCTGCGGCGGCAGGGTGGTAAGCCCAGAGCGGGAACATGGCCTGCCCTACCGCGACGGCGGCGAAGCTCACCACCGCGAGCACCAGCAGCGCCCACTCCAGCGATCCTGGTGCCGGCGTGACCGGCAGCGTGCCCGCGGTCAGCCAGGTCGCAACGGTCTGCAGCAGGAAGTAGCTCACCGAGGCTGCAACCGAATAGGCCACCGTGCGCTGCGTCAGCGCCAGCGGGGCGGCATCGGCGAGTCCCTGAGCAATGAGGTAGGCCACGCCGAAGATCAGGATCGCGCCGAGCGCAAGCGCCTGCGGCGATTTGGACTCGATCCCGAAGCCAACGGCGATAAGCGCGTAGATCGACAGCGCCAGCAGAAACGCTCGAATGACTGCCCAGGCACCGGGGATCGCAATCGGACCGGGGCGACGGATGCTGGCCACGTTCTCGACCGCCATCCCCGAATTGAGGAACGCGTGTGCCTTGTAGAGCGAATGGGCAACGATGTGCAGCAGCGCCAGCGGGAACAGCGCAAATCCACACTGCATGATCATGAAGCCCATCTGCGCGATCGTTGACCAGGCGAGCGACGATTTGACGGCCGGCTGGGCCAGCATGGCGCAGCCCCCGATCAGGGCCGTGAAGCCGCCGATCATCACCAGCACGGCCAGGATCCCGGGCGCCTGCAGCATGACGTCAGCAAAGCGGATGAGCAGAAAGCCCCCGGCATTGATGACCCCGGCATGCAGCAGGGCGGACACCGGCGTCGGCGTCTCCATGACTTCGAGCAGCCAGCCGTAGCTCGGAAACTGGGCGGATTTCAGAATCGCCGCCAGCGCCAGCAGCCCCGCAGCCAGCAGGACACCACCGTCAGCAGCCCCAGCCTCGGCAGCCCCGAGCAGCGTGGCAATGTCGGTCGTGCCGAAGGCGTTGAACAGCAGGCCCACGGCTCCGAGGAGCGCCAGGTCACCAAGCCGGGCGGTGACGAACTTCTTGCGCCCGGCGCGGATCGCAGGCACGCGGTCGGTGTAGAACAGCAGCAGCCGGTGCAGGCTCAAGCTGGTGATGACCCAAGCCAGGAAGAGGTGTACCAGGTTGCCGGCCTGGACGAGCAGCAACACGGCGGCGAGCGTCGTCAGCATCCAGCCGAGAAACGCGCTCTGCCGCGCCTCGCCGTCCAGATAGGCGATCGAATAACGCACCACGATCCAGCCAACGAAGGCGACCAGCAGCAGCATGGTGGCACTGACCACATCAAGGCGGATTGACAGGCCGATCCCGGCCGTGCCCAGGAGCGGGCTGGTCCCGGGCCCGCTGACGAGCAGCAGGAGAATCGATGCGACGACGATCCCGAGGGCCAGCAACGTTGCAAGCTGGGCCGGGCCGGTTACCCCGCGGGCCCGGACTCCGGAGCGCCCGAAGGCGTAAATGCCGGTGGCGAGCAGCACGGCCGGTGCGGCGAGCGGTAAGAGATAGGCGAGCGACATCAGGGGCGACCCCTCCGGTGGCTGGATGTGAGAGGAAAGCCTACGGACGCCTCAGCTAGAAATAAAATTCATCTTTTTCAGGTTTTCGTTCTATAAAATAGAACTATCAGAGGAAACGAAAGCGCCGAAGCCGAGGACTGGCCGCAATGGATAAGCTGAACTATCACCACCTGCGCTATTTCTGGGCCACGGCCCACGAGGGGAATCTCACACGCACCGCAGAGCGGCTCCACGTCACCCAATCCGCGCTCTCGGTCCAGATCCGCAAGCTCGAGGAACGGCTTGGCCACCCCCTGTTCGAGCGTCGCGGCAGGCAGCTGCTGCTCACCGAAGCGGGGCGTATCGCCCTCGACCACGCGGACCAGATCTTCGCGGCCGGCGACGAGCTGGTCGCCACCCTGCGGGACGCGAGCAATCCACGGAGCGTGCTGCGGGTCGGCGCCCTCGCGACCCTGTCCCGGAACTTTCAGATCGACTTCCTGCGCCCCATCCTCAAGCGACCGGACGTCGAGGTTGTGCTTCGCTCAGGCAGCGTGGCGGATCTGATCCGGGCGCTGGAGTCGCTCAGCCTCGACATTATGCTGACGAACCAGGTGCCGCTGGACGACGCCATGACGCCCCTGGTGGCGCATCGTCTGGCCGAGCAGCAGATCAGCCTGATCGGCACGCCGGAGCGGCTCGGGTCCAACCCGCCAATGGAGATCCCCGCGATACTGGCGACCCATCCCATCATTCTGCCGACGACCGGCAGCAGCATCCGTTCCAGCTTCGACGCCCTGGCGGACCGCCTGGACGTCGAGCCGATCATTGCCGCGGAGGTTGATGACATGGCCATGATGCGGTTGCTGGCCCGCGAGGACGTCGGGCTCGGCGTCCTGCCAGCGATCGTGGTGAAGGATGAGCTGACGTCCGGACGGCTGGTACAGGCGCTGTCCTTGCCCGATATGGCCGAGGCGTTCTACGCCGTGACCATCGAACGCCGCTTTCCCAACCCGCTCATCGCCGAGGTGCTGAACACCCAGGACTAGGCACGCTCGTGGCGGGTGCCGCCCGGGATCCGGCACATCGGCGCATGCCACCGAGCCAGCCGCGGCCGGTGGCGGTAGACTACCGGACGTGAACGATGAGAACGCTGTGCGTGCCGCCAACCTTCCCGCCTTCATACATAAGCCCGGTGACCTGACCCCGACGCATGACCGACTTCGAATGGATCGCGATCGGGCTGAATGAGGTTGCCTGGCTCGGGCTGGCATTCGGCCTCGGCCTGCTGGCCCGCAGCATCGGCCTGCCGCCGCTGGTCGGCTACCTCGCGACGGGCTTTCTACTCTCATCGAGCGGCGGCGCAGATACCGCGCTGCTGCAGAAGCTCTCCGACCTCGGCATTACGCTGCTGCTGTTTACGGTCGGGCTGAAGCTGAACCTGCGCACCCTGGCGCGACCTCAGGTCTGGGCCGTTGCCGGCGGCCACATGCTGATCAGCGTTGCGCTGTTCGCGGCTCTGATGCCGGTGCTGGCCGGGACCGGCTACCCCCTGTTCACCGGCCAGAGCACCGAGAGCATCCTGCTGATCGCCTTTGCGCTGAGCTTTTCCAGCACCGTGTTCGTCGTCAAGGCGCTGGAAGACCGCGGCGAGATGAGTGCCCTCTACGGCCGGATCGCGATCGGGATCCTGCTCATGCAGGACATCGCCGCCGTCATCTTCCTCGCCATTTCCACCGGCAAAGCGCCCTCGCCCTGGGCCGCCCTGCTGCTGCTGCTCATTCCGCTCCGGTCCCTGCTGAGCCCGCTGATGACCCGGCTCGGCCACGGGGAGCTGCTGGTGCTGTTCGGCTTTCTGCTGGCGCTGGGCGGTGCCGAGCTGTTCGAGCTGCTGGGCTTAAAGGGTGACCTCGGCGCGCTGATCCTCGGCGTCATCGTCGCCAGCCACAGCCGGGCCGATGAGCTTGCGAAAGCCATGCTCGGATTCAAGGATCTGTTTCTGCTCGGCTTCTTCCTGTCCGTCGGCCTGTCTGGCCCGCTGACCGCCGACGCGTTCTGGATCGCCGCGCTGCTGGCGCCGCTCGTGCTGATCAAGGGCGTGCTGTTCTTCTTCGCGCTGGTCCGGTCCGGCATGCGGGCCCGGTCCTCGCTGCTTGCCTCGTCGAACCTGACCAACTACAGCGAGTTCGGCCTGATCGTAGCCGCGCTCTGCGTCGAGCGTGGGCTGCTGGCGAGCGAGTGGCTGGTCGTACTGGCCATCACCCTGGCCCTGTCTTACGTCATCGCTGCGATGCTGAACGTCGTGGTGGACCGGATCTACACGGACAATCCCGGCTTCTGGCGGCGCTTTCAGCGGGCGCAGCTGATTGCGGACGATCAGTTCATCAATCTCGGCAGAGCCCGCATTGCGGTCATCGGGATGGGTGGCGTCGGCACCGGCGCGTACGACGAGCTGCACCGGAAGTACGGCGCGACGGTCGTCGGTGTCGACATTGATCCGGTTACGGTCGTCAACCAGCAGGCGGCCGGCCGCACCGTCTACCGCGGCGATCCGAGCGATGCCGATTTCTGGGATCGGATTCAGGCGTCGCACACCCTGGAACTGGTGCTGCTGTCGCTCCCCGTGGCGCAGAAGACCCTCGCGGTCATCAACCGCCTGCGCGACTCCGGCTTTGCCGGGCAGGTGGTGGCGACCGCCAAGTTTCCGGACGAGGCCGAAGCGCTGCTGAAGGCCGGGGCCAGCAGTGTCTACAACGTCTATGCCGAAGCCGGGGTCGGGCTAGCGGGGCACGCCAGCGAGCAGGCGCCTCAGCCGAGCTGAACCGCTGCCCGGGCGCGCCGCACATCAGCGCGCTGATCTTCGCCGTCGTGACGCCAGCCGGGCGCCAGCAGGAGATGGCGGAGCTTGTCCCCCAGACGCTCGGCCCGCGCGCAATCCGCAAACAGGTGCACGTACTCGCCGCCGGCAACGGTGAGCGGATTGAAGCTGTCAACGTTCCGGGTCAGCCCGTAAACCGGCGGATCCGTTGCCACCTCTGCAGCAAAGGTACCGAACAGCCGATCCCAGATGATCAGCACGCCGGCATGGTTGCGATCCAGGTAGCGCAGGTTGGACGCGTGATGCACCCGATGATGCGACGGCGTGTTGAACACCGCCTCGACCCAGCGCGGTAGCCGGTCGACAAGCTCCGTATGGACCCAGAACTGGTAAATGAGGTTCAGCGAGATCATCGAGAAGATCATCAGCGGATCAAAGCCAAGCAGCGGCAGCGGGATCCAGAACAGGTACTTGTGCACCCGCTCGCCCACCCCCTGCCGGAGCGCCGTTCCGAAGTTGAGCTTCAGCGACGAGTGATGCGGCACGTGACCGGCCCATAGCAGCCGCACCTCGTGATTGGCGCGATGGAACCAGTAGTAGAGGAAGTCATCGAGCAGGAACAGCAACAGCCAGGCCCACCACTGACGCACGATTAATTCGCGCAGCGGGCTCAGCTCGTGCAGCGCAACGAACAGCACGAACGCCCCGACTTTCGGCAGCAGATCAACGAGCACAGACAACAGCAGCATGCTCATCGACGTCGCGAAATCACGGCCGTCGTAGAGCTCCTGCTGGCGGCGCCGGGACAACAGCGCTTCGATGGCAATTGCCAACAGAAACAGCGGAGCTGCGAAGGGAATGAACGGATCGTTCAGCAGCTGCTCGAGGCCATCGCTCACGATCGACGGTCCCCGAAAGCCGCAGCACCGGTCAGCACGCCGGCGACAGGTCCACGCTGTCTGGGCTGCGCCATCGTCTCAGTTGACCTGCCGCTCGTAGCCTTTCCAGTACGGCTCGCGCAGCTCGCGCTTGAGGATCTTGCCGCTCGGGTTGCGTGGCAGTTCCGCGATGAAGTCCACGGATTTCGGGCACTTGAAGCCGGCTATACGTTCGCGCGCAAAGCCGATGATGGCGTCTTCCGTCACCGATGCCCCGGGCGCCAGCACAATGACGGCCTTCACCGCTTCGCCCCACTTCTCGTCCGGCACGCCGATCACGGCCACGTCGGCGACCGCCTCGTGGCCGAAGATGGCGCTCTCGACCTCGGCCGGGTACACGTTTTCGCCGCCGGAGACGATCATGTCCTTCACCCGATCGTGCACGTACACGTAGCCGTCCTCATCGAGGTACCCCGCATCACCCGTATGTACGAAGTCGTCGATGAGGGTCTTTGCCGTCGCTTCCGGCAGGTTCCAGTACCCGCTCATGTTGGCCGCCGAGGCGAGGCAGATTTCTCCAACCACCCGCGGTGGCAGCGGATTGCCCTGCTCGTCGACGATCTTGATCCGAACGCCCGGCATGGGTTTGCCGGCGGACTTCATCTTCTCGTTACCGCCCGCCGGATCGTGATCGTCCGGTGGCAGATAGGTCGCCGTGCCGGTCGTTTCCGTCATGCCGTAGAGCTGCACGAATCCGCACTGGAACACCTCGATTGCCTCGCGCAGCAGATCAAGGGGAATCGGCGAAGCGCCGTAGAGGATGTAGCGGATGCTGTCGTAGCTGGTCGAGCGCGCCCGCGGGTGCTGCAGACAGAGCCGCAGCGCCGCCGGCACCATGAACATCTTGCTGACGCCCTCGTTCTCGATGAGCGACAGCACCGCGCCGGGCTCGAACTCGCTGACCACGATTGCTCGTGCGCCTGCCAGGAAACCCTGTATCCCCCAGCCGGCGCCACCGATGTGGAAGCTCGGCATGGCGACCAGGCTGACGTCGGCTTCGGTCCATTCGTTCCACGCCATGTCGTCATGCTTCGGGATCCGGCGCAGATCAAAAAATGCCCGGTTGGCCAGCTGCACGCCTTTGGGGTGGCCGGTAGTCCCGGAGGTGTACATCTGAATGCAGATGTCGTCCCGGCCGGCAGGCACCTGTGGATCGATTGCGGGCTGCGCGTCGCGCCAGGCTTCGAAGGCGGGCCACTCGCTATGACCCGGCGCCATGGCGACGATTCGCTTGATGTTCGAGAGCGACCCGCGGATCTGCTCCACCAGCCCCAGGAAGTCCGGCCCGACGAACAGCACTTCCGCTGCGGCATCGTTGATGATGTAGGCGACTTCCGGCGGTGCCAGCCGCCAGTTGATGCCGACAGACACGGCGTTGGCGCGCGCGCAGCCGAACACCACCTCGTAGAACAGGTCCGAATTCTTGTCGAGGAAAGCCACCCGCGTCTGCGGCCCAACACCCTCGGCGATCAGCCCGTTGGCGACCTGATTGATGTGCGCGTCGAACGCCGCATAGGTCGTGACCCGATCTTCAAATTCGAACGCCGGTTTGGCGCCGCGCACCTGCGCCTGATAGCGCGCCAGGTCCGAGAGGCTCTCAACCTCTTCTACCGATGACCACTCACGATCTGTCATTCGCTGTTCCCTCCCCTGTCGCTCGCGGATCCGCTGGCGCGTGCGGCTCTACCCTCAGCTGAGATCGGGCACCGACCCCAGCGCGGCGTACAGTGCGACGATCGCCGATGCAACATCGGCTTCGGAATCCAGAAACGCTTCCTGGCTGGCGATCAGCGTCCGCTGAATGTCGAGCACGTCGATAAAACCGGCTAATCCCTCACGATACAGCGCCTCGAGCTGCTCGAAGGCGGAGCGGCTCGCATTTACCGAGTCGGCCAACCGGGCCTGGCGATCCTTGAGCGTGGCAATGCGAACGAGCGCGGCCTCGACTTCTTCGAGCGCCGTGAGCACCGTCTGCTCGTACTCCGCGAGCACCGCAGCCGCGTTCGCACGCTGCGCAGCAACCTCCGCCCGGCGCCGGCCGCCGTCGAGCAGCGGCAGATCGAGCACGGCGGTCAGGTTCAGGGTCGCCTGATCGGCAATCGCACTTGAGCTATTCAGGTCTGCGCGCAGGCTGCCGGGGAGGGTGAGACGCGGATAGAGATCCGCCAGCTCGACGCCGACCAGGGCCGTTTCCGCCAGAAATCTGGCTTCGGCGGCACGCACGTCGGGTCGTCGACGAACGAGCTCGGCAGGCACTCCGATGGGCGGACCGCTGCCGAAGGCCGGAATGGCGGCACCAGCCGAAGCAGGGACCAGGCCCTGCCGCGGTGCCTCTCCGAGCAGCACCGCCAGCGCGTACTCGGCGGACCGCATGCTCTCCATCAACGGTCCCCGCCGCGCGCGCGTTCGCGCCAGATCCGCTGCGGATCGATCGACATCGAGCTTGGGGGACAGCCCTGCCCGGTAGCGCGACTCGACAATTTCGAGCGTACGCTGCTGCAGCTCGAGGGCGGTGTCCAGCAGCGCGAGACGGGCTGCCGACCGTCGCAGCTCGATGTAGCGCAGCGCAACGGCACGCACGACCAGCCGCCTGAGGTCGGCCACCGACAACGACGCCGCCGCGTAACGCGCCTGTGCAGCCTGCAGCCCCCGCCGCTGACGGCCGAACAGGTCTGGTTCAAAGGCCAGCAGAGCACCACCCCGGCTTGCGGTGTCGGTTTCCGTTGTGCCATCGCTGCGCACGGTCGAGAGCTGGGAGTCGACGAACCCATCGAGGATCGGGAACAGGTCGGACCGCTCGGCACGACGGAGCGCATCGGCCGCATCAAGGTCGGCCAGCGCACTCTCGAGATCGAGATTACGCGCCAACGCAGCCGCAACCAGTTCTTCGAGCACCGGATCTTCGAAGCCCCGCCACCACAGCCCTTCCGACTCACTTTCTGCAACCGCAGCGGTGGTCTGAAATGCCGCCGGCAGCGCAAGCTCCGGCGCCACCGGATCAGGACCGATCATGCAGGCGCTCAGCAGCAGGCTGCCGCAGAGCAGGAGCGCGCGACGCGCCATCAGCCGACCTCACCGCCGTCGGTTTTCAGGGGCAGCCGTTCCGCTTCCGCAAGCTCCTCGGCAAGCGACTGCGAGCGCGCGCTGCGCGCGGCGCTGAACTGCGCCACACCGAGATAGATCACCGGCGCCAGGAACAGGGTAAACACTGTCGCCAGGCCCAGGCCGCCAAACACGACCCAACCGATGGCCTGGCGCGACTCGGCTCCGGCACCTGCGGACAGGATGAGCGGCAGGGCACCGAAGACCGTCGAAGCCACGGTCATCAGGATCGGCCGGGCACGAATCACTGCTGCCTGAAACACCGCCTCCCGCACGCTCTGCCCCTGGGCCCGCAGCTGGTCGGCAAACTCGACCAGCAGGATGCCGTTCTTCGCCATCAGGCCAATGAGCAGGATCAGCCCGATCTGCGAAAAGATGTTCAGCGAGACGCCGGTAAGGAACAGCGCGTAAACCGCAGCAGCCAGGGCGAAGGGAACAGTCAGCATCACCACCACCGGGCTGGTCAGGCTCTCGAACTGCGCGATGAGCACCAGAAAGATGATGATCAGGGCAAAGGCGTAGGTCAGCTTCAGATCGCGTTCGGATTCCGCGAGGGAATCCGCCTCGCCCTGCAGCAGCATGTCGATGCTGTCCGGCAGCGTGGCGGCTGCCAGTCGCTCGATCTCCGCCACCGCGGTTGCCAGCGGGACGCCGGACGCAATATCCGCATCCAGTTCAATGGCCCGCCGCTGTTCCGTACGATCCAGCTCTGCCGCGACGCCCTCCTCGACGATCACCGCCAGCGTCGACAGCGGCACCAGCGTACCGCCGCGGGAGCGCACGTAGAGGTTGCGCAGGTCGGATGGATCGTCGATCGCTCCGGCTTCCGACTCGAGGACGATAGGTATGGCCTGATCATCGATGTTGAGGTCGATGAGATCGTCCCCGTCGACCATGGCACGCAGCGTCGAGGCGATTTCTTCCAGCGCGATGTCGAGATCAGCCGCCCGCCGGCGGTCGATGCGGATCGACAGCTGTGGCTGCGTCGGCTGATAGGAGATATCGGCGTTCGAAAGGATGTTCGATTGCGTATCTATCGCGTTGGCAAGCTCCCGGGCGGCAAGATAAATCGACGCGTAATCGGCGCCGGTCAGCGCAACTTCGATCCCGCTGCGCCGGCCGCGGCCGACGTTCAGGCTGCCCCGGCCGAACACCGACACGCGGGATCCGGGCACCTGTGCAAGCTCCGGTTTGAGCCGGCTGATCAGCTGCTGCTGCGTGATGTCCCGCTCCGCCCAGGGCGCCAGCGTTGCCGTGATCCCAACCCGGTTCGGATCGTAAAACCCGACGGTGGTAAACATGGAGCGGATCGTGCCGTCAGCCAGATACGGTTCCAGCAGCGCCTCGATCTGATCGGTCTCACGATCCATATAGCGCAGGCCAACCCCATCGGGGCCGGTCGCAAAAATTTCGACGCGACCGCGGTCCTCCTGCGGCACCAGTTCCTTCGGCAGCGGCAGGTACAGGAGGATCGCGAGCACGGCCAGCAGCAGCGAAACGCCAACGACGGCCCAGGGCCAGTCGAGACAGCGGGTCAACAAACCGCCGTACCAGGATCGCAGCCGTTCGCTGGACCCATGTGCGCCCTCGCCGGCCGCAGCTGCGGGGCCGCGAAACCGCAGCTGCGCGGCAATAGCCGGCGTGAGCGACAGCGCGACGAAGGAAGAAATGATGACCGCGATGGACAGCACAAAGCCGAACTCCCGGAACAGCCGGCCGGTCGTGGACGGCAGAAACGAAATGGGGGCAAACACGGCGACCAGCGCGGCAGTGGTCGCGATGACCGCGAAGAACACCTGCCTGGCACCAAGCACCGCCGCGGCCTTACGTTTGATCCCGAGAGCCTGTTGCCGCTGGATGTTTTCGAGCACGACGATCGCGTCGTCGACGATGAGCCCGGTTGCGAGGACCAGCGCCAGCAGCGTCAGCAGGTTGATGGAAAATCCCATCAGCCAGATACCGGCAATGGTGCCGATCAGCGCGATGGGTATGGCCGCCGCCGGCACCAGCGTTGCGCGCCAGGAACCGAGCGAGAACCAGATCGTACCGACGACGATGGCAATGCTCAGCAGCAGGCTGGACAGGACCTCCTGCACGGAAGTCCGGATGAACACCGCATCGTCCGAGGTGATCCGGATCTCGATGTCATCGAAGCGCTCGTTGAGCTCGGCGACCTTGCTGCGCGTGGCATCGGAGATCTGAATGGTGTTCGACTGCGCCTGGCGGACCACACCAAGACCGATAACTGGCGCACCGTCGAGACGCAGCAGGTTTTCCGCATCAGCCGGGCCGAAGAAGGCTTCGGCAACATCGCCGACCCGGGTCGTGCCCTGAATGACGACGTCCTTGATCAGCGCCGGCGTAGCAGCCGTGGCCTGCGCCCGCACGATCAGCTCCTGATCCGAGGAACGGAAGCTGCCCACCGGCACATCGAAAGGCGCCTGCCGCAACGCGTTGGCAACGTCCGTCACCGTCAGGTTGAAGCGGCTCAGCCGCAGCGGATCGATGACGACCCGTAGCTGTCGGACCCGGGTTCCGAACTCCTGCACCGTTGCAACGCCGGTGATCGACAGAAACTCAGGCGTAATGTCGTTGTTGATGACGCGCGTCAGCTCCTCCTCGGACAGCGTCGGACTGATGACCGCCAGCCGCAGTATGGGGTCGGCCTCGTCATCGGCTTTGGTCACGAACAGGTTCTCAACCCGATCGGGCAGCTCGCGGGTGATTCGGCTCACCGCTTCCCGCACGTCGGCAGCAGCGGTATCCAGGTTGACGCTCGGATTGAACTCGATCCGCACGCGGCTGTTGTTTTCTTCGCTCGACGAGCGGATGTCCCGGACCCCCGAGACCCGCGCTACGGCGCCTTCGATGATGCGCGTCACTTCCGCATCGATGGTTTCCGGTGCGGCGCCCGGATAGTTCGCGCGCACGGCGACGATGGGTCGATCGACATCGGGCAGCTCGCGGACTTCAATGCCGAGCACCGCGGCGACGCCGGCGATCACGATGAGCAGATTCAGCACCAGCACCAGCAGCGGGCGCTGTACCGAGAGGGCCGGCAGCCCGTGCCCCGAGACTGCCATCAGGGACCGCCTACGCCCGGCACAAACTCAAGGCGGAGGGCCGCGGCCTGCGTGGCCACGGCAACCGCAGAGCCCTCTCGAACTTTCTGTACCCCGCGAGCAACGATGGAGGCACCCTCGGCAATGGCACCCTTGACCAGCACCTGCCCTTCCATCCGGTCGACGATCGTGATCGGGATCCGACGGGCGACACCTTCTTCGATACCCCAGACGTAGGCCCCGTCGCCGCCCCACAGAATGGCGGCCTCAGGGATCGATGGGTACCGCTGACCCGGCAGGGAAAACGCCACGCGGAAGCTCATGCCCGGACGCAGCCGGTCATCGCCGTTGTCGATCTCAGCACGAACGGTAAAGGAACGGCTGACCGGCTCGATGCTGCTGTTCACGGCGAGAACCCGGGCCATGTAGGTCGCCGCAGGCTCTGCAAAGGGCTCCATGGCGACCGCATCGCCAACCCCGAAGCGGCCGAACACCTGTTCCGGTGCTTCGAAGTCCACGTACAGCACGGATCGGTCATCGAGCCGGGTGATGGCAATGGCGGTGGTAATACGGGTGCCGGCATCGACGTTGTTGAGCCCGACGTAACCGGTGAATGGCGCCCGCACGGCCCGCTCCGCGAGCGCGTTGCGGGCCACGTCGAGGCTGATGCGCGCTGCCTCGAGCGCGGTCCTGGCTTCGTCGATCTGGCTGTCGGAAATTGCGCCAGGCACGTCGATACGCTGATACCTTGCAAGTAACTGTTCGGCGTCTTTCACGGCGACTTCCGCCTGCCGGACCGCAAGGCGTTCCTGCCGTGCCTCGAGCTCAAGGATCAGATCGCCTTCCTCAAGGCGCTCGCCGGTTCGGAAATAAACGGCAGTCACCTCACCACCGGACTCCGCAAATATGGTGGCAGAACGCCGCGCTCGTGCCGTGCCAACCGCTTCGATACGCCGTTGCTCGTACTCGTAGCTCACCTGGTACGGGACGATCTGCACCGGCGCGCGAGGCCGCTCCGCGCGCTGGCTGTCAGAGCCGTTGCAGCCGGCGAGCAGCCCCACCAGCAGCAGGATCGACACTGCGCCGTAGCGCACGACCGGTACTGAACGTTGTCTCACGGGATCGTGGTCCTTATGGGAATCCAGTGTCGGAGGTCGGCCCACGGCAGCGGGTGACACGGCACAAAACGGGCGCGGATTATCCCACAGGCCGGTAAATTGGCCGTGGAGGCAGGGTCTTAATACCCGACGCCGGTCCATTTCCCTTTTGACCTCGGCTCCGCTGCTTTACCGCATCAACCGCAGCCGGGACAGCGGCGCGTGTTTTCGGGGGTGTCCAGCCTGGGCAGGCCAACGCCGCCCGATTGGCCGCTTAGGATCTTAGAGTTCACCCCCCGGCAGCGAAACCAGGCGATGCGCGCCGATCATTGCTGCAGCAACAGCGACACGTCGGGGCCGCGCCGCAGATGGTGGCCACCATCGACCGGCATCGACACGCCCGTAATCCAGCTCGCCTGCGGGCTGCAGAGGAAACCGACCGCCTGGGCGATGTCGTCGACGGTGCCCGTGCGGGCCACCGGCATGCAGGCCAGATAGTCTTCGCGCACCGCATCGTGCGTCATGAGAGCGTCGGACAGCTCCGTCGCCACCAGGCCTGGACACACCGAGTTGACCCGAACGCCGTTGGTCCCAAGCTCGTCGGCGGCGTTGCGGACCAGCGAGTCCACAGCGGCCTTGCTCGCACAGTAGGTGCCCATGAGCCGATGGGTCCGCAAGCCGGCAATGCTGGAGATGGCGCAGAGCGCACCACCCCCAGCGGCACCAATCGCTGCACCGGCGTGCTTGAACAGCAGGAAGACGCCGTTGACGTTGGTCTGCATCACCGCGTCGAAATCCGCCACGGTCGTGTCGGTCACCGGTCCAAAGCTGCCGCGCCCGGCGCTCGCGATGCCCACCGCAAGCGGCGCCAGAGAATCCGCCAGCGCAACGGCACGGCTGACGGTGCCTTCGTCCGCCGCATCTCCCACCACAAACGCATGACCGCTTCCGGGGAGCGACTGCAGCGCCGCCTCGAGCCTCGCTTCCGTGCGGCCGACCAGCATCAGCCGTGCGCCGCCCTGTGCAAGCACCCGGGCACAACCGAGCCCAATGCCCGAACCGCCCCCGGTGACGATCGCCGAACGCCCCTGCCACTGTCCTTCAGCCATCGCCGATTGTCCTCATCGCTGCACCCGAACCCGCGCTTTGGCAGACGGTACTGCAAGCGCTGCTGGATGGCCACGCGGACCCGGACGGTTCCGGCCGGACCCGCTTGCACGACCCCCAACCAGAATAGAGACTCACCCCGGGCGGGGAGAGGTTCGCTACATGATTGCAGCCAAGCGCACCTTGAGCAGCGGTACGCTACTGGCCGCGCTGTGCGCGACGGTCTGGCTGGTGAGCGCCTGGCAACCGAGCGAGCGGGATACCTGGCTACTCGAACAGATCGCCTCGGTCGCCGGCGTGCTGACCCTGCTCTGGGTCAGCCGGCGCGTGCAGCTTACGTTGAGCGCGCAGCTTGGCATCGCGCTGTTCTTCTGCATCCACACCATCGGTACGCACTACACCTATTCGCTGACACCCTACGACACCCTGGCACAGGAGCTGTTCGGCAGTTCGATCAACGAGCTGTTCGGGTGGGAGCGCAATCACTACGACCGGTTCGTGCACTTTGCTTACGGCCTGTGCGTAGCAACCCCAGCGCAACAGATGCTCAAAGCGCTGCACGGGCTGCCCTGGCGATCCTGCGCGCTGTACAGCTTTCACCTGATCGTTTCGACTTCAGCGATCTATGAACTGCTCGAATGGGCCGCAGCTGTTGTGCTCAGCGACGGCAGCACGCTGTTTCTCGGCACTCAGGGCGACGTCTGGGATGCTCAGGTTGACATGGCCCTCGCCGCCCTGGGCGCCGCGCTGGTGCTGACCGCGAGCTGGATGCTGCGCGGCCGGAGTAACTCAGGGAGGAACTGACAGGATATCGGCGCTGGCACGAGCCAGGATCCGTTCTGCCGTATTGCCGATGTGCAGGCGCTCCTTGACGCGCTGCGCGTGCGCGCCGACCACGATCATGTCAGCCCCCAGCTTGCTGCTGAGCTGGGTGACCTTTTCTCCCACTTTGCCAAGCGGCACGTGCAGCCTCGACTTCGGTATGTTGTAGCCGCCGACGAGCGCCTCGAGGTAGGCCTTTTCCTGGGTCATGAGCTCGCGCCGGCGCTTTTTCACATCGATCAGGTCCAGGTCTGCCAGCGGCCGGGAGAACTCGACTACGCAGATGCAGTGCACGGCGCCCCCGGTGAGCGTTGCCATCGTAGTCGCCGCATCCAGCACTCGCTCGTTGAGCTTTCGATGTTTCGCGTCATTGTGCTGCAGATATACAGCCGCAATAATTTTGCCGGACGCCTTGTGAGGTTTGTCGGTCGTCAGCAGCAGCGGCGCCGGACAGCTCTGCAGCAGCTTCCAATCGAGCGGCATGTGAATGAAGTTCTCGCGCCGGTGTGCCGTCTTGATCACCAGGTCTGTCGGCTTGGCAGCGGCGGCGCTGGCAACCCAGTCGGCGATCTCTTTGGTCCAGGCCGTTCGCAGCCCGATGTCCCGCGCTGCAAACCCTTCGTCCCGGATCAGGTCACGCTGCCACTGCTTGCGCTGCGACACGATCGACTGCTTGATCTGCCGACGCTGGTGCGTATCGAAGACTTTGGCCGCGTCTCCCATCGGGTGCCAGCAGAACGCAACACAATCGACGTGGCACTGCGCCTGCTCCTGCAACTGCATGGCCAGCTTGAGCGCCGGCTGGTCATGCTTCGGCTTGTCGAGAATCGTCAACGCGGACTGAAGCTTCATCTTCATTCCTCTCGGCAGTTACCTGATCTGATCACCAGCATGAACCAGCGCAGTAGGGAAGGCGCTAGGTAGTTCCCGCAGCGAAGCCCCGCCCGGCAGCGTGTACAAGGACGGGACCGGGAGCGGTCCGAATCGTCCGCTGACCCGGTTTCCGCCCAGTTTTCGCCTAACCAGAAGAGCACAGTGAGGGTGTACGGATGGCAGGCGAGTATCTGAAGGTCCCGGACGAGGCGAAAACGTTTAACGACCTGGTTGATTGGGCCGCAAAGAACGGCCAGACCGAATCGATCAAACAGCTCGTCGAAGCCGCTAAGGCGCAGGATTGGGACACCGCGCTGGATGCCGTACACAAGCTGGAGGACTACGCCGAGCTGGCGGACAAAACTGCTGCCGTCGGAACGGCCTTCGACACACTGGATAAGGTCGGCAAGGCGCTCGAAATCGCCGAGGCGGTCGATCGCGGCGACTACGCCTACGCGAGCGCCAAGCTCGGCGCCGAGGTGGTCGACAGTGTTGCCAGCGACTATCTGAACAGCCTCGGTCCCGGCGGCATGGTGCTGAACTATGCGGTGCATCAGGGCGGTGAATACGCCTCGGGCAAGCTCAGCGAATATCAGCAGTTCGGGCCTGACGCCGAAGCCGCCGTTGCCGCTGCAGACCTCGGTGCGGTTGGCGCCTACAAGGCGACCAAAGAGGTTCTCGACAACGGTATGCAGGCTCGCATGGAAGCCGGCGCCTCTCCCGCCGAGGCACGGGAGTGGGCACAGCAATACATGACGTCCCACGCTGCGGTCTGGAAGAACCTGGAAACGTTCGAAGCCGGCGGCGCGGCATTCAAAGATCGGTTCGAGATGGACCTGGCCTGGGTCGAAGCACGCAGCGAAGCCATCGGCGACAGCTTGAGCGATGCCGCGAACACCGCGGCCGACGACGCAGCAGGGCCGAGCTGGCTCGAGGGGCTGGCGCAGCAGGCAGGCACAACCCTCAAAGGCTGGATCGACCAGGCGCAGGAAGCCAATGCTTCGGACAGTCAGGCGCAGGGCGACCAATCCGAGGCTGCCGAATCCCGACAGGACGCGCCCGAGGAAGACCGCGCAGACCCGACGCACTCCCGAACCGACGGTGGCGACGCAGCCCCGTCGGCGCAGCCCGAACCGACAACGGGAGCCGCCCCCGAAGTCACACATGCGCAGGTCGCACCCGAGCACGCAGGGGCAGCAGAACCGGAGCTGCCGGATCCGACAACAGGAGTACAGGCCCGGCTCGGTCACGGCCCGACAGCGCAAGATCTGCCGTCCGCAGTGCAGCTCGAGGTCCTGGTGTCGGACGGCCAGGCGGCCGACCTCGTTGCGGCCGAGCGGGTTCCTGTCGAACCCGTTCAGGGCGAACCGGCACCCACCGAGGAGGCCATCGCCATCGAGATCCCCCTGACGCCTCCCGGCGCTGACGAGCCCCCGGTCCCGACCCCGGTCATCATCGACAGCAGCGCGCTTACGGAAACCGAAAAGCTGGACGCCTACGTGTCACAGATGGCCCGCGAGGCGGAGGCGCAGTGGGCCGCAGAAACCCTGGCCGACCAAGCGCCACCAGCTCCCGAAGCAATCGTGATCGACGGAATCGGGGACACAGAGGTGGTTGAGGCCGCGCCGTGGATCGACGAGCCGGCAATCTCGGAAACCTTTGACGATCAGCCGGATAACGACACGTTTGCCTGACGATGCACCACCGCCGACACTCGCCCCGTGCGTTCGCGGCCTTGTTTCTCCTGGAACCGGCGCCTAAGCTTTTCGACCTGATTCAGCAACCGGCAGCGGTACGATGGCGCGCACCCGACAATACACGCGAGATGAGGTTCTGCAGCTGCTGATCGACAGCGAGCAGCGCAACAGCCCGGTCTCCGGCCAGCCCGGCCACGGCCTCAGCAAGCACGTGGAAGTGAGTGGCTACCAGATTTCCGATCGCCTGGTCGGCACTTTCGGCGGTGACGCGGCCAGCTTTCCGATCATCGTTGGCCCGGGAGGCGCGGTGGCATCAGCCGCGGATCATCGTACGATCTGGAAAGAGGCACATGCCCACGACGGTAAGCCGCAACTCAGCACCAAGGCCGCCAAGCGCGCGCAGAAAGAACGGTTCGGCAGCCCGGTCAGCCGCAGCGGCGCATTCATGGATCGTCAGTATGCGGTCGTGGTCGCGAGATTTATGCTCAACAGCACCGAAGGGCAGGCACAGCTCCTGGCGCTGGACAACGGCGAAGCCCGCGTACCCCTCGAGATGTCGCTGAACCGGCTGGACATGATTGATGTGGACGCGTGGAAGATGTACTACGCCGACAAATCTGACACCCAGGCTGGCTCAGACATCACCCACATCGAGACTTTCAGCCGGGCATTCATGCTGATCGACGCGCTGCCGGGAAACGGCATCCACCTGCAGACCTTTTACCCAATCGCCTGAACCGCGCAGACGCGAACTCAGGCCAGCTCAGCGGAGGACGCCGTAAACACGGAGCGGACGGATTCTCAGGATCACGCGATCCTGCGAGTGCAGCCAACCGTTCAAATCCTCCGGCACATCGAAGCCGGTACCCGTTATGTTGTCGAAGACCAGCATGGTAGTCCGTTCGAGGTCGCGCTGCTCGACGGTCGCGTGGCCCTCGATCGCAACAAAATTGAAAGGCTCCTGGTTCGAGATCACACAGAGGTTGACCGCACCGTTGGCTTCGGTGCTGCGCCGCTTGAAGGTCGCGCCCGGCGTGCTGACCACCAGTTCGTCGCCATCGCGCGCGTAGGCAACCACGGAGCTCACCGGGCTCCCCGAACGGCGTAGCGTCGTCAGCACCGCCCAGCGGTGCGCGCTCACGAACGCATCGAATTCGGTTCTGTCGCTGATCATCGCCTAATCCCAAGCCGCATCCACCAGGAATGATCTCTCAACGAGATCCGCCGCAAGCCAACCTGCGGGCTGTTTCGGTCGGCTGCCAGTCTTACAGATCGAAGGGCCACCTGCGACAATCGCAAGCACGGTCGTGCCCCAGGGTCGGCTGCGATAGGTTACGGTTTTCAGATCAGACGACGAGGCACTCCCAATGACTATGACGCACGTCTTTGCAGGCAATCCGCTGGATCGTGGCGATGCGGAGCGTCGGGATCCGGACTGGCTCGCTGCAGCCGCCCGCCACGAAAACACACAGTTCCTGCCGCTGTGGCAGCTGAACGCGCTGGTGAGCGCTGGCGAAGACCTGCGGCTGAAGTGGCTGCCCAGCCAGGCCATCGATGCGCTGGACATCGATGTGCCCCCGATCTTCCTCGGCATCGACGGCGACCGCGCGCACTTCGCCATCGACATCTCCGAACTGCACGACCCCGTACACGAGCTTGCACTGGACGATCTCCATCGCTTCGAGGATGCCCGAGCCGCAGCCATGCAGCTCCCACTGCCGGAGACCGGCATCCTGGCCCAGGCCAGATCCCAGGTGGACTGGCATCGACGCCACCGCTTCTGCAGCAACTGCGGTGCCATGACCGAGGCCCACAAGGGGGGGCACGTCCGCAAGTGCGGGAACTGCGGGGCTGAACACTTTCCGCGAACGGACCCGGTGGCCATCATGCTGATCGTCGACGGCGACCGGTGTCTGCTGGGGCAACCGAAGGGCCCGCTGGTACGGATGGGCATGTATTCGGCACTGGCGGGCTTCATCGACCAGGGGGAAGCCATCGAAGAAGCCGTTCGTCGGGAAGTCATGGAGGAAGCCGGCGTCAGCGTCGGGGACGTGCACTACCATTCCTCACAGCCCTGGCCCTACCCCTCCTCTCTCATGATCGGCTGCCACGGGGTTGCCCGGAGCACCGAGATCCGCATCGACGAGTCGGAAATGCACGATGTACGCTGGGTGACACGTGACAAGATCCTGGACGCGCTTGCCGGGAAGCCCACGGAGGTCAAGGTACCTGGCGAGCTCGCCATCGCCCACCATCTGATCCGCAGCTGGGCTGAGGGTGAAGTCACGCTGTAGAGCTGGATCGCGTTCGGATAGCGCAGACGCTCGTTCCGTCTACGATGCGCCGCGCGATTGCAGTTGTGCGGGCTCGAGCCCAGGCAAACGACGACAAATGGCACAGGGACCGGACCTGGGGAAACCTCTGATGGACCAGGTACCTCCCGAAACCCCAGACTGATTGCGGATGGGAGCAGGGGCTCGGGGGATCCGATACTGCAGGAGTGACGGTGATGAAC
>JBCDGJ010000063.1:0-25916 GCA_038757945.1 Pseudomonadota bacterium
CGCTTCCATCCAGGCGTTGTGCGCGATCCGTTCGAGCGCCGCATCGGAGGCCGGCTCTCCGTCCATATCCTTGTTGAAAGGAGTGCTGGTTGAACTCGGGCCACCAAACGTAAGGTCGGAAGACATAATTGGGGTGCTCGGCTGTTGCGGAATGGGGCGTTTTCCTGTGAGCGCGTCAAGCTCAGGTCAAATAACCCACTGTAAAGGCTTGAACCCGGGAGAGTTGCACCATGGGTTTCTCTTATTCTTCCGCACTAGAGCTTCAGTTTGATGACAGCAGTGCGCCGTCTGCTTGCCGGTGCCGCAGGAGCATGGAACGCTGTGCGTCCGGTCACAGCACCGAGCTGGTGCCGTCGACGCGCAGCTATGCCGGCCGGTGCAGCCGGTAGCGCGCGTCCAGCTCTGCAGACAGGCGCTCGGGCACGTCTGCGGGCGCACAGTTCAGTTCGCCGAGCAGCTCGACGAGATGCTCGTTGTCCTCCCGGCCGCCCCAGTTCTTGAGGTAGGTACCGCTGCGGTACCCGTTGCGCTGGCGGAAGCTGTTCAGCACGTTCTTGCCCACATAAAGGTCGAACAGCTGCTGAGCGCTCATCGGCAGTTGCCGCATCGCTTCGAGGAACTCGGGCAGCACAAAGCGCCGCTGTTCGAGGGTGGCGAAGGCCAGACGTTCCACTGCCAGACGAAACGCCTCGGGTTCCGGCTGATCCGGTACGGACAGCTCTGCCAGGGCGTCGGTCAGCGTGTCGAGATCAACACTCTCGCGCAGCAGGTCGGACAGGCCGAAGTGCCAGATGTCCACCAGCTCCAGCCGGACCTGATCGAGATCACCCGGCTGCAGCTTCCACCACTTCCAGCCGAAATGGTCGAGCAGCTCCGCGCACTCCACCCAGATCGCACGGTAGTAGGGGTAGCCGGCATTGCGCCAGTCGGCGTTGATTTCCTGGTTATGGCCCTCCTGCATGTGGGCCATGGTGTCGAGCTGCGCCCGCAGCTGAAGTTTGAGGTCGGTCATCGGGCGCGGATTATGAGGTATTCTGCGGTGCATGGCCAAAGTTCCCGCAACCGCGCTGATAATGCACCCGACGGTCGCGCGGGAGCTGCTGACCGCCGATCACTGCGCCCGCCTCAAACGCATCTGTCGCTTCGTCCCCGATCCGGCGACGGTCAGCCTGCCCACCGCCGACGACGCGGAAGATGGACCGCCACGGCTGGTGATCCTCGACAGCTTCGACGCGCTCACCGAACACCGGCTGCAGGTCGAGGTGCTGATCACGAGCTGGGGCTGCCCGCGCATTGATCAGAAGGCGCTCCAGAACCTGCCCCGGCTGCGCCTGATTGCGCACATGGGGGGCAGCGTCAAAGGATTCATCGACGATCTCGCCTGGCGCCGCGGAATTCTGGTAACCAACGCGGCCGCAGCCGCGGCCATCCCCGTCGCCGAGTTCACCCTCGGCTGCATCCTGCTGGCCAACAAGCGCGCCTTCACGCTCGAGCGCCGTTTCGCCCGGCAGCGTGTGGTCGAGGCGGAGGCTCAGCAGACCGTCCCCGAGCTTGGCAACTACCGGAAGACGATCGGGATCATCGGCGCGTCCAAGGTCGGGCGCCACCTCATGACGCTGTTGCAGACCTTCGAGTTCCGGGTGCTGCTCTACGATCCTTATATTGCACCCTCGGACGCCCGCGCCCTGGGTGCCATCAAGATGGGCCTCGGCGAAGTGCTGAGCAAGGCCGATGTCGTCACCTTGCACGCGCCCCTGTTGCCGGAAACCGAAGGCATGCTGGGCGCGCGGGAGCTGTCGCTGCTGCGTGATGGCGCTACGCTCATCAATACGGCGCAGGGTCGGCTCATCGATCAGGATGCGCTCGAGACCGAGCTGCTCGGAGGCCGGCTCAATGCCATCATGGACGTCACGGAGCCGGAGCCCCTGCCGGCAACGTCACCGCTGTTTGATCTCAGCAACGTGTTCCTGACGCCGCAGATTGCCGGCAGCCGGGGTGCCGAGGTCTACCGCTACGCCGAAGTCATCATCGACGAGCTCGAGCGCTACGCCCGGGGCGCGGCGCTGAAGCATCTCGTGCGCCGCGATCAGCTGCCGCGGCTGGCCTGACGGGCTCAACCGCAGGCGGCGGACTCAGTTCGCCAGCGCCTGATCCAGATCTTCCAGAATGTCATCGATGTGTTCGATGCCGATGGAGAGCCGCATCATCTCGCCGCTGACGCCAACCGCGGCCTGTTCGGTTTCGGTCAGCTGCCGATGGGTGGTGGACGCCGGATGACAGGCGAGGGACTTGGCATCGCCGATGTTGACCAGACGCTTGAACAGTTTGAGCGCATCGTAGAAGCGCACCCCTGCGTCGTAGCCCCCCTTAACCCCGAAGGTCAGGATGCCGGATGCCTTGCCGCCCATATACCGCTGCGCCAACGCGTGGTACTGGTCCCCCGGCAGGCCGGCGTAGCGCACCCACTCAACCCGCGGGTGGTTGCTCAGGTGCTCGGCAACCGCCTGCGCGTTGTCGCAGTGGCGCTCCATGCGCAGCGGCAGGGTCTCGAGTCCCTGCAGCAGCTGAAAGGCGGCCTGGGCCGACAGTGCCGAGCCGGTGTTGCGCAGCGGTACCGTACGCGCCCGGCCGATGTAGGCCGCCGGGCCCAGCGCCTCGGTATACACCACGCCGTGATACGAAGGCTCGGGCTCGTTCAGTTCCGGATAGCGGTCCTTGTGCTCGGCCCAGGGGAACTTGCCGCCATCGACAATGATGCCGCCAAGCGTCGTTCCGTGGCCGCCGATGTACTTGGTCAGCGAATGCACGACCACATCAATGCCGTGCTGGATCGGCTTCAGCAGCGCCGGGCTGGCCACGGTGTTGTCGGCAATGGTCGCTACCCCCCGCGCGTGTGCAACCTCGGCAATGGCGGCGATGTCGACGATGTTCCCGGCCGGGTTACCGATCGTTTCCATAAACACTGCTTTGGTGCGCTCGTCGATCAGCTCGGCCACCGCCTGGGCGCTGTCGTCGGCGGCAAAGCGCACTTCAATGCCGAGCTTCGGCAGCATGTGCGCAAACAGCGTATAGGTGCCGCCGTAGAGCTGCGGAATCGAAACGATGTTGTCGCCGGCACCCGCCAGGTTGAGGATCGCGTAGTTGATCGCCGCGCTGCCCGCCGACAGTGCCAGGCCGCCCACGCCCCCTTCGAGCGCGGCCACGCGCTGCTCGAGCACATCGCAGGTGGGATTCATGATCCGCGAGTAAATGTTGCCAGGCACCGCAAGGTTGAACAGGTCGGCCCCGTGCTGAGCGTTGTCGAACTCGTAGGCGACCGTCTGATAAATCGGCGCGGTGACCGATTTGGTCGTCGGCTCGGTCTCGTAGCCGGCGTGAATGGCCAGTGTTTCGTCGCGCATTGGGTCCCTCTCCTTGAGCGGCTGCCGTTATCGTTCCGGCATTGTGCGCAAGTTGCCCACCTACCGCCAAGCAGTTAGATTTCTCGACCAGTCTTCCCGCGGAGGGTCCCCATGGATCTCGACTACGGCCCGGAGTACGAGGCCTTCCGGCAGGACGTTCGTACGTTCCTGAATACCCACGGGCACGAAGCCCCGAAAGGCAACAGCAGCCCCAGATCCGAGGCCAGCCTTGCCTGGCAACGTAAGCTGATCGAACACGGCTACACGGCGCGCACGATCCCGGCCGAGTACGGCGGTGCCGGCCGGGAACCGGACATCCTGAAGTCACGCATCATTGCCGAGGAATTCGCCCAGGCCCGGGTCAGCAGCGGGCTCGGTGGTCAGGGCATTTCGATGCTCGTACCCACGCTGCTGGAAATGGGTTCCGAGGAACAGAAGCGTCAGTTCATCGAACCGACGATCCGCGGGGACATGATCTGGTGCCAGGGCTACTCCGAGCCGGGCGCGGGTAGCGATCTGGCGGCGCTGAAGACCAAAGCCGAGCTCGACGGCGACGAGTGGGTCATCAACGGCCAGAAGATCTGGACCAGCACCGCCCACATTGCCGACTGGATCTTCTGCCTGGTGCGTACCGAACCCGACGCCCCCAAACACGATGGCATCTCGTTCCTGCTGTTCGAGATGAACACGCCCGGCATCGAGATCAGGCCCCTGGTCGACATGACCGGAGTAGCGAACTTCAATGAGGTGTTCTTCACCGACGTCCGCGTTCCGAAGGATCAGATGGTCGGTCGCCGCGGCGACGGCTGGCGCGTGGCCAACTCGATCCTCGGCAACGAGCGGGACTCGCTCGGCAATCCGAACGCAACGCTCACCCGCCTGAACGCGCTCACGGAGCTGATGCGCCGTGAGACGGTCGATGGCCGCCGCCTGATCGACGAGCCGATCCTGCGCGATCGGCTGATGCGCGTGCAGGGCAAGGTCATGGCCATGGGCTACAACGATCTCCGCGTGCTGTCCGCCAAGGTCAACAAGGCGTCCGGCGGCGGCGCCAACGACACACGGCTCGCCCGGGCACTCATCAAGCTCGAAGGCACGGAGCTGCGGCACGAGCTCGAAGGTCTGGCGATCGACGTGCTGGGCGAGCTGGGTCTCGCCTACGGTGACAACCCGCTGGTCCGGGATGGCGGTTCCTGGCAGGCCCAGCACATGTTCTTTCTGGGGCTGATCATTGGCGGCGGTACCTCGCAGATCCAGAAGAACATCATCGCCGAGCGGGTGCTCGGGATGCCGAAGGAACCGAAGTTCCCGCCCGCCCAGGCTCAGCAGCCGGCTTCCCAGCAAGCCGGGGGTTAAGGAGCAGACCATGGAATTTGCACTGTCAGAGGAACAGATCCTGCTGCAGGACAGCATCCGCCGGCTGCTGGAGCAGCATGCCGGTCTCGATACGGTCCGTGCTTACGCCGAAGGCCAGGAACCCGCGCTGTCGAAAACGCTCTGGCACCAGCTCGCCGAGCTCGGCCTGGCCGCGCTGCTGATCCCGGAAGACCGGGGCGGGCTGGCCATGACCGCGCTCGATGCCGCGCTTGTCGCCGAGTGTCTCGGCCAGTCCGTCGCCCCAGCGCCGCTGCTGGGCTCGGGACTGATCGCGCCCTGGCTGCTGGCGCAGGCGGGCACCGCCAGCGAGCTGCTGGGTGAGCTGGCCGACGGTAACCGGTGTGTCGGCATCGGGTTCAGCGAAGCCGCAGGCGCCCGGGAAGATGCCGGCATCGCAGCCGATGCGGCCGCGTCCACGCTGACCGGGCGGGCCCTGCACGTACTCGATTTCGACTCGGCCGATGCCTTTCTGCTGAGCACCCGGGACAGCGCGATCTACCTGATCGACCGCACCGCCCCGGGGCTGGAAACGCAGGCACTCACCACCGTCGATCGCACCCGCTCGGTGGCTGAGCTGCGGCTGACCGCCGTCCCGGCAACGCTGATCAGCGAAGATCCAGCGCTCCTCACCCGTGCCCTGGACCTCGGCCGGCTGGCCTTGGCTGCCGACACGCTGGGCGCGGCCAGCGCCATGCTCACAGCCGCCGTCGACTACGCGAAACAGCGGGAGCAGTTCAACCGTCCGATCGCGTCCTTCCAGGCGGTGAAACACATGTGCGCCGAGATGGCGGCAAGCCTCGAACCCTGCCGGGCCATGGTCTGGTATGCGGGTCACGCGTTTTCCGAAGACGACGCGGACGCTCACATGATCATCTGCCACACCAAGGCGCACATCTCCGAGGTCGGCAAGCGACTGGCGAAAACGGCTACCGAAGTGCATGGTGGCATGGGCTTTACGGATCTGCTCGGCTTGCACTACTGGTTCAAGCGAATCGGGTTCAACCGGCAGACCCTGGGAACGCCCGAGCGCCTGCGCGAGGAAGCTGCCCGGGCCCAAGCGCTCTGCGCCTGAGAACCAGCGCAGAACAGCGCCCCGTCCGCCTTCGGTGCTGACGGGCGTTGCTTCGGCGCTGTCTTGAGGAGGAGCACCGCGCCTGCACGCAAGCGCCGCGCCTGAATGAAAATCCCCCGCGGTCTGCGGGGCTCGACAGGATGACTGTCTGATGTCCGATTCGCTGCCTGTACTGGCACTGAAGAACACCGTCGTTTACCCGCAGATCGTCGTGCCGCTCGCCGTTGGCCGGCCGCGCTCGCTGGCGGCGATCAAAGCTGCTGCTGATCGCGGACAGCAGCTCATCACCGTGGCGCAGCGCGAGGAGGAAGACAGCGATCCGGACCGCGCCGGCCTGCATGACGTTGGCACGCTCGTGCACGTCACGCGGATCGAGAAGCGCGACAGCGGCCTGCAGGTCATCGTCCAGGGACGCGAACGGGTGCAGCTCGGGCCGCTGATCGACACCGAGCACCTCGAAGCGGAATACACGCAGCTGCCGACTATCGACCTGGAGCCCGATTCCACAACCGCCGCAGCGGTTGATGCCATGCTGCGGGAGAACCTCGAGCTCGCCCAGCGCATTGCCCGGCTGCTCGATCAGGACAACGGCGACGACATCTACCAGCAGCTGGTCGGCTCTATCAGCGATCCGATCACCCAGATGTACCGCATCGCCTCGCTGGCCAACCTGGGCATGGAGCAGCAGCAGCGGGTGCTGGCCTGCAACTCACCCACCGAGCTCATGGAATCGCTGCACGAGATTCTGCAGCATGAGTTCAAGGTCACCGAGCTGCGCCGCGAGATCGCCGAGCAGGCGCGCGATGAGATCGACCAGCAGCAGCGTGAGCACGTGCTGCGACAGCAGAAACGCGCCATCGAGCACGCACTCGGAGAAGCCGACGACGACGAGGACATTGCCGAGCTGCGGGCCCAGCTGGACGCTGCCGAGCTGCCGGAAGCCGTCGCGCTGGAAGTGGATCGGGAGCTGAAGCGCCTCGGCCGCATGTCCGCCAACGCGGCCGATTACCAGGTCGCCAGGGCCTACCTCGAGCTCGTCGCTGAGCTGCCCTGGCACGCGCGGACCGAAGACCGGCTGGATCTCACCAACGCGCGGGAGGTACTCGACGCCGACCATTTCGGTCTCGAGGACATCAAGGAGCGCATTCTCGAAACGCTGGCCGTCATGCAGCTGAACCCGGACGCCAAGGCGCCGATCCTGTGCCTCGTGGGCCCACCGGGCGTCGGCAAGACCTCGCTGGGACAGTCCGTGGCCCGGGCCATGGGGCGCAAGTTCGAACGGCTCAGCCTCGGCGGCCTGCACGACGAGGCGGAACTCCGGGGCCACCGGCGCACCTACATCGGCGCCATGCCGGGGCGGATCCTGCAGGCCCTGCGTCGCGCGGAAGTCACGAATCCGATCATCATGCTCGACGAGATCGACAAGCTCGGCCGCGATTTCCGCGGCGATCCGGCCGCCGCGCTGATGGAGATCCTCGATCCGGCGCAGAACCGCGAGTTTCGGGACAACTATCTGAACCTGCCCTACGACCTGTCCGGGGTCATGTTCATCACTACGGCCAACAGCCTGGACGAGATCCCGACGCCCCTGCTCGACCGGATGGAGGTTCTGGAGCTGGCCGGCTACAGCGATGCGGAAAAGCTTGCGATCGCCGAGCAGTATCTGATCCCGCGGCAGCGCAGCGAGGCCGGCCTGACCGAAGCCCAACTCAGTTTTGCACCAGCTGCGCTGAAGCTGACGCTGCGCGGCTACACGCGCGAAGCCGGCGTCCGCGAGTTTGAGCGGGTCATCGGACGGCTGGCCCGCAAGCGCGCCAAGATGCTCCTGCAGGCCCGCGATCGCGACGATGCCGAGGCGGTTACTGCGGTTGAGCAGCCGCTGGCCGGCACCGATGTCGAAGCGCTGCTGGGGCCGCGCAAGTTCAAGGACGAAGCGCGACGCCACAACCTGACCCCCGGTGTTGCCGCCGGCCTGGCCTGGACCGCCGTCGGCGGCGACGTGCTCTACGTGGAAGCAACGCTGACCCCGAAAGACGAGAAGGTGACGCTCACTGGCCAGCTCGGCAAGGTCATGCAGGAATCCGCCCGCGCTGCGCGCAGCTACGTCTGGAGCGAGGCGGAACGCTTCGGTATCGATCGGGCAATCGTGGCCGGGAACGGCTTGCACATCCACGTTCCAGCCGGAGCCGTCCCCAAGGACGGTCCGTCCGCCGGCATCACCATGGCCACGGCCATCGCGTCCGCCTACAGCCGCCGCGCGGTCCACGACGATCTGGCCATGACCGGCGAGCTGACCTTGACCGGCATGGTGCTGCCGGTCGGCGGGATCAAAGAGAAACTGCTCGCCGCTCACCGTGCCGGCATGAAGCGGATCCTGCTGCCTGAGGACAACGAAGGTGAACTGGAAAAGCTCCCGGACAGCGTACGGGCCGAGCTCGACATTACGCTGGTGAAAAATCTGGACCAGGTGCTCGAGCAGGCTTTCGTCTGACCGCAGGTACTGCCGGATCATGCGATTGAAGACGCCCACCGGGGCTTGCCTGTGCCCGCTGGCTCTGCTGGTGCTGCTGGCCTGCACGCTCGGCCCCCGGACCCTGCTCGCCGCGGAGCGTCTGCCGGGCAGCCCCTGGCAGACGCTGGCCCTGGAGCTCATCGGCGCCCGCAGCGAACTCGGCAACACCCCGGACCGCGGCCAGTACGGCACGGGCGAGGTGATCGACGGCATCCGCGATGGTGTTTTCAACAGCAGCGCGGAAGTGGATACCAGCGCGGCCACGGGCCTGCGCCTCGACCGCTACTTCAAGAACCGCCTCATGGTCGGGCTGATGGCGCACTGGCATTTTCCGGTCGACTGGGACATCACCGCGCGCACCCCGGGAATCCAGACGATTACCAACACCTTCACCAACGTTGAGCGCGCGGTCGTCCTGGCGCGGCTGGGTTATCGGTGGCCCCTGGACCGACGCTGGAACCTGATGGTTGCCGCCGCGCTCGGGGTAGCCCAACACCGTCTCGAGACCGTGTACACGGAACGCGCAGTGCCCGGCATCCGGGAGGAGACGCGCTTGGCGGACCGGCGCAGGGACGCAAACGCCGCCTGGGCGCTGGAGCTCGGAGTGGAGCGATCGTTGGGCAGCCAGCTGACGCTTGGGCTGCTTTACCGCTACCTGGACAGCGGCGACCTGTCGGTCCGCGCCAGCCCCGGATCCAGCGCGAAGCTGAACTCAACGCTGCGCGATCACCTGTTTGCGCTCTCGCTCGGTTGGCGACGGCGATAGATCACGGCGTTGCCGGACTTGCCGACCGGCTCGATCAGCTCCAGCGCGCGCAGGCAGTAGGCGAGCTTCTGGCCGGCAGCCCTTGATCCGTTCAGAGCAGCGGCAAGATCCGCGGTATCGAAGTCACCGCGCGGTGGCTGTTCGCAGAGCGACCAGAGACAGTCGGGGGTTTCCAGCCGGTAGCGACCCAGCACTTCCAGCAGGCTGCGGTCGTCGGTCTGCCAGCCGCCACGACGGCGGCGCAGCTGTGGATTCCAACTACGCCGAACCTCCTCGCGAATGAGCAGCACCTCGAGCGCAAAGCCCTGTCGAGCCAGGTACCGGGGCAGGCTAACCAGCTCGTCGAGGACATCGATCAGCTGTCCGCGCTGCGGCGAGCGACGGCGCTTCGCGGCTCCTGTGCGAGCCCCGACGAGCACACGCTCGACGGCAATGGGATAGAGAACGCGGACGCTCGCATCCGGCAGCAGGCAGTCGAGCTTCGGGCGCAGCTTGCCGAGGTTGGCGGTCTGCAGCTCGATCAGCTCGTCGCCGGCGACGATGTCGATGACATAACCGTCGCGCGGCACCTCGGTACGGATCACAACGCCGGGCGCCTGCTCCCGCAAGCGCTCGCAGTACCAGCGCTTGAGCATGCTGTGAAGCGAGCTCTCGTTGAGCGTGCCAATGGCCATCCGTGGCTGTTCCATGTTCCCCAAGCGCACCTGTGCTGGCACCCACGGATCCCGGCCCGCCCGCTCCGCCGAATGCTAGCTGACACCAGTTTCAGTATGACATACTGCGGCCCCCTCACATTCTACGGAGATGGCCTGATGAGCTTTGCGGGTACCTGGAACACGACGATGAACACACCCATGGGCGCGCAGCAGGGCACGCTGACGTTGACCGAAGAAGGCGGCTCGCTGAGCGGCAAGATGGTCGGCGCTCAGGGCGAGCTCGAGCTGAAGGACGGCTCCTGCGACGGCGACAGCGGCAGCTGGAAAGCGGACATCACCTCACCGATGGCCATGACCCTCGAGTTTGATGCCAAAGTCGACGGCGACACCATGAGCGGCAACGTCAAGCTCGGCGCATTCGGCAACGCAACGTTCGAGGGCACGCGCGCCTGATCCGAGGCCCGGCGCCTCGATTCCCGGCCGCGGACAGGTAGCGCCTTAGCGCTGTACTTGGTTCGCGGCCAGCCTCCAAACCAGTTCCTGCGCTGCTCCTCGGCGTAACGCCCCTGCAAACGCTCGCGTCGGCTGAGCTGTCAGCAGTCCCCAAGCCATCCGGCCAAGCTTTCGTTTTAGGTTCCCTGCTGCGCAGGTTCTGTCCTGGTCCCTGATCCGATCTCTGACCCTGCTTCTGACCCGGCCTCTGACCCCGTCGTGGTGTCCGCTACGTCACTACGCGAGGGGTCCAGCGACTGACCTGAGAGGAGTGTCTCAAGACGCTCGAAGTCATCGCCGAGGGTACCGAGCCGCTGCCTTTCTGTTGCAATCACGGCGCTCGCCAGCTCCTTCAGCGTCGTCGCCTTGGCCGCGGGCTCGAACACCCGGGCCCCGTTCCCTTCATCGAGCGCCCACAGCAGATCGATGATCCGCTCAGCGGCGTGGAGGCGCCCCCAGAGATAGTCGTGCTCCCGGTAGCTGCGATTGAAGAAGCCGAGAAAACCCATGAAGTTGCGGCACTTGAGACCGCTGAAGGCAGCCGCGAGAGAAGGCGCATCGGCCGGGCTGACGCGTTCGACCCGCAGGTCCGTCAACGGATCCGGCCCGCCCTCTTCCGCACCCGGCGGCATCAGCAACACGTCGTAGAACACGAAGCTCAGATTTTCGAGCAGCTGCTCCCGCAGCAGCGGCACGTCCGGCGCAGCCCGGCACAGCTCGCTGAACAGGCTATCGATACGCCGATCGAAACTCTCGAGATCCAGCGCCCCGGCCAGCGCATCAAGCAGATCCAGCGCGGTCCGATCATTCAGCGGCAGCGCCTCTGCAGCCTTGATCAGCGCCCGCGCCAGCGGTGCCCGCAGAGCGCGCGCACTGCGCAGCGTCTGCAGATCCTCGAGTACCGCGTAGGCCTTCCGTTTGTAGTCAGAGAACGCCACCTGCAGCTCCTCGGTCAGCCCCGCATGACCGTGCGTACGGTTGAGCCGGCGAATCAGAAACTGCACCCGACGAATCCGGTAGCTCAGATCGAAGCGACCGAGAAACCGTTCCATGGCGCTGGTGGTGGCGTGGCCAGGTTGCCGGGTACCACGCTCAGCGGAATCAGCTGATCCACCTGCTGAGGCTGCTTCCTGCTGCTGCGCCAGCGCTTCCGCAGCCTGGATGCTGGCCAGCATGTCCTTGCGCTGCTGCTGCTGGTCCATGCCCTGCGTGAGCACCGCCCATTCTTCAGCCAGAGCCTCCACAAGACGCCAGTGCCGGCGGCTGATGTAGGCCGCATAAGCAAGCCCGAGCTCGCTGCAGACCCGATCCCGGGCTGTTTTGCGGGCAGCGCCAAACGCTTCGGTGCTGAACTCGGCAAGCGATCCCTGCGGCAACAGCCCAGCCATACGCTCGTGGATCTGCGGGCGCTGCGACTCGATGATGCGGCGGTTAGTCCGCGCGCGGCGGGCCTGCGCCATGATGGTCTCGAGATCAGCAAGGATCGGTTCGTTGCGCGGGATCGTCGATGCCGCCGCACGGATCGTACCCAGGTAGCCGAGCGCGCGATCGGACGAACCGGCCTCATCAACGTTCGGGTCCGGCTCCACGTACAGCATGACGCGTTCCACGCGACGATCTGCTGGCCGGTGCTGCAGCGCCTCCAGCGCCGCCCCGAAAGGTTTGTTGTTGACGATGCCGCCATCGACGTAGGTGCGCGTCGCCGGATCCAGCGACGCCGACGCCGGTTGGCCGACCGCATCGAACACCGAACGCTGCAGGAACCGACGTTCTGCCGGCCAGTCCTGCCGGCGTTCGGCAAGCACCTGCATCAGCTCAGCGTGGCGAAAGGGTGCGAACGCACCCGCGTAGGACGAGCTGGCCCGGGCGGCCCAGACCAGGGCAGGAGCGTTGCGCTCCGTAAAGTCGCTGAACGCACGCGCGCCGCTCGGCACATGCGACAGACGACAGAACGCCGCGTGCTCCGTCTCCCGTGCCACGAGCCGATCGTGAACGTGGATCAACCGCGGGTAACCGAACAGATCCGTGATGCTGGCGTAGACATCGAGCCGCTGTTCCCTGGGCAGCAGCGTGCTGCCGCTGCGGCGACTGCGCTGCATGTCTTCCAGCGCGTTGAGCAGCCGGCGACAGAGCTTGGCGCCGCTGAACGGTGGCCGGAACCAGGAAGTGCGGACCAGGCGGGTGAGCTTGCCGCGGATCTCCTCGTTGCTGCTGATCGTGTTCGGCAGCCACAGCGACAGCGCCCGCAACAGCGGCGACAGATACCATTTGCGCGCCCGGGAAACCTGCTCGCCGCGCAGCTCGTCGGCATCTGCGCCGGTCAGCCACAGCTCCGTAATTGCGTCCAGCGAGGCATCATCCACCAGCCCCTTGGCCAGCAGCACGCCGTTGATGGCACCTGCAGAAGCACCGGCCACCACATCGATGACAACGCGCGTGTGCGTGTGCTCGTTGAGCTTGCGCAGCAGCTCAAAATAGATGGCCTCAGTATCGAAAGTGCGCTGATCGGGAGAATCGGCGAAGCGCCCGTGCTGCGCCTCCCAGCCAGGCTCATGCAGTACCTTCGACGCCCGGGCCAGCTTCAGCAGCTCTTTGGTCACCCCGTGCATGTAGACCGCCAGCGACGCGCCGCCGTAAATCACCACTGCCAGCCGGAGTTCGCGTTTCGCCATCTGTCCTGTCCTTCAGCGCCGGTAGTCCAGGGGCGGCGAGCGATCACCGAGCAGGGCCCGGTACTCGAAATCAGCGCCGCGGGCAGCCTCGAACTCACGCCAGGCGCGCTGCCGCAGCGTCGCGTCGGTAAACAGCTGCTGGCCGGTCAGCGCAAGCGTCTGCGCCGCCAGCACCATGCCTTTGTGACCGATGCTCATACCCCCGGCCGCAACGGCCTGCCAGCTGTGCCCGGCCGTGCCGGGCACCCAGGTTGCCGTGTAGAACCCGACGGTCGGCACCTGCCAGCTCACGTCGCCAACATCAGTGGAACCGGACCGTACGTAGTTGCGCAACGGCGCGATGATTCCGACGCTCCCCAGCGGGCGCATCAGACCACCCCCCATCGTCTTGCGCAGCGTCTCGGCAAAAGCCCGCTCCTCGGCGCTGTAGCGGATGCCGCCGAGACTGACCATGTGTGCGTGCACCGCCTGCGCCAGCGTCCTGTTCGGCAGCAACGGGTAGTTGCCATGCATGACTTCGAGGTCGAGCCGGGTCTCCGTGCCCATCGCCGCTGCCCGCGCCGCCGTGGTCACCCGCTCGAACAGGGCCTCGGTCTGATCGCGATCAGGGTGACGGACGTAGTAGTAGACCTGCGCGCGCTCCGGAACGATGTTTGGTGCCGCACCGCCATCGGTAATGACGTAGTGAATCCGCGCCTCTGCGGGTACGTGCTCACGCATCTGATTCACCATGAAGTTCATGGCTTCAACGGCATCAAGCGCTGACCGGCCGCGCTCCGGGGCAGCCGCGGCGTGCGCGGCGATGCCGTGGAACGTGAAGCGCCCGGACTTGTTCGCGGTCGTGCTGAACGCTGACGCATCGTTGCCATCCCCGGGGTGCCAGTGGAGCATGATGTCGACGTCGGCGAACAGTCCTTCACGGGCCATGTAGACCTTGCCGGAGCCGCCCTCTTCGGCCGGCGTGCCGAAGACTCTCAGCGTGCCGCTACCGGCTGGCCGCGCGCGCAGCCAGTCGACCAGCACCCGTCCAGCCAGCGCTGACGCGGCGCCAAAGAGGTGATGACCGCAGGCGTGACCGGCGCCACCAGCGACACGAACCTGGCGCTCGGGCACCGCCGCCTGGGACAGGCCGGGCAGCGCATCAAACTCCGCGAGGATGCCGATGACCGGTTTGCCACTGCCGAAGCTCGCGGCGAACGCGGTCGGAATGTCTGCTACGCCGGCCTCGACAGCAAAGCCCGCCGTCGTAAGGTAGTCCTGCAGCGCTGCGCTGCTGCGCGCTTCCTGATAGCCAACCTCAGCCAGGCTCCAGATTTCGTCGGCGAGCTGGATCGCATCGGCTGCCGCCGCATCGACGGCGATCGCCAGCGACCGCGGCTGGGCACCGGCCCCTCCTTCAGCGTTCAAGGAAGGGCATAAATTCAGCAAAATCAGTAAGATAAATCCTGAACAGGAACTCGTTCGAGACACTTGGCGACTGCTCCAGCTGATCTGTCGGTGGTCAGAGTCTACTGAGGTGCCGTCATTCAGCGAAGATTCAGGGGTTGTTGGACACTGTGAGCGTGCGAATGCCCTGCCGGGTTCAGAACGATCACTGAGACGATGTACAGGATCAAAGACGGGAACAGCAACGGAACGCGCGCCAAGACGACCACCGCGGCAGTCAGAACGTTGTCCGCCAGCCGTGCACGCTGCGGGTGAGGGGTTCACGGCGCTTTGCCCGAAAATTGGCGACAACGATGCCGTGCCAGCCAGCCACAGCGGCCGCAACCGCCATCGAAACCATTAGCGCAACCACTTGCGCAAACAGGGGAGCACGATTGATGCCAGGCCAGAGCTCGACAACCGCCCGCCAGCCAGTACGCCGCTCCCTTGGCCTGCTGCTTCTGATCGCCGCAGCCGTGTCGCTGATGCCGCCAGCCTTCGCCCGCTCCAGCGGCGCAGCGCAGCCGGATGCCGAGTCGCTCGCGCTCCCCGGGCTGCCTGTAGACAGCATTCGCGGGGTTGAGGAGATCAGCGCGATCGAGGTGCTGGATACCTACCAGCTGTCGTTCCGGGTCAATCGCAGCGCGCATTATCTGGTGCAGTTCGCGCCGGCGTGCACGCTGCTGCCCTACGCGCGCAGCATCGCCATGAGCTCGACCGCCGGAACGATCCAGGCGGGGTTCGACAGCGTGGCCGCAGACGGCCAGCAGTGCCGGATCAATCGGATCTACCGCCTCTGAATGACGTTCAGGTCGGTAGGAAGTGGACCGGATAGCTGATCCGCGTCCGGCTGACTTGGCGGCTTCCGAAGTCAAAGAGCTTCACCCGGTTAACGATCTTCGCCACTACCGCATCATCGGTGATCTCTGAGTCCAGCACCCGGCACTCGGCCACCTGGCCGGACGGATCGATCACCAGCTCCAACAGGACCTTGCCCTGCAGCGACGGATCACGGCGCAGCGCGCGATTGTAGATCGCAAAAATTGCGCCTTTGTTGGCATCGAAGATCCGTCGGATGTCTTCGATGCTGCGCTCCCGCGCATCGATCGCCTTCTGCTTGCGGGTACTGCCCTTACGCTCGGCCGTCTTCGGCGCTTCGACCTTGGTCGTTTCGCGGCCGGAGAGGGCGACGCCACCGGTCTGGGTCGACAGCGCGGCAACATTGACCCCGCTGCTGCGGCTCGACCGTTTCGAGGTCAGCAGCGCGCGATCCACCGTCGGCGCCGAATCAGCGCCACGCTGAATCGCGGCGGTATCGGTCAGCTTGCTGGTATCGACCGCTTCGCGCATGTCGGCGAAGGCATCCTTGAACGCCAGCAATCCGGATATCGCAGCTTTCTCGCGCGCGTCAGCCACCTTGGGCTGCGGCGGCGCGACCACCGGGTCCGGCTTGACGACCGGCTTCGGCGGTTCTTTCGGTTCCGGCTTCGGCTCCGGCTTTACCTGCTCCTTGACCTTAGGCGGCGGCGGGGGCGGCGGCGGCGGCGGTTCCTTCTTCAGCAGGATCCGGGCGAGCTGCGGCGGCAACTCCTCGAGTTCCTCGCGCTCGACCTCCGGCACCGGCAACAGCGGCAGAGTCACGCCCGCCGTCACGACGAAGAGCAAACACACCAGCAGCCAGCGATTGAAGTTGCGCGAATCGATCCGGCCCGTTTCCCAGGGCAGATCGAAGGCCGGACGGTAGGCAGCTGCGGCGCTCACGAGGCGTTTCCTCCGCCTGCGCCGCCAGCCGGGGCAGCACTGACCAGCGGCTCGACCTTGTTCACCGCCAGGGAGATGCGGGCAAAATCCGTAGCCTGACAGGTCAGCATGATCTTCTTCAGCAGCCAGTACGGCAGCGCATGATCGCCCATGATGGTGATCTCGAAGCCACCCTCCGGCACCTCGCCTTTGCGTTCGGCCTGATACTCGAGCTCGGTCTTCAGGCCGTCGATGACGCTGATGTCCGGCGCACGAAGCTCTTCGACCCGCGCTACCGGCCGGCCCTGGACGACGACGTCCTCAGCACTGACGGAGATGGTCAGGCGGTTTTCCGGGCGCTGCTCAGAGGTCGAGTCCGGCAGCTTGATGTCGCTGCTGGTCTGCAGCACTTCTACCTCAGAGGAATTGACCATGAGGAAGAAGACCAGAATCGTAAAGATATCCATCAGCGAGACGAGGTTGAGCGCAGCGGTTTTCTGCCGCTTCTGCTTCTGCCGCCGCTGCGAATGATGTCTGCTGCTCACGAGCGCTCCTATCCCTGCACAGCCTGGACGGCGTTATTCGCCGCCGCATCGCCACCGCTCTTATTGCCGGCGCTGCCCGCAGCAACGCTGCCACCGCTCGCCTGCGGCGTATCGCCGAGCGAGATAATCGGGAACAGCTCGGCCTGCACAACGTCGACGCCCTGCACGGTCGGATAGGACCGCACCCGGTCCATCACCGACACCAGGGTCTGATAGTCCGTCGTCGCATCGAGCAGCACGGTAATGTCTTCTTTCTCCGGCATCCGCCGCTTGAGTTCCTGCATCACCTCGGTCAGCTGGTTGTAGTCATGCTGACCTTCGATCATCGGCAGGCGCTTGATGACCCCGCCACGGCCATCCGCCACGCGCAGTTCATCGGCGGCTACCACCACCTCCAGATGCACCTGGTCGGGATTGAAGGCGCCGTCGGCGGCTTCGCCGGTCGGAAAGTTCAGATCGATGACCGTCGTATGGGTAAACACCATCGACAGCAGCAGCACGGGCACCAGTACGATCATGAGATTCATGAACGGCGTGACGTCCAGCTCCGCAGCTTCGTGGTGGTGCGCTGCCCGGTGTTTGACCCGACGCATCAGGCGGTTGCTCGCCCTTGCGTGGCGCCCTGTGCCGCAGCTGCGGACCGCTCTTCACCGTCCATGAGGTTCAGCGCCTTGACCACGGCGATTTCGAGGCTCTCGACAATCGCGCTGGTCTTGCTCTGCAGCATGGAGTGGATCAGCAGCAGCGGGATGGCGGCCATCAGTCCGAAAGCCGTGGTGTTCATGGCGATAGAGATGCTCTGCGACAGCAGCGTCGCCTTCTCAGCCGGATCGGCGTTGGCAACGGCCGTGAACGCCGCGATCAGGCCAATGATCGTACCGAGCAGGCCGAGCAGGGTCGCAATGTTGGCGAAGGTTGCCAGGTAGGGCGTCCGCCGCTCGATGTTCGGCAGCACTTCGAGCAGCCCCTCTTCCATCGCGTACTCGATGTCGCTGCGGCGGCGGGAATGGGTCCGCCGCGCAACGCCGTCCGCCAGGATCCGGCTCATCGCAGACTTCGACTTGTTGGTCAGGTCCTGCAGCTCGCGCAGCCGACGCGCTTTGAGCAGCGGCAGCATCTGTTTGAAGTCGCGGCGATTAACGCGCACCTGGTTGGCAAGGTAGAGCCAGCGTTCGATGGCGATGGCAACGCCGATCGCCAGAACCACGGCGATCGGATACATGAACGGACCACCTTCCTGAAAGAAGTTGACCACCGTGCTATAGAAATCCATTCGTTCCTACTCCTCAGACTGGATACGATTCAGCGTGTCGAAATACTTGAGTTCGCGCCGGTACGCGGGGGGATAGAGGCGTCGAAAAACTTCTTTCTCCGCCATGTCGGCCCTGACCTTGAGTTCCGGCATGCCTTCCGGTGTTTGCCAGGGCAAGATATACAGAACTTTCGGCAACTCTTGATTGCCGGAGATCACGGTTTCATCAAGCCTGATGGTCTGCGTTGGACCACTGTCCGCCCGAGCTCGAACGGGTTCACCAAATTCCTGTGCGTGCGCCGCAAAAGGGGCCGCGGACGCAGCCAGCAGCAGCGCGATGTTTACGGTTGTCCTCACCATCGTCCGCCCCTCACTTGCCGGTGCGTCGTTCGAGATCCATTACCCAACCGGCCACCTTGCGATCCGGCTCCGGCACCAGAACCTGATAGCGGCGGTACGCTTCGAGCGCCTCGCTGAGACGCCCCAGATAGAGCTCGTAGAGAATGCCGAGGTTGAGATAGACGTCGGCAAAGTCCGGAGAACCCTTGAGGCATTCCAGGTACTGCGCTTCCGCCTCGGTGAACTGGCCCTGGGTACGGAACAGCACGCCAAGCTGGTTGTACGCCGCACAGTTCTCCGGATTCGCAGCGATCGCGTTGCGGAACGCAAGCCGCGCCTCCTCGGGCTGCTCGAGGCGTAGATACACCTGTCCCAGGTTGACCCAGGGCCCGGCAAGCTCCGGCTGGTCGTTGGTAATGCTGCGCAGCAGAACCTCGGCCTCCGACCACCGCTCTGCCTTCATCAACCCGAGCGCCTGCTCGAAGTCAGCGGCATTGCGCCCGTCGACCCTTGGGGCGGCGGTCTCCGAGGCGCCAGCCGGGTCCGTATCGCGACCGCCAAAGAGTCCGCCAGCGCGCGGCAGCCAGCCCCGACGCCGTTCCGCTTGCTGATCGACGGTTGCCGCCGGCGCTTCCACCACTGCAGGCGCAGGCACCGTGCCGCGGTCACCGCTGCTGATGCAGCCGCTCAGCCACAGGGCGAACCCCAGCAGCGCTGTTGGCCTAATGAATCGATTCGACATAGGTCGCCACCAGTTCCTGTTTGTCGAAGCGCGCGGGCATCAGGCGCCTGAGGGCCTCGAAGCTCTGCTGCACCCACTGGTCGTAGATCCCGTCCCAGCTCCGCCGCATGTTGATCTCGTGCAGATCGATCGCCTGCTCTTCGAACGGGTAAGCCTGCTCTTCAAGCAGCAGGTCGTACTGCTCGAGCTCGAGCGCCGACAGATTGCCCGGCCGCTCGGAAGCCATAATTGAGCTGGCCAGCGCGACGTAGAGCTCGGCGATTTCGAAGGCTGACGCCGACGCAAACTCGGGCACCTTGTAGGCAGCAACCGCTTCGAAGGCTTTGACTGCCTTCGCCAGCGCCTGCTGCTTGCGCTTGAGGCTCCGCTTCAGCGGCCGGGTCAGCTCGATGCCGAGGAACTCGGCCTTGGGCGCCCCGGCCAGCTCGAACTCCGCACGCACGGCGAGATCCGCGGCCCGGCTGGTCGCCTTGCTGCCCATCTTTCTGAAGATTGTGATCTTGCGGTCCAGCCAACGGCGATGCAGCGTACGGTCGCCCCGCGCAACGGCCATGTCGTCGAGCTGGGCCACCACCTCGAGCTGCGCGGTCAACGGCTCGGGGAATCGTTCCACGTATTCGTTGAGCGAGCGCTCGGCCTCGACGGCAGCGCCGAGCTCGAGCCAGATCTCGCCCGCGCGATACAGCGCCTGCCGCGCAACTTCCGGGTCCGCCACGCGTCTCGAGACCGTGGTGTACTCGATGGCCGCCAGATCCAGCCGTTCGGTCTTTTCGTGCATGCCAGCCAGCCGCAGATCGACGTCAGCAGCCAGCGGATGGTCCGGATAGTCGCCGCGGAACTGATCGAGGAGATCAGCGGCTTCCGCCACCTGCCCCGCGGTTTCCAGCACCGCAACGGCATCGAAGTGCCCCTGCACGGCAAGCTCCGCCCCCGGCGCCAGCGTCTTGATGCGCAGATAGTGGCCAACCGCCTCGCTGGCGGATCCGTCTGCCTCCGCGCGTTCACCCTGCTTGTAGACCGCGGCCAGCTGCTTCTCAGCGACGGCCTTGCGCTCCGCCTCGTCTGCTACCGCCACCGGCAGGGCAAGATAGCGGCCGAAGGCCTGTTCCGCGGTCGCGAACAGTTCGAGCGCAAAGTTGCCGTGGCCGAGCACCAGCAGATTGGTCGCTGCAAGCGCTGGTGCCATCTCCGGCCAGCTGCCAGCCGCGCGCTGCGCGAGCTCCACGGCCTGCTCGTAGCGCGTAAGGGTGAAGAGCGCATTGGCGGCATCAACCTGCACCGCCGGCGCGCGTTCGTCGTTCGGGAACAGCAGCGCAAACTCGACTTGTGCATCGATCTTCTGCTGCTGCCAGCGCTGCTGCTCGTCACCGGCCGGCGTAGCGGCCGTCAGCTCCGTCAGCCCGAGAATGGCGGCATAGCCGGCCTCATTCGCCCGCTCGTGCTCCGGAAAATCGCGCAACACGCGCTGGTAAGCCGCAACGGCTGGCGCAGCATCGCCCGCTTCGGTGTACACCTCACCGAGCAGAAACAGCTTTTCAGCCACTGTGGGATCGGTCGGGAAAGTCTCGATGATCTGCTCGTACCAGTCAGCGGCGACACGGAACGCATCGGCGCGCCGACGCGTACCGTCCTTCAGCGCCTGCGCGTCCGCATGGCTGACCGCAGCGAGCTCATCGAGGTAGGTCTTCAGGGTCGGCAGATAGCTGTCCGTGTCGTCGGCCCGCTGCTGCGGCTGGTGCACCTGCCAGAACTCGCTGCGCACGCCGTAGCGCTCGACGAAGTCCCGCTTCCGGGGTTCGACCTCGCTCGGGAAATCCGCCGCGAGCAGCGTGTCGATCATGCCGCGGTGCGCGTTGGGTGCCCGGATATCCAGGGGGTTTTCATCAACGAACACCTGCCAGGTCGCGACGCTATCGAGGAATCGTTCGTCGTCGGCGTACTCAACTGCAAGCCGTTCGTAGACGAGGTATTGCCAGCTCGGCCGGCCGATATCCCGCATCTGTAGAGCCAGCGTCGCCGGACCATCGAGGTAACCAAGCGCCAGCGTGGTCACCCGCAGGCTGTCATCAAGCAGTTCCTTATCCGCAGAAGTCAGGGGGGCGCCCTCGACAGCACCGGCAGCGGCACCGATCAGCGTATCGAGCACCGAATAGAAGCTCAGCAGCCCCGCTTCGAGCTCGGAGCGCTTGAACAGCGACCAGCCGCGCATGTAATTGGCGTTCTGCCACAGCGGCGAGTCCTGACCTGCCTCCACCACCACGGCGAAGTCGCGGGCGGCCGCGTCGTAGCGTTCCTGAGAGAATGCGAGCTCGGCCCGGCGGAAGTGCGCTTCGGTCAGGTAGATGCTGTCGGGATGCTCGGCAATGAGCTGATCGAGGTACGCCTGTGTCGCCTCGGCGTTGCCTTGAACATCGTGGGCCCGGGCAAGCTGATACAGAATCTGGTCGCGTTCGGCGCTGTCCACCGTCGACTCGAGCAGCAGCTCCTCGTAGAGCGTCACTGCGTCATCGTAGGCGTTAGCCTCACCGTCGATGTCGAGCTGTTCGCCCCGCTGCATGCGCAGGTCGGCCAGACGCCGCCCGACAGCAAAGTTCTCTTCGCCGTCCGTCAGCACGCCGTAGACCTGCTCATAGGCCGCCAGCGCGTCTTCAGTCGTCGGCGGCGGTGCCGTGCCTGATGGCAGCTCGAGCGGCGGCAGATCGTCAAGCAGCTCGGCCAGGCGCGGCGCCTTGCGGTCGTATTCGTCGCTACCCCCAAACCAGGAACAGCCACCGGCGAGCAGCAGGAGCAGGAACCCGCCGCAGACTTTCAGGTCCATGCTCATTCCCCCGGCTCCTGTTCCCCGGGCCCGGGTACGGTGCCCGCCAGCTGGTCCGTGGTGCGTGCGATCGCCACCCGGGCGACGAGCAGGTAACTCTGGACCTGCGCCATTTCCTGGCGCATGCCGCGCTGGATCGCCAGCGCCAGGCGCTGCTCGCGATCCCTGAGCGCGTCGCCGACCGCCAGCTGCAGCCCGTCGGCCTGCTGGCGGAAACGGGCAAAGTCGATGCCGACGGTCTGCGTAAACTGTTCCTCTGCCGCATTCAGCCGGGACAGGCTGTCGTCCAGCGACGCAAGCGCTGTTCGGTTGTCAGCGAGTGCCTGCCGGCGCGTCTGCACGCGAGTGGCATGCTCAAGCGTCTGCTCCCAGAGCGTGACACCCTGCAGGCGTTCGATGCGCCGCAGCCAGCTCGCCCGCTCGGGCTCCTCAAGGTGCGTGGCCGCCAGCTGTGCTTTCTGCTCAAGATCTGACAGCAGCTGACGCTCGGCGGTCGTGCCGATCTCCTGCATCCAGGCCCAGTCCAGCTGCGGGGGCTCGGCGGCAAACCGGTTCAGGCGGGCGGCAAGCGCATTGAGCTGCGCCAGCTTGCGGTCCCGCTCGCCAAGCCGATCTTCGGTGATCAGCAGCTCCTGCGCCTCGCGCCCGCGGCGCGTGCGCTCTTCGGCCACCTGTTCAAGCGCGCCGAGCCGCTCCGGCAGCGAGTCAAGCCAGTCCTGCTCAGCACGCAGCTCACGCCAGTCGATGAGCAGCTCGTTGACCTCCTCCGTCGACAGCCACTCGAGCCAGTCCGTGTGGCCGAGCTCCTGCTGCCAGCGCTCGAGGGCACTCACACCGTCCTCGGACCCGAGTGATTCACCAGCAAAGGTCTGGATCAACGTCCGCACCCAATCCGGCTCCGCAACGCGCTGTTCAAGGGCATTCAGGGCCGACAGCCGGCTGACGAAGGTTGCTTCCGCGCGCCGGTACTGGGCTAGCGCAAGCTCCTGGGAGGCCAGGTTTTCGAGGCTCAAGGGAAAGCCAAGGCGCGCAGCGGCCGTGCTCGGCGTCCAGTAGGGTTCCTGCTTCAACGTCAGCCAGACCCGCGCAGCCAGCTCGAATTCGCCCTGCTCCATGGCAAGGTTGCCGTAGGCGGCCAGCGCGGCATTACGATAGCGACCGTTGACCGGCAGCTGCTCAAGGACCGTCGCTGCCGCGGCACGATCGTCCTCTGCGCTGCTCAGGTAGGCCAGCGCAAGCTTGCCACGCTGCACGAGGTCGTGTGTTTCGGCACTCTTCGCCGGCAATGCTGCCAGTTCCGCAAAAACAGCGGCGGCGGAAAGATCCGGTTGCGGGTCCGCGGAGTCCGCGGCTCTGGCCTGCTCGCGCAGCGCCACCCCGAGGTTGAACAACCCATAAGCCTTGAGCTCATTAGCTGCTTTGTTGCCCAGCGCATCGAGCAACGCATAGGCCGCTCCGTAGTCCCGATCGTGAATGGCGAGCTCAGCGCGCATGAACTGAACTTCCGGATGCCTGCGGGCGCTGCCGCCCCACCAGCGCTTGCCGAGATCGATGCGCTCCAGCGTCGACCGTAGCTGTTCCCAGTCGCCGCGGCGGTGATACTCGCGCGCCAGATGAAAGGCGAGCCGCAGCTGATCGAGATCCGTCAGCTCGGCAGGATCAATCGCGGAGAACAGTTCCGTCGACAGCTGATAGAGGCCCTCCTGAAAGGCAAAGCTGCCCCGGGCCAGGTCGAACCGCAGCGGGTCCATGCCGGTCCGCTGCTGTCGTTCCGCCACCATGGCGGTCACCAGCGCGGACGCGTAGTCATCCTGAAAGTAGTCAAACAGCACGGTACCGTAGGTCAGATCATCCACCGGCTTGGCGCCCGGGGCGGCCAACGTGCAGCTGAACAGCAGTTTGCACAGGAGCGTTTTCATAACGATTCCGCTCCCGGCTTACTCGCTGACCGTAGCGGAAAACTCCGGCTGATATCTGGCTTCGGAGTCCGTCACCGCCAGCTCGATGAAGGTCGGCTCGAAGGTCTTCTCGAACTCCACGGTGGTCGCCCGCTTGTAGTCGCGACCGGCAGGACCGCGGCCGGTGAAGAACGCCGTCACCCGGTTCCGACCCTGCTTCACGTTGCCGACGTAGAGCTTCTGCACGGCACCGCGGTACAGCGCATCGATCTGCTTGTCCGTGTAGAGATGGTGCTGCACCTCACGCCCGTTGAGCTTCAGCGTCACGGCGTCAAGATCAAAAAACTCGCCGACGTCCACGGACAGAAACACCGCCACCTGGCTGCTGGCGGGGAACAGAAGATCTTCCTCGAGAATCACCAGATCCCGCTTCAGGTTCAGCAACGACTTCTTCAGCGCTTCCAGATCCTGATCGACCGGTACGGCGGCCGGTGCCTCGGCAATGGTGGCGTCGGCATCGGCAGCTGGCGCCTGCTCTGCTGCAGTACTGTCCGCCGCGCTGGCTTCAGCTGTAGCCCCCGGTTCCGTGTCCGCTACTGCTGCAGCGGGCGACGCCTCCGTCACGGTGTCGGCGCGGACCGGCGCCGTCAGGCCCAGCACTGCGAGCAGCAGGCAGCAGACGCCGCTGCGGACCGCAAGCGGCAGCCATTCTGATTTCGACATCCCTTCCAAAAACATGGCGATGGTCCTATTCGCGGATCAGATTCTTGACGACTTCGATGTACTTGGCCTCATCGCCAGGCTTGTAGCCGCGATGGATGTAGCGAACGACGCCGTTGCGGTCGACAACGACCGTGGTGGGCATGGCCTGCAGGTCGTAGGTTTCGCTGACACCCTGGGCGGCGTCGATCAGCACCGGAAAGGTCACATTGGTCTTGTCGACGATCTTCTGCGCGGGACCGCGCTTGCCTTCGACGTTGACGCCGAGCACGGCAAAGCCGGTGTCGTCGTACCGGTTATGGATGCGATCGAGGATCGGCATTTCCTGCCGACAGGGACCACACCAGCTGGCCCAGAAATTGATCAGAACGACCTGACCGCGGTACTCCTCGAGCCGCAGGTTGTCGCCGGACAGCGTCTTGAGGGTGAAATCAGGCGCTTCGCTGTCGACGTTGACGGCCAGCGCCGGACCGGCCAGCAATAACAGCAGCGCTGCTCGCGCGACTTGATTCAGCATTCGCTTGTCTCCGCTTGGTTAAAGCAGCAGGTCGTCGAAAGGTGCGAGCGAAGCTCCGAACGATCATCCGAGCTTTCGCAGACCGGCATCCAGCCAGCCAGAATCCTTTCAGCGCATCTTTCGAACTACCGACCGCTACTGGCGCAGCATCCTTGTGCTGAAGAAGGCTCAATTCCCTGAGCCCTCGCCGCTCGTCTTCCGTGACGATGGCAGTGTCTGCATGGGCACCACGGCTCCCCGACTACACCAAACCTCAAGCCTCCCTGAGAGAATCGACAGTTCGTCGCGGTATGGCAGACACAGAGCTAGCCTACGTTTGCCTCTCGCAGCCGGTTGTGCGGGAAATCACGCTTCCGCTGCTGCTCCGTTGGACAAGCCGCCAATTCGGAACCCACTTCACTCCGCCGGAACGGATTCCGCAGGCGCCGCAGCCGGATCCATGAGACCTGCCGAGTAGTGCACCCGGCCCTCGGCATCGATCACGATGGCGTCGACCCCCGGCAGCCGGTCGATCAGATCGATCCCGGACCGGGCACCAAGGACAAATACGCTCGTCGACAGTGCGTCGGTCAGCAGGGTTTCCGAGCCGACGATCGTGACCGACAGCGCACCCCTGGCGGAGCGGCCGGAGCTGGGGTCGAGGATGTGATGGACTCGTTCGCCATCGCGTTCGAAGAAGCGTTCGTAGTCGCCGGAAGTCGACACCGCCGTATCTGCCAGCGGCAGCTTGAGGGCGTACTCGCCCGCCCGCCGCGGGTGACGGACGCCGACGACCCAGGGCTGACCGCGCCGGTCGCCGAGAATGCGGCTGTCGCCACCGGCGCTAACCGCTGCTTCCGTGATGCCACGGGCTTCGAGCAGCGCAATGGCACGATCCACCGCAAATCCCTTGGCGATCCCACCCAGATCAACGTAAGTGGCCGGATGCCGATAGCGCACCCGGCTGCCGTCAATCTCGATGTGCCGGTAGTC
>JBCDGJ010000064.1:0-25461 GCA_038757945.1 Pseudomonadota bacterium
CACCAGGCTGGCGATGGCTGAACTGCTGCGCATCTCCCAATGTGTCACCGCAACGTCGACGAAGTCCGTCATGCCGTCGAGGCGGGCACTCTCAAGGCTGACGACGCCGTCGTTTGGCGTGGGCAACCACTGATCCGACATTCGGGTGCCCCTGGTGCCGGCGATGATGCCAACCGGGTAGGTCGGTGGTGGCAGACTGGCTGCGTAGCCGTCAGGCCCGGTGTGCAGCACCTGTGCCGACGGTCCGGCCCATTCGAGCAGGGTGGCCTGCGCGGCAAGACCCAGGTCCGCATCCGCCAGCCTGCTGCCCTTGTTCGGCGTGCCCATCAGCACGACGCGGCCGAGGTTTTCCGGCGGGTGGTGGCCGAGGTAGTCCCGTAGCAGCAGGCCGCCGAACGAGTGACCGACGAAGTGAACGGTAACCGAGCCATCGCCACAGCAGCTGACGAACTGCTCGCCGATCAGTTCGACCAGGGCCTCTGGCGGAAGGCGGGTAGAGGGATAGTTCAGGCTGTACACATCGAAGCCGGCTTTGGTGAGCGCGCTGTTGAGCAGCAGCATTGACGTGTCGCTACGGCCGAAGCCGTGCAGCAGGATCACCTGCTCGGCACCGGTGTTGTCCGTGGTCAGTACCGGTGCGATTCGGATCAGGAAGTACGCGGCTGCGATGAGTCCGCCTGCGACCAGCAGAGTCAGCGCCCTCTTCACGAGCGACCAGCCTCTGACTCGGAAGCGGCATCCAGCTGGCTGAGCGTCACGAAACGGTAGCCTCGTCGGGTCAGCTCGGGCAGCACATCGGCGAGGATCTTCAGCGTGCGCGGACCGCGCCCCTGGCTCGTATGCAGGATGACGATGGAGCCGGGTTTGACCGTGCGACGAATGTAGCTGCCAACGAAGGCGGGCCAGGGAAGGCGGGCATCCAGGGGTGGCATCGAGGCCAGCGCAATCCGGTAGCCGTACGGCTCGATGGCCTCCCGCATGCTGTCGTTGTACCAGGCGGAGCCGGGGCGGAACCAGCGGACTTCGGCCCCGTACGATTGCAGGGTCGACGAAGCCTGCGCCAGCTTCTCGGCAAACTCCTCGGGCGGCAGCTTTGCGCTCACTTCGTCGACCGTCATGTGGTTGCCGAGCTCATGACCTTCGGCAAGCGCCCGCTGCACCAGCGCTTCGTTGCCGGGAAGGTTGTCGGTGATGAAGAAGAAGGTCGCCCGCGCGTTGTGCTGCTTCAGCAGATCCAGGAGGGGGCCGGTGGTTTCCGGATCCGGTCCATCATCAATGGTGAGCGCAATGAGCTTCTGCTCGGTCGGGATGAAGTAGACGACTTCCGGCGGTGAGCCCGGCAGGCTGCGCAGCAGCCAGCGCGGCTCCAGGCCTGAGCAGCCGCTCTGAGTGAGCAGCGCAGCCATAAGGAGCAGTGTCAGCAGTTGGCGTAGGGTCAGCACAGGGTTCCTGGAACCGAGGAATCGACTTGCCGCAGTTGATCAATGATACGGTCCCTGGTGGGGCTCCGTCTCCGGAAGGATACGGTTGTTTTCGCATCCTGGCAGCTTCAGCGCTGCAATTCGCCCTTGCAGTCAGCGGATCGAAAATCGACGGGAGTTTGGGGGAAGCGCATGTTCAAGGTGGATTGGGTGACGGTAAAGGCATTTGGCAACCTGGCTCTGCTCAGCAGGGTTTCCTACGCGAGCCTGTTCCTTGTTCCGGTTATCGCGCGGCTCTGGGATCGAGCCGCAGACGTAACGGTGCAGTTATCCCTCGGCTCCGCTGCGCTCAGAGATGATCTCGAGCGTCTTGCTGCATCCACTATTGCGCTGGAGTCGAGTTCGCCCCCCGAAGCCCTGGCTGCCTTAGATGGTGTGCAGGGTTTCGGCAGGAACCTGCTGGCGCAGCTCGAGCAGGCTAATGCTGTGGTACAGAGTTTGCCGCCCGAGCTGACCCTCACGTTCTTTGCGGCACTGTTCGTCGTGTTTGGTCAGGTGATCTATCAGGTGTTTTGCCATGACATCATTCGACGGTACAAGATCGATGAGTTCGGGAATCATGAACAGCAGAGGTACAGTGACAGTCCTTCCAGATCGCAGCTCGAAGGCGCACTGAACCACCTGAAACGAAGCAGCAAATACGCACCCTTATGGCTGCTGGCTGAGGTGACGGTAGCGGATATCCAGAGCAAAGGCGCGGAGGACCAGCAATCCATTGTCAGGCTTGGCGCGCTGGCAGCATTCGAGGCGATGGCGGCTGTCAGGCCCAATATGGCGTTTCTTTCTCTTGCCAGCTATCTTGGCGGTGTCACGCTGCTGGTGGTGGTTCTGTTGCTGCAGATTGCTGTCGTGCTCGGCGTCAGTTGATGATCGAGCAGGATGAATTGGTATTGCCTCCCGGACCCGACAGAATTGGTAATCAGTCCCCACGCTCCAGCAAGGACTGAATTCGCTCCATCACCATCGGTCCGTCGCGCAGGGCCTTGAAGCCCATGCGGGTTCGCTCCAGGTTGAGTGGGCTGGTCTGGGCCTTTCCGTCGGAGCTTCTGGGCAGGGAACGGCCGCCCCAGACGATATCGTAGTACCCCTCTGCTCCGGCGCGCTCCTCGATCTTGGCTTGCTGCAGCTGGCTCGGCGTATAGGACTCAATCTCTGTGCCGCGGTACATGATGAGGACTCGCTGGTCGGTAATCGCGTATGCCAGGGAATCGACGTAGCGTTTGGCCTGCCCGGCGTTCCACCGATAGATCAATGCAATAGTCGCGACTACCGGTATCAGTCCGTAAGCCAGCGGAGTGATCGTGAAAGATCCGACAAGCTCATCGAGTTTGAATCCGCTCAGCTGCTCCCTGTTCATCCAGCCGAAAGCGGCTGCGAAAGCGACGGCTGCCAGCGCGAAGGTGTAGTTTGGCTTTTTGCCCTTTCCCATGGTGCTGAGCATGACCTCCCGGTTGGGCGCACCGGACCACAGAAGTCGTTCTCCAGAATTGAGGACCGTCGAGAAGTCAGGCCTGGTGGTGGAAGACATACGGGCTACCTTACTTCGGTGAATCGCTGTGCTAGTAGCGGTCGGCAAAAGCGTCTCATGCTGCGGTGGGCCCCCGCAACGACGGCTGCGGCTTTGCTGGCCGGTCAGTCACTTCCGAGAACAGCTGCCCACTCAACTTTTTCAGTCACGTGCTTGCATCCGCGAGCAGCATGGCGCGGATGGAGGCTTCGATCTGCCCGCCACAGTAGGTATCACCATAAGAACGTTCTTCTTCTGCGATGTAGGCCGCCAGAGAGGGTTTTGCGCCGATTCTGCGGCACAGCGCGTGGATGCCTGGAGCGTGTCTCAGCAGGTCGCCGTCCAACTCCGGCAGGCAACGGGTCATGGTGCCGAACAGGGCGAATACGCCGATGTCGGCGAAGGTGATCGTAGCTTTGCCGATCGTGCCGCGCGTCAATGACTCTTCGAATATCTGCAGCCACCGCGGCAGACGGTGCGACCGAAACTGAATCCATTCCTCGCGTTCCCACATGATCGAACCGTTGTAGCGGCAGATCTCCATCAGCACATCGTTGCAATCCATCTGAACCTTCATGCCCATCGCCACCGCGACCGGATCCTCGGGCGTGAGATCAAGCTGCTGAGCCGCGTACAGCACGATGGCCGGCGTTTGGCTGAGGGTGTGCCCTGCCTCCAGATCGTGCAGCACCGGTGGGCCGAGGAAGGGCACTGGCTGCTCGCTCGGTGGCAGCTGTAGCAGTGCCTCAATTTCCTCGAAGCCCGCAGTTACTCTCAGCGGAACGTCTCGATAGGCGAACAGGTAGCTGACGAAACAGCCCCTGAAAGAGATCGGCCAATAGTAGAGTTGAAACCTGGGCTCGGCGGGATTCGATGGCATGCGCTCTCCCATGGGTGCCATTGAGTTGCGAGGCTTTCAGCCTACCACCCATTCGTGTTGGGCCCCTTGGTGGGAGTAGTGGGTCGCCTATAAAATCCCGGATGGCTTCGGTCAGCGGTTGTGTCGCTATGAAACAGCTCTGGGTTTTTGTTGGTTCAGGATTGCTCCTGAGCGCCTGCGGGACTGTTGCTGATCAGCAGTCCGCCTCGTTGAGCCAACAACCCGAAAGCGGCTGGCAGGTCGACTTCTTCGACGACTTTGACCGCTTCGATCCGGAAAGCTGGCAGGACCAGATCCTGTGGGTCAATGATGAAGATCAGTGTTACGTGCGCGATGGCGCTCACGACACCCGCGAGGTGAGCGCCGGTACCTTGAAGCTGCGCGTGGTCGACCTGGGCGAAGCAGTGCCCTGCGACAACCTCAATAAAGAGGGCGAGCTGCATCCGGACACTCGCTACGTCGCAGGCCGCCTGGCGTCGAAGAACCGGCGGGAGTTCGTGCAGGGCCGCTGGACGGCGCGGCTGAAGGTCGAACACAGCGGCGCGCCCGGCATGTTTCCGGCGTGGTGGCTGCTGGGTGCGCTCAACAACGAGCCGCCCGTCGAAGATCCAGACGAAACCGTGTGCTGGCCCATGACCGGCTCCGGAGAGATCGACATCTTCGAGCACCACAGCGACGGCGGTCCCGACCACTACGCGGCACGCGCCATCAAAAATCTCGGCTACTGCGGTGGCGGTGACTGGCAGCAGCTGATGCTCGTTCAGGCCGCAACCCTGGCGGAGTACCACGAGTACGCTGTGGAATGGCAGGGCACCGATCTGGTCTTTCGGCTCGATGGCGAGGAGATTTACCGCAACGACGGCGACGGCGGGCTGTTTCCCGAGCCCCTGTTTGCAGTGCTCAACTTCGCCAAGATCAATTCCTCACCGATGACCATGCCATCGTGGACGATGGAGGTGGACTGGGTGAAGCACGAGTTCTGGCAGGAGTGATTGCAGAGGCCTCGGCGCTGCTTTGCCGGTCCCTTCGTGAAACCGATTCTTGCGGCGCAGGAGGGCTTTAACAATGTGGCTCCGAATCGCATTAGTGACGTCGCTGCTGACGCCATTCCTGCATATCGTCGTACTGTTCTCGAGTGGCCTGGATGGCATCGAAACGCCGATCAGCGAGTTGAGCGGCCAGCCCCGGGGCGCACTGCACACGCTGGCGCTGGTCCTGTTCGCTACCGCCCATGGTGCGCTTGCCGCAGCGTTGGGTGGTCTTGATAGCGGTCGGTTCTGGCCCTACGGCAGGGTTCTGCTGGCACTGAGTGGCGCTGCGCTGCTTTACATTGCCTTCTTCTTCGCAACCGCTGGCGCTGAATCGCTGCGCGGGCCGGCGGCCAATGATCCCTTGTGGATCGTCGCGACGCTGATCGGTTTTGCCATGGGTGCACTGCAGCCGGGACTGTCTCGCCAGGCGCGAACGCTGGGCTGGTTCAACCTGGCCTGTGTTGTGATCTGGCTGTTGTTGATCCCAACGATCCTGCTGGTCGACGACAGTTGGATCGGCGCCTATGAACGAATCGTTGGCTCCGTCTATGTCGTCTGGATTGTGGGTGTGGCGCTCGGGCTGGTTGGCAGAGCTCCGCACACCCAAAAAGCCTGAGCTCGTCGGCGGCGGTGGTGTCCGGTGGGCTACCCGGAACGCAGCTTGCGCAACCCAGCCTACTTGCTGGTCGGTGGCAACGGCGCCTGATAGCTGGGCGGCCGGTTCAACCCCAGGCCGCAACCCGATAGTCCTCTTTGTCGTTGAACTTGGGATTGCGCGCCCTCGATTCTCACGCCCTGCGAATGCGGATCTGGACGGGCAGGCCGATCGCCTCCCCTCGTTGCAGGGTCTCACGCATCCTCGGGATGGCCCGAGGCTGTGGCGGTTGCGAGATCAGCGCCCGAGCAATCCACGCAGCAGCCGCGGCGAGCGGGCGAAACCGAAAGCCGCGGCCATGCGCAGAGCGGAGCCGAGCGGGTAGGGCAGCGTATGGATGCCACCATGGATCCGCACCGCGCCAGGTACGGGCAGATCGGGATAGTGCCAGTCGCGCAGCGCCAGCAGGCCATTGAGACGTCTGGATTGCCGCGGCACCAGGGTCTCGACGCCAAAGGCAGCGGCACCGCCGAATGCGGCGGCGAACACCGGGTGATCAAGCGACCGCGTCTTCGTGATGGCAGCCGTGTTGGCGGACACACGCAGGGGTGCGGGATTGCTGGCTGCCGGCGGCCCATGAGTGGCCCAGCACTCGGCCATCAGCACCTTGCCGAGGTACTGCGCCGCCTGGTAGCTGGCGCCCTGGATCGCAACTACCGTGCGGGTCGCCGCAGCGTCTCCCACGACGACGCTGCCGCCGCCGCTCCCGAGCAGACCGAGGCGTGCGAGCACACCTTCCCATCGTGGCCGCTCCGCCAGTCGGGCCCGCATTGCCGCCTGATCTTCCTCCGAGAGTGCGGTGGGCGTCGTCGGCGAGACCAGCATGGTGACGCTGGCAATGAGCGCGGGTGGGAGTGCGTTTACGATTGCGTTCATTACGCCGGTCAGCAGCAGCTCCCGCGCCTGGCCCGGGGCGTAGGCATAGAGCCCGAGATCGAGCGGTTGCCCGTCAGCAAAGGCGATGAGCGTCGCCAGCACTTCCTGTGGTCGGGTCAGCAGGTCTACGTCGCTGGTTGGCCAGAACAGGCGCCCGGCCAGGGCCGGTTCCTCGAACCAGTTGGTGGGCGGTGGGACCACGTCGAGCCATAGCACGTCGGCACCGGCTTCGAGCCAGAACCGCGTTGGGGCCATCTCCGCGCCGCCGCCGAGCACGGCAATCTTGCGGCCGGTGAGGTGCACGGTGCCCGCGTCGAGCAGGTGATCGGTAACCCAGGCCAGCGCCTTGCCGGCGCCGGGCGTGAGCAGGCCGCGTGCCGCAGCCTCCGCGCCGAGCTCGGCCAGCTGGGACGCATCCCGACGTGCACCGCGATAAACGACGCTTGGCTGCCAGCCCGGCGTGCCGGCAAAGGCATGGCTTTCGAGTGGCAGCGGCGCCGCCGGCTCTGCAAGGGCTTCGTGGAGGAAGCGGCTGTCGCCGTCGGTCTGCCACACAACGTGCTCCTGCAGGGCAGCCACCGCATGGCGCGCGATCGCGCTGCGCGCGGGGCTCGCGACCCGGGTTGCTTCCAGCCGGGGCATCACGTCCGGATAGGTGCTGCGGAACACCTTCGGGTCCTGCGGCAGCCCGACGGTGCCAAGCACATCGGGAAACTCGGCTGCCGTGTTGGCGAGCACCGCGTGCAGCACCGTCGATGCCGCGCGCTGCTCGGCGAGCTGCACCCGCCCGCCCGGCTGTGCCCTGGGTGTCACCGTTTGTCTCCTGCGCCGCCGACCCTACGGCTGGCTGCGAACCAGCCTGGGCCGGCCAAAGGGCAGGGGTGTTTTGTCTGCGTAGTACTCAGCCAGATCCGCGACGCTCATGGGCCGGTCGGAGAAGTGCACATAGTGTTCGTCCGGGTGTGCCCACAGCGCGGTCCGGCGCCCGTTGAACGAGAGGCACTGGCCGTTCATGTGGGCGGCGTGGTCACTCAGCAGCCACACCAGGCCCTCCGCGACCTCTGCCGGCGCGCCGAAGCCGAGCTCGACCGGCTTTGGGCGGCTGCGACCCGCCTGCTCTGCCTGTGCGCCCGCGCGTTGAAACACCACCTGAGTCATGTCCGTGTCCGCAACCGGCCACATCGTGTTGACGCGAATGTTCATGCGGCCGAACTCGAGCACGGCCGAGCGCAGCAGGCCCAGCATGCCCTCTTTGGCTGCCGCATAGTTTGACTGACCAAACCCGCCGGCCAAGCCGGAGCCGGACGTGATCTGCACGATGTGCCCACCGCTGTCCTTCATCGCGAGGCCCGCGTACTTGGTGGTCAGAAAGGCGCCGCGCAGGTGCACGGCGATCACGTCGTCCCATTCCTCGCTGGTCATCTTCAGCAGCGTACGATCCCGCACGATGCCGGCGTTGTGCACGATGGCATCGATCCCGCCGAACCGATCCACGCAGCGGTCCACGAGGCCTGCAACAACGGCCTCGTCGGCGACCGACCCTGCGACGCTCTCCGCAGCGCCCCCGGTCTCTGCTACGGCGGATGCCGTCTCGGCCAGGGCGGTTTCGTTAGTACCGTTGATGACGAGGCTCGCGCCGTTCCTGGCGCAGGCCACCGCAAAGGCCCGACCGAGACCACGCGACGACCCGGTGATGACAATCCGCTTCCCCTCCAGAACCATCTGCAGCCTGCCTCTCTCGTTGCTCGAGGGCTTAGCCTGACAGCTGGTTGTTGAAGAATCCATGCGCACCTTGAGGACGGTACACTCCGCCGTATCAGCAGCCACCACGGGATTGCAGCCTGAGTCTCTTCGAATTCCTGATGGTGTTCGTGTCCATCATCGTAGGGCTGGGCGTTACCGAGATACTGAGCGGTCTTGCGCAGCGGATCCGCCATCGCGACGCGATTTCCGGCTACAGGGTCCACCATTGCGATAGGTTCTCGGCCGCTTGAGGCGCGCCGCCAGTGCCGACGGTCAGCAACTCAAGGTTCACCGGGGCGAACGGCTCTGGCAGGCACCGATCGCGGCGCCGCGGGCGGGCGACCGGAGGCATTGGGTTGGGTGGCCCGGTTGCCGGCAGCCTTGCGGAGGATGCCCGCAAGATCGTTCATGCTGATGGGCTTGGCCAGGTAGTCATCCATGCCACAGGCTTCAGCCTTCTCGCGGTCGACGCGCAGCGCATGGGCGCTCAGGCCGACGATCATGCCGACCCGGTCCGCGGCAGGTCCCTGCCGCAGCGCGCGCGTCGCCGCCCAGCCGTCTAATACGGGCATTTCGATGTCCATGAAGACCAGATCGAAGCGAGCATCCGGTACCGCGCAGCGTTCCAGGGCCTGCGCACCGTCGGCCGCAAATACCGCATTGACGCCAAACCGCTTGAGCATGCCATTCACGACTTTCTGATTGATCTGGTTGTCCTCGGCGACGAGCACGCGGAGCGACGGATACTGGAACAATTCCGTAGCCTGGTCCGCGGGTGGTGCGTCCGGCCGAGCGGATGCTGCGGCGGTAGCCAGTGGGATGGCGAAACTGAAGGTAGTGCCCTGCTCCGGCTCCGACCTGACCTCGATTGCACCGCCCATGAGCTCGACGAGCTGTCTGCAGATAGCGAGCCCGAGACCTGTTCCGCCGAACTGACGGGTCGTTGATTGGTCGCCCTGCCGGAAGGACTCGAAGAGGTTCAGCTGTTGCTCGGGGGCAATACCGATACCGGTGTCCGTGACTTCGAAGTGTGCCCGGGTCCGCTCGCCTGCGTCCTCGACTTCGACTTCGACGCTGATCCTGACGCTGCCTTCGGAAGTGAACTTGATCGCGTTGTTCAGCAGGTTGTCCAGGACCAGGCGCAGTTTTGTGGGATCGCCGAGGAACTGCGCTGGCCCGTCGCAGCGAACGCTTCGCTGCAGGCTCAGGCCTTTCCGGCCGGCGGCGCCCTCGGCGAGCGCAACACAGTCACTCACGAGCCTGTGCAGATCGAATTCGATTCGCTCGAGCTCTAGGCGCCCGGCCTCGATCTTGGAGTAGTCGAGGATGTTGTTGATGACGGCCAGCAGCTGCTGGCTCGAACTCGTCAGGGTGTCTAGATACTCCGCCTGCTGACCGTTCAGCGGTGTGGTGGTCAGCAGCTCCGTCATGCCCAGCATACCGTTCAACGGCGTCCGCAGCTCGTGGCTCATGTGGGCGAGGAACCGGCTTTTCGCCGCTGACGCCCGCTCGAGCTCCGCAACCGTTGTTTCGAGATGCTGCTGCCGTTCGACGATGGCCCTGTTCTTCTCGATCAGGGCGGTCTCCAGCTGGTTGACGCTGACCGCAACTTCGCCGAGCTCGTCATCGGTGTGCAGCGCGGGCGCAAGGTGCTCCTCTGATCGTGATTCCGAGCTGGTGTCCGGATTGATGCCGTGAATGGTGCGGGTCAGCGTGCTGAGCGGTCGGGCCACGAGGCGAACCAGCACGTAGTAGGTAATGAGCCACAGCAGCAGCGTCTTCAGTACCGCGTTGGCGATCGTGAAGAGAAACGTGCCGGTCGCGCGGCGCGCGACGACGTAGGTATTGGACGCAAGCGTCAGCACGCCGACCTTCTGAGCTGCAGCCGTGCGATCGAAGAAGCGAACGTCGTAGGCGTACTCGAAGGAAGGCAGATTCCAACCGCTACCGAACCCGTCGACGTCGCGAACGCGCTCTGTGACCAGGACGCCCCGATCATCGTGGACGGTCAGGCGCCAGATTGCTGGATTGACCCAGATGCCGGCGCTGGTGCTGCTCACCTGGTCGTTGTCCAGATTCCAGAGTGCCGGTGCCAGGACCGGCAGGAAAGCTTCGGCAATCTGGTCGAGCTCGAGCCGCAGGCGCTGCTGTTCCTCCCGGTATTCCAGCACCAGCTGAAAACAGGTGATGCCGAAGGCCGCCAGCAGGTAAATGGACAACACCGTCCGTAGCAGCTTGGCGGCAAGCGGGGAGCGGATGCGGCGGCTGTCGTTGGCCTGGGGTTGCGAAGATGCAGGCATACGTCGGGTGAGTGTCGTGCGGATCTCGTCTCTTCAACTCTAGTTGATGGGCAGTGCCGTGCCAGACCGCTCGCCCGGGCGAAAGACCTGGGGCGGTAGACGGTAGCCGTGGCCCTCGGTGGCCGGCACGACTGCCGGAACGGGCCGTAGTGATCGGCCAGCGTTCAAGCGTGCTTCCGCTGGGCTGCTAGGCTGAGGAATGCCGTGCAGCAAGTGGAAACGCAGCGGTTCGATACCCCGCCGAACAGCGCAGAGGCAGGTCAGCTCGGCCTTCAGCCAGGGTCTGCGTCTGCTGGTGTCGATGCTGCTGTTCGCAGTGTTCGGCGCGGGGGCGGATGCTGCTCCGGGCAGCGATCAGAATCCTCAGCTGCGACTGTTCACGGAGCTGTTTCCCCCCTACAGCATGACCATCGATGGATCTGCACGCGCCGCGTCTGCAGATCAGGTCACCGGGTTTGCGGCCGAAACCATCAAGGAACTGCTGCGGCGGGCCGGTGTGACCGCGACCCTTGAGCTGGTGCCCTGGAAACGGGCCTATGCACGGGCCCTGGAAAACCCGAACCATGGGGTCTTTGCAACTACCCGGACACCAGAGCGGGAGCCGCTGTTCCTGTGGGTCGGCCCCCTGGTCGAGAACGACTGGGTATTCATGGCGCGCGCGGACCGCACCATCGAGCTCGAGACGCTGGCCGATGCGGGGCAGTTCCGCATTGGCGGCTATCTCGAAGATTCCATAGCGGCCTATCTCGAGGAGCAGGGCCTGCAGGTGGACTACGTTGCCAGCGATGTGCTTAACGTCCGTAAGCTGGCCAGAGGCCGCATTGATCTGTGGCCGGTCGTGCAGGTCGACGGTCCGCCCGCGTTGGCGGTGCAGGAGGGTGTGCGGGTAAAGCCGGTCTTTACCATCCAGCGCACTCAGATGGCGCTGGCCTTGAATCCGAGTACGGATCCGGCACTGGTTGCTCGGCTGCAGCAGACCCTCGATGCGATGCATGAAGACGGTACCGTGGCCCGCCTGAAGGATCAGTTTGCCGGGCCCTGAGCCGTTCCCCGCCCTGGTAGGGCTGAGCGCCCGACCGTCTCATTGAACCTGCTGATGCCGCCCCGTGACTCAGCAGAGCGGAGTAAGCCGTAGGGGCCGTGCTGTGGCCTCTCGCAGTGCACCTTGCCGGTGCGCCTGCTCCGCGTGTTCCCCAACCTGCTGATTTGGCAGCAGGTAATGGGGCAGCACAGAGCTGGGAGCGGCACGCTTGGCTGTGCCGGACTGCAACAGCAGCTCCGGCGGCCTGCAGAAGTCTGGCGGACTTTTGCGCGGTTTTCCGATCTCCCTGATAGACCAAGAGGTAACCGGGGAGGACGGTGCATTGAATCTCTACTTTCGCCTGCTGGCCACGCTGCTGGCTGGCCTCAGACGTCCACGGCTGGATCCCGATCGCACGCTGAGCCGTCGATTTCGCGTGCTGCCGCATGACCTCGATGCGTTCGGGCACATGAACAACGGCCGCTACCTGCAGATCATGGATGTCGCGCGGGTCGACTGGATGCTGCGCACGGGGGTGCTCGGTGCCATGTGGTCCGAGGGCTGGGGCGCGGTGCTCGGCGGCAACCTGCTGCGCTACCGACACGCGCTCAACCTGCTGGACAGCTATGACGTCAGAACGCGGCTCATCCACTGGGACAGCCGCTGGTTCTTCTTCGAGCATGCCTTCGTTGATCAGAGCGGGCGGGTTGCGGCACTTGGGCTGAGCCGCGCAGCCCTGCGCCGCCGCGCCAGCTGGGTGAATACCGACGATGTCGTGCAGATCGTTGCGCCCGACGCCGTCAACCCACCGCGCCCGCAGCACCTCGAAGACTGGCTGCTGGCGGAAGAAACCGTGGAATCTCATCGCGCCCGCCTGTACTCGACGAACGGTGCCAACGCAGTGGAGGTGACGTCATGACCGAGCAGCCCGGACTGCAACGGCTCTTCGAAGCCCTGACCGCCGCACCGAAGCTGATTCTCAGCATCGGCCTGGTGCTGTTCGCGCTCGCTGCCGCGGGGCTTGCGAAGCTCGAGAAAGACACGTCGATCGATGCCTTTGTGCCGCCCGGCCACAGCTCCCTGCTCGCCAACGATCTGGTGACCGAGCAGTTCGGGCTGACGGAGCCGATTGCGGTTGCCGTGTTTGCAGCGTCCGGACAGAGCGTGTTCGAGCCGTCCGCAATGCGGCTGATTGAAAACTTGTCCGAGGCGCTCAGCCAGGTGCCGAACATCCGTGCTGACCGGATTGCCAACATCGCGATGGAGTCGTCCATCCGTGCCGATGCTGATGCCATCAGCGTCGAGACCTATCGCGCGGATGACGGTGGCGATGCTGCGTTTTATACCTTGAGCCGCCAGCGCTGGCAGGCTATGCCCCCACACGTGAACACGCTCGTCAGCGCGAATGAGCAGGGCGCGGTGATCATGGCAGAGCTCATTGATCCGAAGCAGTCGGCAGCAACCTACGAAGCGGTGCAGGCCGTGGTCGATGCCATCGATCCGACGCTGGCCAGCACCTACGAGATTCTCGTTGCCGGGCCGGCTGCGGTCAGCGGCTATCTGTCGAGCTACATCAACCGTGATGCGCGAATGCTGCAACCCATGGTGTTCGGCGTTGTTCTGGTGTTCCTGTATCTGGCGTTTCTGCGCGCCAAGGTGCTGCTCGCACCGATGGTTGTACTGCTGGGCGCCGTCGGCGGTGCGATGGGCGTTATGGCCTGGAACGGTATTCCGTACTTCGCCATCACCAATGCGCTGCCCGTCATCCTGGTTGCGATTGCCGTTGCTGATGCCATTCACATCCTGTCGGCCTATTTCACCCAGCGCTCGATGCACCCCGAGCGGCCGGTGCGGCAGCTGGTGATCGATGCCATGCTGACCATGGCCCGGCCGATTACCCTGACAACGGTAACAACCATGGCAGGTTTCATCGGCATTGCGGTCACCTCCATCATGCCGCCGATCACCTATTTCGCGGCGTATGCCACGCTGGGTGTTCTGCTGGCCTGGGCCTTTTCGCTGTTCGTGCTGCCCTCGGCCCTGATGCTGTTGCAACCGAAAGCCAGCCCGCTGTTCCGATCCTGGCGTCACGCGCGGCCCGATCCGATCGGGGAAGCGCTAACGGCCATCAGCCTGGCTTCGGCGAGACGTCCGGGTCCGGTCATCGGCGCGTTTCTGGCGCTGACAGCGCTTGCGCTGTACGCCGCGACCGATCTGCGCGTGGATCGCTCGCAGGTCGAAAACTTCAGGCCGACGGAGCCGATCCGGATTGCCGATGAGCGGATCCATGAGCAGTTTGCCGGCACCGCGTTCCTCGACACGGTGGTGTCGACCGACGCGCCCGATGGTCTGCTGAATGCCGCTTACGTACAGAAAATCGCCGATCTGCAGGCGTTTCTCGAAGGGCTGCCGCACGTCAGCAAGACCATCAGCATTGCCGACTACCTGAGCCTGCTGCATCGGGCCGTGGAGGGTGAGGGTGTGGGTCCCGGCCGTCCCCTGCCGGACTCCGACGCGGCAATCGCGCAGTACCTTATGGTGTACGAGGCCTCCGGCGATCCGTCGGATCTCGACGAGGAGATCACGCCGGATTACGACGCGGCGCTGATCCGCGTCGTACTCGATTCCCACCTCTTCAGCGACAGCCGCGAAGTGGTCGAGGCGCTGCAGTCCTACCTCGACAGCAGCTTCAACGAGCCTGGCCTCACCGGCACCATCGCCGGAGACGTCAACGTCGCCTATCACTGGATGGTCAACCTCAAGCGCTCGCACTTTACTGGCGTTGCGCTGTCGCTGGGCTTGATCCTGCTCATGGCCATCGGCCTGTTCCGCTCGTTCTGGCTCGGCGTGATGGCGGTCGTCCCCGTCTCTTTCACCGTGCTGATCATGTATGGCGTCATGGGCGCGCTTGGCACCTATCTGGAGCCGGCGACGAGCATGTTTGCCGCCATTTCGCTCGGCGTCGGCGTAGATTTTGCGATTCACCTGCTCGACTTCCTGAAGGCAACCCAACAGCAGGGGCATGAGCGGATCGAAGACATCGTCAAACGGGCCGTTCCCGTCACGGCGCGAGCCTGTCTCTTCAACGCTGCCGCGCTGGGGGTCGGCTTTGCCGTGCTGCTCGTTTCCAATCTGCCGACGTTGCAGCGCTTCGGAGGTCTGGTGACGGTGGCCGCGTTCTCGAGCTTCCTGGCCGCGCTGATCGTCATACCGGCAGGGTTTGCGCTGTATCACAATCACCGCCGTAGCGTCGAAGGTGCGGCGCGGCCAGCAACGGCGCTGGTCGTGATTGCTGGGCTATTCCTTCTTCCCGTTGAACGGGCCGAGGCGCTGGAAGGGATTGAGGTTGCTCAGCGGATCGCCGACCGGCCGGAAGCGACGGCTCTGGTGCGCACGATTCGGATTTCCCTGGAAGACCGTCGCGGTCGCAAACGTCAGCGCGAGGCAGTGGTGTTCCGCCGCAACGACAGCGAGCAGCGCGAAACGCGCATCAGCTATCTGACGCCGAAAGCGGTGCGGGAGCTGACCTTCCTGAGCCGCGATTTCCGGCAGTCCGGGCGCGCCGATCTGCGCTGGCTGTATCTGCCGGCGGCGCGCAAGGTGCGTCGGATCCCGGCCAGTGACCGCGGTGACTACTTCCTCGGTACGGACTTCACCTTCGAGGACGTGCAGTCCGACCTGAAGTTCGATATCGAGGAATACACCTTCAGCCTTGCGGAGCAGGACGCTGCATCGAAGCGCTACCGCCTGACCGGCGTTCCCGTCAGCAAAGCGCTTGCGAAAGCGCTCGGCTACGAACGCTTCGAAGCCACGGTGGATGCCGCAACCTGGTTCCCGACGGAGGTGGTGTTCTATGCGGCGGACGATACGCTGCTGAAGACCATCCGCATCTTCGATCTGCATCAGATCGACGGCATCTGGAGCGCGGGCGCGATCGAAGCCGAGCATCACCGTAATCGGCACCGCACTCGCTTCGACTACCTGGAGATCAAGCACTACGAGGATCTGCCGGACAGCTGGTTCGTTGCCAACGGGCTCGTTGAGGGGCTCCCGAACTACGAGCAGGCGACGCCATGATGCGTGCGCTGCTGTTCGCAGTGCTCGCGTGCTGCCTCAACCCGGTCTACGGTGCTCGTGTCGATCTGGCGGAGCTGAATACGCGTCTGACTTATCGCTACGCATCCACCATCGACGAACGCCTCGCGGGCGAGCTGGAGCTGGCGCCGCGGCTCGAGCTGGGGCTGACCCAGAAGCTGAGCGCGGTACTGTCCGCTCGCATTCGGGGCGACAGCGACGATCGTCTCATCCCCGGTGAGCCCGATCGCCGCAGCTACTCTCATGCGTCACGGCCCGTGCCCCTCGGCGACGACGGGATTGCTGAGCTGCGCGATGCCTATCTGCGCTGGCGCGGAGATTCGTTTTCCGTGCGCTTGGGTAAGCAGCAGCTGGTCTGGGGATCGCTGGACGGCATCAAGGTGCTCGACGTGCTGAATCCGCAGAGCTTTGAGCAGTTCATTCTGGAAGATTTCGATCAGTCGCGGATACCGCTCTGGAGCGCTCATACGGAGTTCAGCGCCTTCAACTGGCGCATTGAGGCCGCGCTGATCGCGGACGACACGTCGCACTTCATCCCCGATCCGGAAGCCTGGATGGCGTTTCAGGCGCCGCGCTTCCGCTTTGGTGCACGCCCCTCCGATGATCTGCCACCGATTCGCCAGGTGCCTGCGGAAGGCCAGCGGGGTACGCTCGGGGTGCGCCTGGCGCGGACCCTGGGCAGTACCGACGTCGAGCTCGTCGCCGTCAGCGGCCGCGATCATGAGCCCCTCGGCCGCGTCGTTGCCGGCGGTGACGAGCCAACGCTGGAACTCTTTACGACCCGCCGCGATACCTACGGTTTCAGCCTGCAGCGTTCGATCGCTCAGAGCGTGGTCCGGGTGGAAGCCGCGTGGATGCCGGAGCGGACCTTCAATGTGGCCCAGGGCGTGGGACTGAGTACGGTCGAGCAGGACAACTGGCGCGCGGCCGTCGGTTTTGACGTGAATGCACCCGCGGGCGTATTCGTAAACCTGCAGTACCTGCACGACGAGGTCAGAACGCCGTCGCCCGCGCTCGTTCGCGACACGCGCGAGCGTGTGCTGACGGCGACCCTGCGCCGCGGCTTCGCCTACGAGACCGTGCAGGCCGAGCTGCAGTTCTTTCATGGCGTCGACTACGACGACACCATGCGCCGCGCCAACCTGGATTACCAGTTCAGCGATCGTGTTCGCCTCAGCCTGTCGCTGGTGCAGTTCCGCGGTGATTTGCTCGGGCCCTTTGGACAGTTTGCCGGCCGCGATCAGGTGGCGGCGACCTGGACGCTGACGCTGTGAGCGGGACGCTCGAGGAGCAACGCAAGGCACAGATCGAGGCGCGCCTGACGCCTGGTGGTGCGCAGCAGCTGTGCCACAGCCTGCCGGGCCGGACTGCGCCGAACGATCGGCTGCAGCGCCTCTACCGGCTGGTGTCGCTCATGAGTTCCGCGATGCGCGAGCGCGCTGACGACCAGAGCCGCTCGGCGCTGCGCGTCGACGTGCCGAGCGCTTCGGCGGTTTCCGCGGTCGTGAATCCGGCGAAGTAGCGGCACTCGAAGACCCGGGCGAGCTGCTCGTCCTCGCGTTCCAGCTGCTTAAGCAGTTCTTCGACCTGCAGCAGAAAGTCACCGGCCTCCTGATTGCCGTCGCCCACACGCTCCTCCGTGAAGGTGACTTCCGGGCCGCTGCGTTTCTGCGCGGTCGCGTGCCGGACCTCGTCAACGATGACGCGCCGCATGATCGTGGCTGCCAGGCCGAAGAACTGCTGTCGGTCCTTCGGCTTCAGCGCGCCGCCTTCGAGCAGCTTCACGAACGTTTCGTTGACCAGCGTCGTCGCACCGAGCGCATCGCCGCCGCGGGTCCGGCGCCGGGCCATGGCCTTCAGCTCCGGGTAGATGATCTGCGCCAGCGCATCGAAGGCAACGGGATCGCCGTCCCGGTACTGCTCCAGCAGCTGAGTGACTTCTGATGCCAACGCAATGATCTCCTTAAGCCGGCCCGGGGGCGGCTGTACAATTCGTTCCAGGCACGGCTATTCCTGCGCCGTTCCCGGATCCGCGGTCGCTGGTTCAGCTGCCAGCACCTGTCTGAGCTCTTCGACCATGGACGCACCCGGCGATGCCTGCTCTGCGACAGCCAGCGCCGCTTCGAGCTCCCGTCGCCCGACGTCCGGTGCGCCTGTCGCGAGATAGAATTCGCCGAGCCGTTTTAATCCCTCGGCTTCGACGAGGGTGCCGGCCATTTCGCTGGCACTGATGATCTCTAGCCCGGCGCGGATTTCCGCTTCGACAGGGCCCGCTCCCGTCTCGGCCAGACCGTAGATCGCGTGGTTCACCTGCAGCGCACCGACCCGCCAGTGACGCGCTCCGAGCCCGCGTCGCGTATGGGCCAGCGCTTCTGCACCTGCGGCCACCGCTTCTGCGTCCGCGCCCATCTCATGATATAGCCGGGCCAGCGTGGTGAGGGGAACCATGATTTTGAAGTCCGGCGGATCGCTCAGGCGGCGGAACATGGCCGCTGAGGCCTGGCCGATTGTAATGGCCTGATCGTAGTCCTCGAGGACCGCCAGCGCGTAAGCGACGCGGTTCAGCGACTGGGCCAGATTGATGTGGTCGCCGCCATAAAGGCGCTCGAGCGATGCCACCGCATTCCGGTGATAGTCGAGCGCAAGCTCTGTGCGCCCGCTGTCCATGAGCAGGCGCCCGTAGTTGTCGAGCGAGCCGGCGTAGGCCAGCGTGCCGGTATTGTCCGACTGCTCGAGCTGCCCGTGGGCCTCGAGGAACAGGCCTTCGGCCTCGGTCAGGTCCCCCTGCCAGGTTCGCACCAGTGCCAGCACGTCGAGGCTGAGCGCGATGTCCAGATGCACCGGGCCGAGATGTCGGCGACGCAGCTGAAGCACGTTGCGAATGATCTGTTCGGCCTCCGTCAGCCGACCCAACCGAATGTAGGCGTTGCCGAGCAGATGCTGGGGCCGGATGAGCTCAAAGTCCTCGGCGTCGTAGCTGTTGAGCAGCAGGGCCCGAGCGCGTTCATAGTGATCGACGGCAAGTTGAAAGTCGGCCCGATCAAAGGCCACCACGCCAAGCGTCATGAGGGTTTCGGCTCGTTCCGTTACCGGTGCCCCGATGGCCTCGCGCTCCTCGAGCGATTGTTGCAGCAGTACTTCGGCCTGATCGGTTTCGCCGAGCGCCAGGTAGACTTCCCCGAGCGCCTGCTGCACGCCGGCCCGTGCGCTCGGGTGCCTGGCCAGCTCTTCGAGCTGCTCGCTGGCGCCTGCGAGCAGCTCACGGGCCGTCAGATCGGCACTGCCACCGGCGATCGGGCTCGCGCGCTTCATCATGTCGATCAGGAACTCGTTGATCGCTTCCGCCTGCAGCGCCGCTCGCTCTGCGGTGCGTCGGGATTCGCCAAGGGATACGGTGTAGCTGATCGACAGCAGCGTCAGCGCAAGCACGGCTGAACCACCGATGGCCACTGGCCAGCGGTTGCGTTGCAGAAACCGCTGCAGCCGGTACGACAGCGTCGCGCGGCGAGCGGCGACCGGATAACCCTGCTGCCAGCGACGCAGATCTTCCGCCAGCTCCGCGACCGTCGAGTACCGCTGGGCCAGGTCCGCATGCGTTGCGTTCCGGAGCACGGCGACCAGATCTTTCGGCAGCCGGCTGGTCAGCCGCTCCGGCAGCGGTTCGCTGGTGCCGTGCAGCAGGTGCGCGGCGGCGGCTTCGAGGGAGTCCGGTCCCCAGGGCGCTCCGTTCAGCAGCGTCACGGCCAGTACCCCGAGCTGATATACGTCCGAGGCGACGGTTACGGGGGCGTTGGCCAGTTGCTCGGGGCTGGCGTAGCGCGGCGTCAGCGGGCTGAAGCCTTCGGTCAGCGTCAGCTCGGAGCCGTCCATCTGCTTCGCAATGCCGAAATCGAGCAGCTTCGGTGTGCCATCGGCGTCGACAAGCACGTTGCTGGGCTTGATGTCCCGGTGCACGATGAGGCGGTTGTGGGCAAAGACCAGGGCGTCGGCGACCTCAATGAGCATCTCGACCGCCGCCGTGACGTCCGGATCCCGAGCCTGGACGTACTCGTCCATGGGCACGCCTTCAACGAGCTCCATGACGATGTAGGGCCAGCCCTCGGTGGTGACGCCGACGTCATAGAGTTGCGCGATGTTGGGGTGGTTCAGGGTCGCGAGCAGACGCTGTTCCATCAGAAAGCGCTGGCGGTAGGCGTCGTTCAAGCCCGCGAGGGTGGCCAGCTTGACCGCCACGTCGCGTTCGAAGCTGCCGTCCGCGCGCTGCGCCCGGTAGACCTGGCTCATACCGCCCGCGGCAATGAACGCCGTGAGCCGGTAGTCACCAAGCTGTCTGCCGACCAGCCCCTGAGGTCCCGCCCGGGTTTCCCCATCTGTGCCCACGACCTGGACGTAGATTTCCAGGCCAGCGCCGGGCCTCAGTTGATCGAGCTGCGGGTCAGCCATGGCCTGACGGTAGGGCGGCTCCAGGGCTGAAGCAAGTCGGACGGCGTCCTGGCGGGCCTCCCAGGCAGCGGTCAGTAAGCTGCCAGGTCGGGATCCAGCGTCAGATCGTCATCAAGCTGCACTCCGAAGCTGTTCAGCATCATCGAGACCTGCGTGTACTGGCCGCAGGTAAAGACCACGTCCATGCACTGCTTTTCCGTGAAGTGTTCCCGCAGGGTGTTCCAGGTTACGTCCGCGATGAAGTGGTCGCCGACGAGCTCGTCGGCCGCCTGGATGAGCGCCGCGTCGGCTGCGCCCCAACCCGCTGCGGCGCCGGCCTTGATGCGAGCGATCTCGTCCTTCGTGAGCCCGGAATCGAGACCGATACGCTCATGCTGCGCGAATTCGTAGCCGCTCCGGCACAGGTAGCCCACGCGCAGGATCAGTATCTCGCGTTCCCGAGCCGGCAGGTCGTTACGCCGGGACAGAACGTAGCCACCCCAGAAGTTGAAGCGCGTCAGCGCCTTCGGGGCCCGGGCCAGAGTGCGGAAGATGTTGAAGATTGGTCCCGGACCGAAGTCCTTCAGCGCTTCCTGGTGCTCGGGCAGCATGTCGGCTGGGTCGAGCGGCGCGATTCTGGGTCGGTGCAGTCGCATCAGTGTTCTCTCCTCAAGACGGCGTTGACGGACCCGATGGTACCGTCCGCGGAGTGTCTGTCGCGACCACCCGGCCGTTCCGTCAGAATGTGGCGGTCGAGCGTGAGAGACGTGTGGCCGAGCGGTGTCAGCGCTGCGGACCGGTCGATCGGAACACGGGCGATACGCGCAACAACTTACGAATGAGATTTCGGGCAATTCGCGCAGGACAACTGCGCTGAGGGGGAAGAAAGGATGACTGATCAGGACAAGTCGACGACGATGAAGGGGCGGATTGCGGTGGTGACCGGCGCCAGCCGGGGCATCGGCCGGGGCATTGCCGTGGCCCTGGGTGCGCGCGGCTGCAAGGTGTTCGTCACCGGGCGGACCAGCGGTCCTGGCCCGCGCACGATCGACAGCGCTGCCGAAGCGGTCACCGCTGCGGGCGGCGAGGGTATCGCCATTCAGTGCGACCATGGCGACGATGCGCAGATTGCAGCGTTGTTCCAGAAAGTTGGTGAGCAGGTCGACCATATCGACTATCTCGTGAACAACGTCTACAAGATCCCCAGCCCGCCGGCCTGGGGCGGCGGCTTCTGGGATCACCCGATTCAGGTCTGGGACGATCAGGTTGGCATTGGCCTGCGGGCGCACTATGTCGCGAGCTGGCACGCTGCCAGGCTGCTGTTCGCGGCGCCGGCGGGCGCGGCCATCCTGAACGTCTCCTCCCCGGGCGGTCAGAGCTATCACTTCTCCAGCTCCTACGGTGCGGGCAAAGCAGGCCTCGACCGCCTTACTGCCGACATGGCCATCGAGCTCGAGCCCAAAGGTGTGGCCTGTTGCGCGCTCTACCCCGGATCGGTTGCCACGGAGTTCATACAGGATGCCGCGCAGACGCAGGACATCGATCTGTCGCAGTCGCAGTCCACGACGTTCGTCGGTGACAATGCCGCCGCACTGCTGGCAGCGCCCGACCTGCTGCAACGCACCGGGACCATCCAGTGGGTCGAGGATCTGGCCGAGGAGTTCGACCTCTACGAGGCCGATGGCACGCGACCACCGAAGTACGCGCAGCGCGCGGGTACCGGCGCTCCCGCCTGAATCCACGGGCTGAGCATCGCGCAGCCGCCCCGGTTGCGCGATGGTTCCGTTCCGCTAAACGAGTCGGTTGCGGGGATCGACCATGACTACGGTGACGACAGCCGGCCCGACCGAACTCACTGAACGGCAGATCCTGCTGCTGGCTGCCGCCTCGGCGATCGTCACCGCGAACGCCTACTACATCCACCCCATCATCGCGCGCGTCGCCGAAGAGTTTTCCGTCAGCGCGGCGCTGGTCGGAGCGGTGCCGGCGCTGAACCAGCTGGCGCTGGCCTGCGGGATCCTGCTGCTGCTGCCGCTGGGCGATCGGGTGAACAACCGGCGCCTCGTTCCCCTGTTCCTGAGTGCGCAGACGATGCTGCTGGTGGCGATGCTGCTGGCAGATGACTACTGGGTGTTCGTCAGCGCCTCGTCGCTGCTCGGTTTCTTTACGATCGCGCCCTACCTGTTGCCCGCCTATGTCTCCAAGCGGGTTGGGACAACGCGCCTCGGCCATGTCACGGCGATCCTCACCAGCGGCGTCATCGCCGGCGTACTGCTGTCGCGTGCGGGCTCCGGGGTGATTGCCGAGTATTTCGGCTGGCGGACGGTCTACGTGCTCGCAGCTGCCCTGATGCTGCTGGCAACGCTCGCCCTGCCGCTGTTGATGGAAGATGACCCGCCGGCCGCGGTGCAGGACGAACAGCCGGGGTACGGCGTGCTGCTGCTGTCCCTGCTGCCGTTGCTGCGCACCTATCCGGTCGTTCTGCTGTCCGGCGCGATGCAGGGCTTGAGCTTCGGCATCTTCCTCTGCGTATGGCTCGGCATCGGGCTGCACCTTACGAGCCCGGAGCTCGGCTACGGCACGGACCTGGTCGGCTACCTCTCGCTGCTGGCGGTGGCCAACCTGCTGACCACGCCCTGGCTCGGCCGCTGGGCTGACCGGGTCGGGCCGCGCCGGGCACGACTGCGCATTGCCCTGGTGCAGCTGGCAGGGGTCTGCCTGCTGTTCGTCACCGGCCACAGTCCCTGGCTGCTGCTGGTGCCGATCACGCTGATGAACGTCGCCGGCCCCATCATCGATGTCACCGGCCGCATGACCTTTCTGGCTCTGCAGCCGAGCATCCGGACGCGGCTGATGACCGTATACATCGTATTGATGTTCATTGGCGGTGGCTTTGGCAGCTGGGCCGGGACCATTGCCTATGATCTGGCGGGCTGGAACGGCACGGCGGCGTTGTCCCTGCTGCTATCGCTGCTGGTGCTCGCGCTGGCGCTGTTTGCGTTCCGGCTGCCGCGCGTCGGCGCTGACCGGGCCCGGCAGTAGCGTCTCCGACCCGACGGCTCCTCGAACCCCGCAGTGAGTGCGCTTTGCAGAAAATAATGTAATCGATTAAATTCAGGAAGTGCGCGCTGCGCTGCGGCGTGGGCTTGGGCCAGGGGAGCGTGGAGAGGAGATAGAGCGTGACATCCAGAGCGAAGCTGTCGATCGGAATCCTCAGTGCGATCCTGCTGCTCGGCCTCGTCGGCTACAGCTATCGCCAGCCCATCGCGCTGGGGCTGATCGGCTGGTACATCAAGCAGCGCCAGACAGTCGGGCCGAACGAGCCGGTCACTTGGTCGACCGGTTCCGATGCGCGAGGCCGCTCGCCGGCGGAGCGCCCGCCGAATATTTTACTGATACTCGCGGATGATCTCGGCTGGAACGATCTCACCTTTGGCGGCGGTGGCGTCGCCGGTGGCAGCGTCCCCACCCCGAACATCGATGCGATCGCGCAGCAGGGCGTGACGTTTACCAACGGCTACGCCGCGAACGGCACTTGTGCGCCGTCGCGCGCGGCGCTTATGTCCGGTCGTTACGGCACACGATTCGGTTTCGAGTTCACGCCAACACCGCCGGGCATGATGCAGCTGACGAGCCTGGGCGGACGTGACCGGGGGCGTCTGCGGTCAGCCATTCCGAATCCCGGGGCGCGCGCCGTGGCGTATGAGGATATGGGGATGCCAGCCTCGGAAATCACGCTGGCCGAGCTGCTCTCCGACCGCGGCTATCACACTGTCCATATCGGCAAGTGGCATCTCGGTCTCAGCAACGGGATGGCACCGGAGGCGCAGGGTTTCAAAGAAAGCCTGCTGATGGCGAGCGGCCTGTACCTGCCAGAGGACCATCCCAGGGTTGTGAACGCCAAGCAGTCGTTCGATCCCATTGATCGTTTTCTGTGGGCGGTGCTGCGTTATGCGGTGCGCTTCAGCGGTCTTGAGTCCAACGAACCCCGTACCTTCGAACCGGACCGCTACCTGACGGACTACTTCACCGACCATGCGGTTGCTGCGATCGAGGCCAACCGGGATCGGCCGTTTTTTCTTTACCTGGCGCACTGGGCACCCCACACGCCCCTGCAGGCCACCCGGGAGGACTATGACGCGTTGGCACACATCGAGAGTCACCGGGAACGGGTCTACGCGGCCATGATCCGTAACCTCGATCGCGGGGTGGGCCGCGTGCTCGAGACGCTGCGGTCGAACGGGCTCGAGGACAATACGCTCGTCCTCTTCACTTCGGACAACGGTGCTGCCGGCTACATCGGCCTGCCGGAGGTGAACGACCCGTACCGGGGCTGGAAAATCACGTTCTTCGAGGGCGGCATACACGTGCCGTTCTTTGCCCGCTGGCCGGCCCGCATTGCACCGGGCACGGTGCTGTCTGCACCAGTGCATCACTTCGACATGTACGCGACCGCAGCCGCAGCCGCCGGTGCGCGGCTCCCGGACGATCGGATTATGGATGGCGTCGATCTGTTGACGTACGTGAATGGCGAGACTCCCGGTGTTCCGCACGAGGCGCTGTTCTGGCGTAGCGGCGCCAGCCAGGCAGCTCGGGTGGGCGACTGGAAGCTGATCACCAGTGACCCGCCGGGCCGCCGCTGGCTGTTTGACCTGGCAAACGATCCAACCGAGCAGCAGGATCTCGCTGCGGCGCGGCCGGACAAGCTGGCTGAGCTCGAGGCGGCGCTGGCTGCGTTCAATGCCGAACAGGCCAAGCCGGCCTGGCCGAGCCAGGCGTCGTTTGCGGTGAACATCGACAAGGATCTCAGCCAGCCGGACGCCGAGGACGACGTCTATATCTACTGGTCGAACTGACGCGCGGGAGACAGGCATGGGACGGTATGTGTTGTGGATCGCTGGCGTGGGCCTCTGGGCGCTCTTTACCTTCTGGTACACCAACACCGGTGGCCCGCTCACTGAGGCTGAGGTCGAGGATTACCTCGCCCGTTACGCCGAGCGGGACGGGGATATAAGCGCCGATCGGCTGCGCGCGTTCCTGGCTTCTGATACGGGCAACGCCTTCATCATGGTGAACCTGCTGGACCTTGCCGACACCCCCCCGACCGTTGCCGGCGCAGAACCGGGGGAATCCGCAGCCTCGCTGCTGGACCGCTACATGACGTACATGTGGCCGGCGCTGATCGCTCGCGCCTGCCATCCGATTTACGCTGGCCGTGCAGTCGCGCCGGCGCTCGATCTCGTTGGCGTGTCCGGTGCCGAGCATTGGGAAACCGGCGCGCTGATGCGCTACCGCAGTCGCCGGGACATGATGGAGATCGTCAGCAATCCGGAATTCGCTGGCCGCCACGACTTCAAGCTTGCGGCGCTCGAGAAGACCATCGCGTTTCCGGTGGAGAGTGTGTTCACCTTCGCCGATCCCCGGTTGCTGCTGGGGTTACTCGGCTTCTC
>JBCDGJ010000065.1:0-24736 GCA_038757945.1 Pseudomonadota bacterium
GTGGCAGGCGGCAGGACTGGACGTCCTGGAGATCGACCACAACTGGTGTGAGTCGATCTACACCAAGGATCCGAACGGCAACATGGTCGAGTTCTGCCTGACCACCGGCGCCTTCACCGCTGATGATCGCCAGCATGCGCTCAACGCTCTGGAGGCGGAGACCATGGCGTTCTCGGCGCCGCCAGGCCGCATGGAGGTGCATAAGGCGGCGGATGCGAACGGCTAACGGCAGCCGGTTCAGGCCCCCGTTGCCTGCGGCATCGGTTGGTCTACCGTCCCGGCAGCATCGCGCGCGCTGTCCGTCGCGGAGTTAGCTCCGGCCCGCCTCCCGGCTCCAGACGCAGCCGCGTCCGGCGCACCGGCGTCGGGCATAGCGGCATCGGGCGTACCGGCGTCGGGCGCATCCGTTTCGGTGCTCTCGGTATCGGGGTCTCCAACCTCCTGTGACCCGCCCAATTCCTGCTCGAGGCTCTGCAGGAACGAAGCGTACCGATCCGACTCTGGCGCCGCCGCCACCGCACGCTCAGCGTCCGCGCGGGCGGCCGCCCGGTTACCCAGCCGGCTGTGAATCAGCGCTCGGTTGTAATAGGCAAGATGGACCTGCGCGTCACTCAGCTCTACGGCATAGTCCAGATCCTGCAGCGCCGGCAGAAACTTCGACTGTAGCGTGTAAGCGTTTGCACGGTTAATGAACAGGCTGCCGTTGTCCGGCGCCAGCCGCACAGCGCGATCGTGGTCCTTGATCGCCGCTTCAACCTCGCCGCTGCGGGCCAACAGCAAGCCGCGGTTGGACAGGGTCGCCGCCATGGCTTCGGTGGTCAGCCCCTGCAACTCGATGGCCGTATCACAGTCTTCGATGCCGTCGTCGCGATCATGCTTGTCGATCGCGGCGAGGTAGCACATGTACGCCGGTGACTCGTTGAAGAGCACGGTTTCAGCACCCTGCCCAGGCCCGGCGAGCAAACCGAGCAGTGCGAGCAGGATCAGGCTGCGCATGTTCCGTAGTTCAACCTGCATCTTCGGCTCCCGCGTCCAGGTAAGGATCGATCAGATACTCGAGCAGACCGCGCCCGAACTTTGCAAACCAGAGCTGCGGATCCTTCTGCATCAACGGTTCCTCGCGACGTGGCGGCAGGCGCCGTGCGCGGCGCAGCGTCTCCATAGCGAGGCGCAGCTCCTCCTCTTTCAGCAGCACGATGGTGGCATCGCTCCAGCAACGCATTTCCTGATCGAGGGACTCGGCAGCAAGCGCGCAGTCGAGGCTCGCGCTCAGGCTGCTCAGCCACCGCTCGAGTTGCCGATGCTGATACGCCGCTGAGAGATAGAGCCGCGACAGACCCTGTGGATCTCGCTCCTGAAGCCGCTGCTCGCGCTCTTTGAGCCGTTCGGCTTCCGCCGGTCGCTGTGGCGGCACCCGCTCTTCGAGCTGCGCGACCCGATCTCTGAGGTCCCGCGCCAGGGATACCCGCTCGACACGCTTGCGCCAATCGAAACTCGTTCGGTGCAAAAGCTCCATGGCGCTCGTCTGCTCGGCGGCGGTGCCGGTCGGGGCCCACAGCAGCGGCAGCAGCAGGACCGCGCAGAGCAGCCACGACTGGGTTCGGGTCTCAGCTTGTGCTTTCACGAATTACTCCATCGGCAATCAAGGTCGCCACGCGGTCAGGGCTGAAGCCGTAGTCCTCGAGTACCGCACGGCTCTGCTCGCCGACCGCCGGCGCCAGCGTCGGCTGCCGCTGCGCTTCCCCGCTGATCGTCAGCGGATTGGCAACCGTATACTGGTAGTGTGGCAGATCAGAGCCGGTGGGGACGACAATGCCGTTCGCTCGGAGCTGCGGGTCGTCGGCAACCTCGCGGGTCTTCGCGACCACAGCATGCGTGACCTCCTGAGCCTCGAGACGACGGGCGAGATCCTGAAGCGGCAGCCTTACGGTGTGCTGAGCCAGCGCGTCGATCAGGGCCAGCCGATTGCGCATCTGGCTACGGAAATCGGTAAAGCGCTCGTCCGCGGCAAGCGCCCGCGCATCGAGCGCGTCAAGCAGCGGCAGCCATTCGCGCACCGGGTCGGTAATCGCGAAGATGACGTGCCGATTGTCGGCACTCGGATACACGGCCGTAAACGGATTCTGCCAGCCCTGCTCCCGGCGGATTTCGGCAAGGTCGTGATCTGCCCAGATGCCCTGCAGCAGCATGCCGTTGGCCCAGGCGCCGTTCGCGATGAGCGAGGTTTCCACGGCGCTGCCGCGGCCGGTCCGCTCGCGCTTGTAGAGCGCCGTCAGGATGGCAGCGTAGACGGCCATCGCCGTGGAATGATCACCGAAGCCGGGCACGCCGAGCACGGGCGCCGCGGGGCCATCGCGTACAACCTCCATCATGCCGGAGCGCGCCCACCAGGCAGTGCTGTCGAGCGCCCGCCGATCCGCATCCGGCCCCTGGCTGCCGTAGCCGGACAGCTGTGCGAACACGAGCCGCGGATTGCGGCGGGCTAGCCCCTCATAGGTGAGGCCAAAACGCTCGAGCTGTTCAGGACGGAAGTTGACGATCAGGACATCAGCAGCCGCTGCCAGATCCTGCAGCAGCCGCTGCCCGGCGTCCTGTTTCAGATCGATGCACAGGCTCCGCTTGTTGCGGGAGGTCAGCAGCCAGTGATGATCGATTTCGCGCGGGCCGACCAGCTTGCGGTAGCCATCACCCCCGGGCGGCTCGATCTTGGTGACGTCAGCACCGAAGTCCCCGAGGATCGTCGCCGCCCCGGGGCCGGCGAGAAACGACGCCGCGTCGATGACCTTCAAGCCCTCGAACAGGGGCTGCCCTGATGGTTCCATGATCTGCTCCGACTACCCTGCTCTGCTCAGGATACTGCAGAGGTCCATCACGCGTACAAGCGTCGCTGCGTTGGCGGAGCAGCCGGTCGCAGAAATCGGACGATCGGGTGCCGGCCACGCTGTCGGACAACCACGTGGCCGGCTGACGGCCGCGGTCAGCTATCGAGCCAGGCCACCGCGGCTTCGATGGAACGGAACACGGCGCGCTGCTGGTCGCCGCTTTCGCTGGCAACCGCCGTGTAGACGCGGGATAGCCCGTAAACGTCGTCATCGTCGGTGACCATGGCAAACTTGGTGCCGTCCCAGGACGGATCGAAGATCTCGAAAGACAGCGTCTGCAGCTGTTCCGTCGAGATCGCGCCAAGGTAGAGACCACGCAAATCGTAGAGGGCATCCATGTTGGCACGATAGTCTGGGTGTCTCAGGAGCTCAGCGACCGTTTCCTTGACCGCCAGGGGATCGAATTCTCCGCTGAGCGCGACGGTAATTCGATTTTCACTTACGCTGATCGCGATGCGACTTTCCATTCAATACGTCATCCCATTCAATCAGTTGGTAGAACAGATAGACCCCCCTCTCCTGCCGGAGTGTGTCAATCCGCCAGTGAGCCTTCAGTGAGTACCATGTAAAGAATGCACCCCCCGGCTGCAGCTCGAACAACAAACGAATCAACGTCAATCGGCTGACGCGCAACAGGCTGGCAGAACCCATGAACCAGAACCCGGACGACCACCCCGATCCCCCGAGAGCTGCGCCACGACCGACGACGTTAGAGCGGCACGGCCGGCGCTGGTCGGATGAATACGCCTGGCTACGCGATCCAGCGTACCCGAACGTCAAGGATCCGGCGGTGCTCGAGTACCTGCACGCCGAAAACCGGTACTTCGACCAGATCATGGCGCCCTGGCAAGCCTCGGTGACCAGGCTGATTGATGAGTTCAAGGCGCGCATCGCGGACGTCGATGCCGGCGTGCCCTGGCGCTACCGCAATCACCTTTACCGCTGGCGATTCGAAGCCGGTGCCGACTATCGCGTCTGGGAGCGGGCAACCATCGGCGAGCCAACGCGCTGGACGCTCTTGATCGACGAGCGAGCGCGCGCAGCGCAGAGCGATTACTTCGATCTGGGCGGCTGGTCGCTGGCACCGGACGAGCGCCATCTGGCACTGGCCATCGACTTAAGCGGCGACGAGCACTACACGCTGTTCGTCGAGCAGCGCAGCAGCGGCGCCCGGGTCGCCACGATAGAGAATACTCTCGGTGAACCGGTCTGGTCGAAGGACTCAGACGCGCTGTTCTACCTGGCGCTCGATGAGAGCTGGCGACCGGCCGAAGTGCGGCGCTGGGACCTGTCCACCGGAAGCGACACCCTCGTCTACGCAGAGCCGGACAGCGGCTTCCGCCTGTCGCTCGGCAGCAGCCAGTCCGAGGCCCTGTTGCTGATTACCGCCTCCGACCACGAAACCTCGGAGATCCGCTGGCTGTCTCTGGCCGATGCCGGAAGCACGCCCCAGCTGGTCGCTCCGCGGCGGCGTGGTCACGACTACGACGTCGATCACGATGGCCGCCGGCTGGTCATCCGCAGCAACCGCGAAGAGCGCAACTTCAGCCTCTACGGCGCAGCGCTGACCGACACCGCTGAAGAGGCCTGGCAGCTGCTTCGCGCCGGTGGCCCCGACCGCTACCTCACCGGTCACTGTGCCTTCGGCAACGGCATCGTCAGCACCGAGCGTCACGATGGTCTGGATCAGATCGTGCTGCTGCTCCCGGATCAGCAACCGCAGACGATCGAGTTCCCTGACGCCACCTATGCGGTCGGCCTGGGCCACAACGCAGAACCGGACTTCCGCGAGCTGCGGCTCAGCTACGAATCGCTGACCCGCCCCCATACCGTGTTCGACTACACCCCGAACACGGGAGCGCTGATCAAACGGAAGGAACGCACACCGCAGAACGGCTACGACGCCACTCGCTATCACTCGGAGCGTTTGCTGATCAGCAGCAGGGACGGCACCCCGATTCCGGTCAGCCTCGTGTACTGCAAAGACTACCCACCAGCACCGGAACGACCGCTCTATCTGTACGGCTATGGGGCCTATGGGCTGGCGACGAGCCCGGGCTTCAGCAGCAGCCGGCTGTCGTTGCTCGATCGTGGTATCAGCTTCGCGATCGCCCACGTGCGCGGCGGTGATGAGCTCGGCTACGGCTGGTACGAAGCCGGCAAGGCGCAACACCGCACCAACACCTTCAACGACTTTGTCGACGTCGCCCGCGGCCTGATTTCGCGGGCGCTAACCGGTCGCGGCAGGATCGCCCTTGTGGGCGGCAGCGCGGGTGGCGAGCTGGTTGCTGCTGCCGTCAATCAGGATCCGACGATCGCCGGTGCCGCTGTGCTGCACGTGCCCTTCGTCGACGTGCTGAACACCATGCTGGACGCAAGCTTGCCGCTCACCCCGATCGAGTGGCCGGAGTGGGGCAACCCCATCGACGACGTTGCTGCCTTCGACACCATCTCGAGCTACAGCCCCTATGACCAGCTCAAGCCCGGGGCTTATCCACCGATGCTGGTGACCGCCGGCCTCAACGATCCGCGGGTAACCTACTGGGAGCCGGCAAAGTACGTCGCCCGACTGCGCAGCCTCAAGCGTGACCGCAACCTGCTGCTGCTGAAGACCAACATGGAAGCCGGGCACGGGGGACGCAGCGGACGCTACGACGCGCTGCAAGAGGTTGCCGAGGAATATCAGTTCCTGCTGTCGGTCCTGCCGGGGGTGAGCGGCACCTGAACTACCAGCTGCGGCGGGCAGCGATGGCGTTGGCGGACTCGAAGCAGTCGGTGCGTAACGACGCGAGCCGCGCATTCAGATTGCGGTAGCGCAGCGGCTCGGTGTCCTTGTACGCCAGGCCGATCACGAGATCGGAAAACGTTTCGGCGCCGCCGTAGCAGCCAAGCACAAAGGTGGCGCCGGCGAGCTTGCGTTCCTCGACCTGCCGCAGCCCGCGACGCAGGTACGGAATCCAGAACCGTTCATCGGCCTCTTCCAGCAGGCTGATCAGCGTGCGCAGCACCCGCGCAAGTTCGTCAAACTGTTCGTGCAACGTAGCCATCGGGGAACTCTGTCCGGGAGGTCGTCGAAGCTGTGTAAAGCGGGATCGCTCTGCCGTTCAATATGCGACTATAGCCCTTTCGCTGTCCTACCACCGGAGCTCGCAGAGGCGCATGTTCAAAGATCTTTCCGTAACGCCCCCTGATCCGATCCTCGGGCTGTCCCAGCTGTTCGCGGACGATCCGAACCCGAACAAGGTCGGCCTGACCGTGGGCGTATTCCAGGATGCGAGCGGCCAGACGCCGATTCTGCCGTCCGTAAAAACCGCCGAGCAGGAGCTGCTGGCACGACAGGCCAGCAAAGCGTACATCGGTCAGGCCGGCGATCCGGCCTACCTCGACGGCATGCGCACGCTGCTCCTCGGCGATACGCTCGCGGCGGAAACCAGGCAGCGCGTCGAGCTGCTGCAGACGCCAGGCGGCTGCGGCGCCGTCCGCATTGGTGCCGAGCTCGCCCAGATGGCCACCCGCGGCCGGATCTGGGTCAGCACCCCAACCTGGGCCAACCACTACCCGCTGCTCGAAGCGGCCGGGCTCAGGGTCTTTGAGTACCCCTACTACGACGTCGCCGCGGGCGAAATCGATTTCGAGGCGATGCTCATTGCGCTGGGACGCGCGGAACCGGAGGATCTGGTCCTGCTCCACGGCGGTTGCCATAACCCGACCGGCGCCGACTTAACCGAGACGCAATGGGATCAGGTCATCAGCCTGTGCGCAGAGCGAACACTCATACCGTTCATCGACAACGCCTATCAGGGGTTCGCCTACGATCTGGACCGTGATGCGTACGGCATCCGCCAGGCCGTGGCGAACCTGCCGACGGTACTGGTCGCCGCCTCCTGCTCTAAGAACTTCGGGCTCTACCGGGAACGCACGGGTGCGCTGCTGATGGCCATGGACAGCGCCGCAACGGCCGCCGCAGCGTGCAGCCAGTCCAAGTCGCTGGCCCGGCGCAGCTACACCATGGCGCCCTACCACGGTGGTGGCATCGCCGGCTTCATCCTCGGCAGCGCGGAGCTGCGCGCTCAATGGACCGAGGAGGTTGCCGCCATGCGCGGCCACCTTGACCGTATGCGCATTCAGCTGGCAGAGGCCCTGGCTGCCCGTCAGGCGCCAAGGGATTTCTCATTCATCGCAACGCAGCGGGGGATGTTCTCCCTGCTGGGCTTGAGCCAGGAACAGGTGCTCAAGCTGCGGGAGGACTACGGGATCTACGCGCTGGGCTCGTCGCGCATCAATGTTGCCGGCCTTGCGGACAGCAACATCGACTACGTCGCGGACGGCATCGTGAGCGTGCTGCGCGACAGCTGAGGGGAGCCTGCCTATTCCGGCAGGTCTTTGAGCTTGCCCATAACGTCGCCAAAGAGCACGTCGTCGTTCGGCAGCTCCTTGTTTTTCGGCAGCGGCTTCGAAACCCAGGTTTCGTTGATCAGATCACGCCAGGAAATGTTGTGGTTGGTGCCGTTGCCACCCCAGGAACCACAGCCGAGCGAGAAGGTCTGCCGCATGCCGTTCCACAGGTTGCCGCTGTTGGAGGCCGCCTGTGGCTGGTTGACCATGACCCGCGACGTATGGGTCCGGTTTGCCAGGCGCATGATGTGCTCGTCACTGTTCGAGTAGATACCGCAGGAATGCCCCTGCCCCTGGTACGACTGAATGTCGTTGGTGAGCTCGATGGCGTGGTCGATATCCCGAGCCCGGTACAGCGCCATGACCACCGACAGCTTTTCGCCGCTGAAGGGGTAGTCTGATCCAAAGCCGGTCTCGGGCACGATGAAGAACAGGCGATCTTGCGGCAGGTTGATCCCCGCCATGGCGGCGATCTTCTGTGCCGGCTGGGCAACGATTGCGGTGTTCAGATGGCCATCGTGCCAGATGGTGTTCTGCAACTGCTGCTTCTCTTCGTCGCTGACGAGATAACCGCCCTGCGCGATGAGCTTGCCGAGCATCTCGTCGTAGATGGCGTCGACCAGCAGAACTGAGTTGTCGGAGGAACAGCTGGCAGCGAGATCCAGCGTCTTCGAGATGCGGATCTTCTCGGCGGCGTCGTCCAGATCAGCCGTCTCATCCACGGTAATCACCGCGTTGCCGACCCCAACGCCCAGGGCCGGTGTGCCGCTGGAGTACGCCGCGGTGACCATCGCGCCGCCGCCGGTGGCCAGCACACGGTCACACTGACGCATCAGCTCGTTGGTCAGTTCGAGGCTCGGCTCTTCGATGCCAATGACCAGATCTTCTGGAGCACCACACTCTTTGAGCGCCGCGCGCATGTAGTCGCAGATCAGCTTATTCGTCCGCTTGGCCCGCGGATGCGGCGCCACGATGATCGAGTTGCGCCCTTTGACGGCGTGAATACCCTTAATCACCGGCGTCGCTTCCGGATTGGTCGACGGAGCCAGCGCACCGATTACGCCCATCGGCTTGGCGATGATGACAATCTCACGCTCGGGGTCTTCTCTTAGAATTCCGACCGACTTGTCGTCGATGATGTCCATGAGCGTCGCGCGGGTTTTGCGCTGGATTTTCAGAAACTTGCCGTCGTAATCACCGAGCGCCGTCTCATCGACCGTAAACTGGGCGATTTTCTCGGCCACCCCAGGACGGGCGACGGACCAGACCATCGCACGGATCAGCTCATCGACCTGGGCCTGGGTATAGTTTTCAATCTGCGCCTGCGCAGCCCGGGAACGGGCGACGAGTTCTGCAATTACCGCGCTCGGGTCCTGGCTCAGCGGCGCTACGGGTTGTTCTGCCATTAATGATTCCTCTCAGACGGGATCGTGGGCTTGGGAAACTCTGGTCGCGAAGGATACTGGAACTGCCGCAATCCGGTACAGCGTGCGCCCGACCAGGCCCTGGCCACAAAACACCCTTCAGTTGGCAATCACCTCCGGCTCCAGGCTGCGCTGCGCCATGAGCTCCTCGAAGCGCAGGATGACCCGATCTTTGGCCCCGTAGACCCAGGCCTGCAGCACGAGGCCGGATTCCTCAAACAGCACCGCCTGCTGATGCAGGTACTTGCGTCCCGTCGGGCTGGAGTAGAAAGCAATCAGATCATCTATTTCGGCCGCAGAGAAGTTCCGCTGGTAGAGGTCCACATAGCTGCGCCAGAGACGGCTTTCGGCATCATCGAGGTCGAAACCGAGCACATCGACGAGCGCCTGCCGGAACGACGCTGAAACCCCTTCGGCGACCTCCGGGTTTTCCTGCATCAGCGTCAGCGCAAACTGCTCCGCAATCAGCGGTCCCATCTCCGCGGTGGTTGTGCCGACATCGAGGAGTTCCAGCAGCTGTCGGATCCGCGCTTCGGACGACGCCGCTGCCGGGCGCGCTGCCGAGGCAGTGAGGGCATAGCCCACAGTGCCGACCGCAGCGGTGGTGAGCAGTGCCGCCAGGAGGCATGACCGCCACCACTGAGCGTCCAGAAAGATCAACTTTTCCACCAAAGAAGACAAGCGCCTTACCATCGTGTACCCCCTTGAAAAGCAGGCCCGATCCTTTTGGCGCTGGCGTGGTGTGGTTCTTTGAAGTGCGTCACATCCTAGCACCGGGACCTGGCAGAGCTGCGGTGGGGGCGTGACAGATCGTGAGCAGGTTGTAGGTTCGACAAGCAGCTATACTCAAAGGCCGGGCGCGGGCCGGTTCCTCTGCACGCCATCACCCGGCAGGACTCGAGGGGAGCCGAACACCAGCACTGAGCCGCCGTATTTCAGGCGAGCTGACAACAAGCCAAGTGAATGAACGAGCCTCCGCCCACATCGCAATCGACCCGCACCCACCCGTTTCTGACGACACCAAGACTGCTGTTTCGCGTCTTCGAGGACACCGACTACAAAGCGCTGGCACGCATCAGTGCGAGTCCCAGCGTCAGCCGCTATGTCGACGACGGTGAGCCCCTGTCCGCCGCGAACACGCGCCTGTGGATCCAACGATCGCGCGCGAACGTCGCCCGCTTTGGTTACGGCACCGGCGCGGTGCTGCTGCGAAGCAGCGGTGAGCTGATCGGCTGGGCTGGATTCGCACGGGGTGATGATGCCTCCGACCCCGACGACGAAGAGCTCATCTACGGCTTCGATGAGCCTTTCTGGGGTCAGGGGTACGGCACGGAGCTGCTGGCCGGCTTGATCCGCTACGGCTTCGAGCAGCTTCAGCTGGGAAAGCTGCGCGCAACGGTCTACCGCGCAAACCGGGCTTCGGTGCGCCTGCTTGAGAGACAGGGATTCAAGTGCACGCAGCGCGACTACGAGAGTTCGGGCATCGACCTCTATGAACGCTGGCGCGATCACTGATGCGGGAGCCCGAGGCAACGCTACCAAGAACACGGGTGCCGGAGTTCCCAGACATCATGGACATCGAAGCGTCAGGCTTCGGCAGCCACAGCTATCCGATCGAAATCGGCGTCGTTCTCGGCGAAGGGCGCCGCTTTTCCAGGCTGATCCGCCCGCCGACGGACTGGCAGCACTGGGATACCGCAGCCGAAGCCGTACACGGCCTATCACGGGAACTGCTGACCGCACACGGCCAGTCGCCGCTGGCGGTCGCCCACGCACTCAACGCCCTGCTTGCCGGGCGCACGCTGTACAGCGATGGTTGGGTGCTCGATCAGCCTTGGCTGAATCGCCTCTACGCGGCCGCGCAGATCCGGCGAACCTTCCATCTCAGCCCGCTGGAACTGTTGCTGACCGAGCCGCAGATGCAGATCTGGGCCAGCACCAGAGCGGAGGTCGAGCAGGAACTCGATCTCATGCGCCATCGCGCCAGCCAGGACGCCCGAGTGATTCAGACGACTTTCAACCGGTCTCTCGTGGCGTGCCGCCAAGCAGCGGCGCGATGATCCGGTACAGCTCAGGGCGGTGCGCTTCGACTTCCCCGACCGTCAGGCCTTCCAGGGAGTGCGGAAACTTGAGCCACTGCTCGGTGGTGTGCAGATAGTAGTCCGGCTCCCGTTCCGTGCGGTTGTGCGCGGGCTTGTAGTACGGCACGGCAACCCGGATATCGTCCGGCGTGTTCTTGCGTGCTTTGCGCCTGATTTCAGCAACCAGCGCCTCGATCGTAAGCCCGGTATCGAACACATCATCGACGATCAACAGGCGGTCTTCGCGAACAATCTTTTTGATGATGTAATTCAACCCGAAGACCTGGACGTTGTGATCGCGCTGGCCAATGCCTTTGTAGGAGGCTGTTCGAATCGCGATGTGATCGGTTTCGATTCCGGCGTACGCCAGAAGCTCCTGTACCGCGACACCAATCGGAACGCCGCCGCGCCACAGCGCCACGATGATCGTGGGTTCAAAACCGCTTTCAATCACGCGCGTCGCCAGCTCGAAGGAATCGTTCAGCAGCCCGTCGGCGGTCAGGTAGAGTTTTTCAGCCATTGAGTTCCGTGACTGTCCGCAGCCGGTGGATTCCGCAACTGCGAGGTTCCGTAACCGAGAGGTTCCGTAACGCTAGGTTCCGAGACTATCAGGTCCTGCAAGCGTGTTTGCCGCGCTGCTCGTCACGCGACTTCTGGCAACGCATCGATTAGGACTACAATGCGCACGATGACCCCGAGCGATAAGTCTACTACAGCCGTCCGCAAGCGCTTCATTGACGCGCAGGCCCACCTCGAAGCCTCCTTCGAGCTGGCCGCGCGCATCTACCGCAGCGGGTTCAAGCCGACCTTTATCGTCGGCCTGTGGCGGGGCGGCAGCACGGTGGGCATCGCGGTGCAGGAGTGTCTCGAGTATCTCGGGGTGGAGACGGACCATATCGCCTTGCGAACCTCCTACTCCGGCCTGCACAACTACCCGGACCTGGCAGAAGGTCGCAGCGCAATCCGGGTGCACGGGATGCAGTATCTGCTGGAAACCCTGAACTCGGAAGATCGCCTGCTGCTCGTCGATGACGTCTACAGTTCCGGCCGCAGCGTGGGCGCGGTCGTCGACCGGCTGCGCCAGCGTCTACGCCGCAACCTGCCGGCAGAAATCCGGACGGCCGCCGTCTGGTACCGGCAGCGCATGAACACGTCCGGCATTGCCCCGGACTACTATCTGTATCTGACCGACGACTGGCTGGTGCTGCCCTACGAGCTGACCGGCGTCGAAGAACAACTCCTCGAAACCAACAAACCCGCTCTGGCGCCGCTCCTCGAGCGGATCCGCTCAAGCCGGTCGGAAAGCCGCTGAAGGCTCAGTTCACCGAACGCTCCTGACCTTTCCAGAACGGCGCGCGTAACTCCCTCTTGAGCACTTTGCCCGGCCCTGATTTGGGCAGCGCCTCGGCGCGGAAGTCGATCCCCTTCGGCACCTTGTAACCGGCAATCAACTCACGGCAGTGTGCGATGAGCGTTTCCGCAGCGACCGCTTCATGCCCGCCGCGCGGGACAACAACGGCATGAACAGCCTCGCCCCACCTGTCATCGGGGACCCCGAACACGGCCGCCTCGAGTACCGCCGGGTGGCGGTAGAGTGCTTCTTCGACTTCGATGCTGTACACGTTCTCACCGCCGGAGACGATCATGTCCTTGCTGCGATCGACGAGGTACAGGTAGCCGGCATCGTCGAGATAGCCCAGATCACCAGTGCGATACGCCCCATCCGCAAGCACGTCTGCGGTCTGCTCGGGCTTGTTCCAGTAGCCGAGCATGACGCTGTCACCGCGGACCACCACCTCGCCCACGGCCCCTGGCGCACAGGCTTCCCCGCTATCAGACACGATCTGGATGTCGACGCCCGGAACCATCTGCCCGCAGCTCCTGCCCTCGGGCCGGTCGACGCGCTGCTGCTCATGGCGCAGCACGGTCGCAAGCGGCGACAGCTCAGTTGCGCCATACACCTCGACCAGCTCCGCCGTCGGCAGCGCAGCGGACACGCGCCGTACAACTTCTGTCGCGACGGGTGAACCGCCGTGGGACAGAAACCGCAGGCTGGCCGTCTGCCGCGGCTCCTGATGCTGCAGCTCACCCATGGCAGCCAGCATCGCCGGCACACCCAGGGTGTGGGTCACCTCGTGACGGGCAATCAGATCCAGAGCTGCAGCCGGATCGAATGCGCCGAGCGTCACCTGCACGGTGCCCTTCCAGATCGCACCGAGCACGCCGTTGGAACCGGCGGCATGAAACAGGGGCGCCATCACCAGCTCCACGTCGCCGGGCTCGTGCGGAACCATGGCCAACCAGTGGTAGGTATTGGCGATCAGATTGCGGTGGCTGAGCATGACCCCCTTTGATTTGCCCGTCGTGCCGCCGGTGTAGAACAGGCCCGCCAAGTCATCCGGCGCGAGATCCCGCGGCAGCTCCGCGGGCGCGGCAGCGTCGAGCGCAGCGTCGAAGTCTTCGAGCGTCCAGACGCGCTCGGCACAATCGCGCAGCTGATCCGGGTCTCGATCGGTAATCAGCAGGGTCGTGCCGGCATCGGTCAGCGCATAGCGCAGCTCTGCCTCGGCATGCCGGGTATTGAGTGGGACCACGACCCGTCCGGACGCCGGTACTCCGACATAAGTCTCGATGTAGCGGTGACCGTTCCCTGCCAGTATCGCCACCCGCTCCCCGCGCGCGCAGCCCAGGGCATCAAGGGCGCCTGCGAGCCGCGCAATCCGCTGTCCGAGCTCGGCAAAGGTGAACGACCGTTCCCCATCGATGACGGCAGTGCGGGAGCCGTAGCTGCGCACCGCATGCCTGAGCGGATCTCCCATGGTCGGCATGATTGTCTCCCCCTGCGAACCGTTAGCTGTGCGCTGCGGCTACCGGCATCTCAGGCCCAGGTAAGCGCACGTCGATAGCCGGTGTACTTCGGCTGATCAATCCCAGCCTGATTAACTACGGTGAAGCGCAGGTAATCAAGCAGTGCCGCATCATCGAGTGCAAGCGCCCCCGTGCAGATCTGCTCGATCAGCGCAGCGCGACCCTCCTGCAGGTTGGCCACCGGCGAGCCAACGAGCCGGGCCAGCCGCTGGGCTTCGCCGGCGGCGAGCGCGGGTCCGCTCGCCAGCTCACGGCGGACGATCTCGAGGCTGTTACCCGCAACCCGGGCTAAAAAATTGGTTCTGCCGCTGGTCCCGGCCATGACGTCCTCATGCAGGAACTCGCGGACGCTGCGCAGCAGCTCGTCCGTGGTCGGCAGATCGATCGCAGGCGCAGGCACCGCTGCGGTCTCCGGGTGCAGCAGCTCCGTCGGTCCCGGTATCAGCAGATTCACGCAGTCGACCTGGCATTCTGAAGAACGCCGCCCGATCGCGGGGCGCTCGACGGTCTGGTCTGGACCGGTGCGGTAATGTTCGGCCATGCCGAGACAGCCGACCGCCCACCAGAACGATCCAAACACCTCCCAGAAGTGGACGTGTTCCGGATCGACCTCGAGCCCACTTTCGTCCGCGTAGCCCTGAAACAGAGCGGGGTAATCGCCGAAGCCGCCAACCGGCTTATCGCCGACCCCGAAGCGCCAGGAATTGGTACAGATCCAGCCCAGGTCACGCATAGGATCGCCGATGTGCGCGACCTCCCAGTCCAGCACCGCCACAACCTCCTGCTCCGAGACCATGAAATTGCCGTTGCGGAAGTCGTTGTGCACCAGCGTCCGCCGAGGCGATTCCGGCAGATGCTCACGCAGCCAGCGCGCCGTGTACTCGATCATCGGCTGCGGGCTGCCAAGCCCACGGTAGCGCTCCAGCGTCTGCTCGACGAACTCGGCCGGCGTGACCGGGTCGAGCACCGCGTCGAGCCCGGTGGCCGCGAGGTCAATGGCATGGATCTTCGCCAGGATGCAACCGCAGTCGTAGGCCAGGTGCGTGCGCAAGCCTTCGAACTGCGGCGCCCGGGCGATTCGCGCACCCAGCGCCTCACCTTCGATCCAGCTCATGACGAACCCGTCGCCGAGGCCATCCTCCGGCTTGAGCACGTACAGCACCTCAGGCTCCGGGACGCCGACATCGCGTGCCGCCTGCATCATCGCCGCTTCCGCGGCAAGACCGGGGTGGCCGACCGTTTTCTCAGTCTGGACGACCCCGCCCGGCGTGCGCCGCAGCGCCAGCGGGCGCTCACCGCGCGCGCCCTGGATCGTCAGACGGTAGGTCTCCTGGCTCGCCCCGCCGGACAGCCGATCAACCGCCAGCAATGAGTCGCAATCCGCGATCGCGGCCTGAAGCAGCGGCTCCAGGCGGGCCTTCAGATCGCTCACGTTCAGCCCTTGACGCTGGCCACACCCTTGGGCGCCTGCTGCGACATGTAGCCGAACAGGTAGCCGGCAACCCGCCGCATCTGGATCTCCTCGGCTCCCTCGGTAATGCGGTAGCGCCGGTGATGACGGTAGATGTGTTCAAACGGCTTGTGTCGGGAGTAGCCCATACCGCCGTGCACCTGCATTGCCCGATCGGCGGCTTCACAACAAAGGCGGTTCGACCAGTAGTTGCACATGGAGACCTTGTCGCTGACCGAGAACGCCCCGTGCTGATCCATCTGCCAGGCCGTCTTGTGGATCAGCGCGCGCAGCATCTCACACTGCGTCTGCAGCTCCACGAGCGGGAACTGAATACCCTGGTTGGTTGACAGCGCTTTGCCGAACGGCTTGCGCTCTTTCGCATATTGGATGGATTCGTTGATACAAAACTGCGCAGCGCCCAGGCTCGAGGCGGCCTGCCGGATGCGGTTCTCGTTGAAGAAATGCTGCACCACCTGCAGGCCCCGGCCTTCCCCACCGAAAATCGAGTCGTGGGACACCCGGACATCCTTCATGGAAATGTGCCCATGATCGGTCGGCATGTTGAAGGTCCAGAGCATCTCTTCAACTTTGAATCCCTCAGCGCTGGTCGGCGTCAGGAAACAGGTGATGCCATCACCGTCGCCCGGCTTGCCGCTGGTCCGGGCAAGGATCAGATCGTACTGCGCCTTGTGAATTCCGGTGTTCCAGGTCTTTTCACCGTTGATGACCCACTCATCGCCATCACGCACGGCGACGGTTTCCATGTGGGTCGCGTCGGACCCATGATCGGGTTCGGTGATGCCGAAGGCGAAGCCGCGTCGCCCCTCCGCCAGGTCGTCGATCCACTCGGCTTTCTGCGCATCGGTGCCGTACTGAATCATCAGCAGCAGGCCCACGTTGTTGCCAACGATGGAGTGTTCGTTCTGCAGATCGTTGTGTAGCCCCAACCCCTTGGCCGCGAGGTGCTCGCGGATGACCGCCATCCCCAGATTGGTGCCGTCCTGCCCGCCGTACGCCTTCGGCATCGGGTAGCGCAAATGTCCTGCCTCGTCGGCGAGCCGTTTAGCCTTGTGCAGCAGCTGCTCCCAATCCTCGTTGGGCAGTCCGCCACGCTCCCAGTCCGTTCGCGCATCTTCGCGCCGGTGATCAAAGAAGCGGATGTTGTCGTCCTGCTGCTCCAGCGGGTTGATGACGGCCTCGATGAAGTCGTCGAGTTCCTTCAGATACGCCTGGAGCTCGGGTGGGATGTCGAAATTCATAATCTGCTGGCTCTCCCCTGAAAAAGTGAACGCGGTCGATGATAGCACCGGCCATGGAACGTGATCGCGCGCACAGCGAAGTCGTGAACCCCAACCTATGCTCCTGGGTGCTCTGCATGGAAGAAACCCGGACGCATGACGCGCAGCCCAACCAGCTCCTCTAGCCTGCCCAAACGCTTCGGCCAGGTGCTGGTGGGCGTCGTTCTGGGCGCACTGCTGCTCTGCACCACCGCCAGCAGCACTGCTGCGGTCGGCGAGCCAGCGGCGGAAAAACAGCGCAACCTGCGCCTGACCACGCATCCGCTGCCGGTGAGCTTCGAGCATCAAGCGATCCGCCGCGTGCTCCAGGACCAGGAGGGTTTTCTCTGGTTCGCCACCCCCCGCGGCCTGTTGCGCTTCGATGGCGACCATCACCGGGTGTACGACCGCAGCAGCGCTCCGGGCTGGGGGCCCGGCGACGAAGATATCCGCGACATCATCCTGTCCGATTCAGGCGAGCTCTGGATCGCCACCGCCAGCGGGGTCGATCGCTTCGACCCGACGACCCAGAGTTTCAGACCGCTCGAGCTGGCGCGCGATGGGGTGACCCTCGAGACCGGCGCGACCCGGCTGCTGCTGGACCGGGAGCAGAACCTTTGGGTTGCGCTGGACTCGGGCGGGTTGCTGCGGGTCGCGACGCAGCCAGAGACGGCGTCGGCAGCCCCGGCGGCCGCGGCCTACTTTGCGCCCGGCGAGGGCAGCCTTCCGGCAGCGACGGTGACGGCGCTGCTCGAAGACCGCGTTGGCAATCTGTGGGTGGGCACCGCCATCGGGCTGCTTCGCTACAACCGCCGCGACCAGCGTTTCATGCCCTTCGATCCGGAACCGGAACAGCCGCTGGCGGTGACCGACTTTCACGAAGACGGCAGCGGCCACCTGTGGATCGGGACTGACGGCCAGGGACTCTGGCGATTCGACGGAGATCGGCAGAGCTTCATGGTCTGGGCCCACTCACCGGAAGATCCGGCCACCCTCGGCAGCAACCGGATTCAGGCCGTCCTGGCAGACCATGCGGGCAGCCTCTGGGTCGCCACGGACCAAGGCTTGAACGAAGTTCTCGGCGCTGCCGAAGTCCGGCGCTACGAAGCCGATCCGACCCTGCCCTGGAACCTGCGCGATGGGCTCGTCCTGAGCCTGTTCGAGGACCGCCAGCAGGTACTCTGGGTTGGCACCGGCTCTGGCCTCGCACGCTGGAACTACCTGAGCGACACCTTCAACTACTTCGACGGGTTTCTTGCGCAGAGCGACGTGCTTGCCGTGACCGAGCGCAGCAACGGTGAGATCTGGCTGGCTCTGCGGGGGCGGGGGCTGCTGCGGATGCACCGCATGACCGGCAGGGTCGAACCGCTCGAAGCACTGAACGCCCGGCTGCCCGATGACCGGATCACCAGCCTCAAGGCCGATCCGACCGGCCACCTCTGGATTGGCTATCGCCGCAGCGGGCTGGTCCGCCTTGACGCGGCGACCGCGGAGCCGCGGCGGATAGCCGACCGCAACGGGGCCCTCGACTACCCCGTCGCCGCGCTCGATCTGGATCGCAGCCACCTGGCCACCGAGCCCCGGCTCTGGGTCGCGGTCCGGGATGTCGGGCTCTCGAGCCTGCCGCTGGGTCCGCTCGCCGAGGCTGCACCAGCAGCGCTCGACGCCCCGCGCGACCTCGGCGGCGAAGTCGACCTGCGGGTTCTGCTGAGCGGCGCACCGGGGGATCTCTGGTTGGGCACCAGCGACGGTCGCGTCGGGCTGCTCGATCCGGAAACCGGCTCGGTGAGCTGGCGCAGGCTGGCGGGCGACGCCGCCAGCACCGTCGTCACGCTGTGGGAAACCGCAAGCGGCGACCTCTGGATCGGCACGCGCGCTAGCGGCCTGTTCCAGCTGCCGGCCGGTCAGCCCCTCGATGACCCGGCAGCCCTGCGGCGCTTTACGCGCCGCGATGGGCTGGTCAGCAACCGGATCAACGCGATTCTCGAGGACGAGGCCGGGGCCCTGTGGCTGGCCAGTGACCGCGGGCTCAGCCACTTCCAGCCGGAAACACACGAAAGCCGTCGCTACGGGCAGCGCCAGGGGCTGCGCGACGAGCGGTTCCGCCCGCGCGCAGCCCTGCACACCCGCAGCGGCGAGCTGCTGTTCGGCAGCCGGCGGGGCCTGGTCGCGTTCTTCCCCTACAGCAACCGCCTGCAGACCGACGAGCCCCCGGACCTCGCGGCGGCGGCCTGGCACGGCGGCCGGTTTCTGGGCCAGGCGGTCACGACCGTGGCAGCGGAGCCCGGACTGCTGAGCTTGAGTCCGGAGCAGCGGCGGATCGACTTCCGCTTCTCTGCCCTCGACACCCGGCAGCTCGACCAAGTGCACTTTCAATATCAGCTGCGGGGCTTCGACGCCGAATGGATCGATGCGGGGCTCGATCGCAACGCGACCTACACCAATCTGGCGCCCGGTTACTACGAGTTTGTCGTCCGCGCCGCACATCGCTCGGCTCCGCTCGAGTTTCGTGCGTTGAGCCTCCCGCTCAGCGTCGCGACGCCGCTCTGGCAGACCCGGCCGGCACTCATCGGCTATGCAATCGCGGGTACGGTGCTGCTGCTGTGGTGGTGGATCAGCCTCCACAACAGCCGCCGCCGAGTGCGCCTTGCCCAGCGCAACCTGGAAATTGAGGTCGAAGCGCGCACGATCGAGCTCGAGGAACGCAACCAGCAGCTGCAGGAACTCAACGGCCGGCTGCAGGAAGCGAGCATCACCGATCCGCTGACCGGACTGTTGAACCGCCGCAGCTTCTACGAGTTCGTCGGCCGCGCCGTCGCCCGGATCGAACGGGACTACACCGGCAACGAACCCGGCGAACCGCGGCCCGACCAGGGTCGGCTGCTGTTCTTCATGATGATCGATCTCGATGAGTTCAAGCCCATCAACGACACCTTCGGGCACCACACCGGCGACCACACGCTGGTGCAGGTCAGCGACCTGCTCCGGGCCTGTGCCCGGGAAGCGGATACGGTGTTCCGCTGGGGTGGCGACGAGTTTCTGATCGTCGGCGAAGTCCGGGACCGGAACGACATGACACTGCTGGCAGAGCGGATCCGCCTGACGATCGCCGAGCACCGGTTCGACCCGAAGTACGGCAAGGCCCTGCGCCTCTCAGCCAGCATCGGGGCTGCCGCCTACCCGTTCTGTTTCGAGAACCCCGGCGTCGCGTCCTGGGAGCAGGTCGCCGACATTGCGGACCTGGCCGCCCTGCTCGCAAAGACCCACGGCAAGAACGCCTGGGTCACCACCCACGGTACCGCAGACCTCACCGCAACCCAGGTGCAGCGGATCAAGAACAACTTTGAGCTGCTGATCGAATCCGGGCGCATCATCGCGGTGACCTCGGATATGGATGTGCCGCTGCGCGGGGCTTTCCGGTCCGGATGAGACCTCGCGGTTGGTTTCCACCAATCAGCCCCTACAATAGCCACCTACCTTTCAATCAGGCGGCACCCATGCCGGATACTCAATCCACCACCGGCGGCGCACGGCCAGAGCGCCATCGTCTCATCGTTCTCGGCTCCGGGCCGGCGGGCTATACCGCCGCGCTGTACGCCGCGCGTGCCAATCTCAACCCCACGCTCATCACCGGCATCGAGGTCGGCGGCCAGCTGACGACCACCACCGAGGTCGAGAACTGGCCCGGCGGCCACGCGGAGCTGCAGGGCCCGGAGCTGATGCAGGAGATGGCCGAGCACGTGGCCCGGTTCGAGTGCAGCATCGTCAACGACCACATTAACGGCGCGGCTCTCGGTGGCGCGACGCGACCGAACGATGAGCCCATACGCCTGACGGGCGACGCGGGCAGCTACGAGTGCGATGCGTTGATCATCGCCACGGGGGCTTCGGCAAAGTACCTCGGCCTGCCGAGCGAAGAGGCGTACAAAGGGCGCGGCGTCAGCGCCTGTGCAACCTGCGATGGGTTCTTCTATCGCGGCAAGGAGGTGGTCGTGGTCGGCGGTGGCAATACGGCGGTGGAAGAGGCCCTGTATCTGTCCAATCTCTGCAGCACCGTCTATCTCGTGCATCGCCGTGACACGCTACGTGCGGAAAAGATCCTGCAGGACCGCCTGTTTGCGAAAGACAACATCAAGCCCATCTGGAACCACAATCTGAAAGAGGTCCTCGGCGATGATGCCGGCGTCACCGGCGTAAGCATCGAGAGTACCGCCGGCGCAGCGCAGGACCTCGCGGTACACGGTGTCTTCATCGCCATCGGGCATCACCCCAACACGGACATCTTCGTCGATCAGCTGGATTCCAACGGTGGCTACCTCGCTACCCGCAGCGGCCTCGAGGGCAATGCCACAGCGACCAGCGTACCGGGCGTATTCGCCGCCGGCGATGTTGCTGATCATGTCTATCGCCAGGCCATCACTTCCGCCGGTTTCGGCTGCATGGCCGCACTCGATGCCGAGAAATATCTCGACGCACAATGACCGTCGTCGACACCTTTCGCGGCAGCGTCAATCGCTGGGAGTGCGACGAGAACGACCACCTGAACGTGCGGTTTTACCTGCGCAAGGCTGAGCAGGGCATCGTGCTTGGGCTGTCGGCGCTGGGGCTGGCCGATCATCGGCAGGCCGCGAGCTGGCTCAAGCGCGCCAGCACGCACCACATTCGCTATCTCCAGGAAGCCCGGGTCGCGGCACCGATCGTCGGAACCTTGGGTGTCACCGGACTGAGCGAGGGGCGCCTCGAGCTGCTGAGCGAGCTCAGCCACGGGTTCTCTGGAGAACCGCTGGCGACGCTGCTGAGCGAGCTCGAAGTCGACCCGGCCGAGGCGGAACGGCTGCGTGCACAGACACCGCCGTTCGTGTCCGTGCCGACGCACGCCGCGCCGCGCGGTCTGCCGGCCGCGCCCTCACCCTATGCGACGCTGGGCCCGGAGGCTGCGCGCGCGCACGGCTACCGTCGCATAGGTGCCGGTGTCATTGAAGCCGACGAATGCAGCCCGGATGGCGCCTGCGCCGACTGGGCGCTGGTGGGACGCACATCGGACAGCATGCCGAGCCTCTGGAGCACCACCCATGGCACCGGGCCAACGGCGGAGTTCCTCGGTGGCGCCGTGCTCGAGTACCGGTTTCAACGAAACGGTCCGCTTGAGGTCGGTGAACCCTTCGTCCACTACGCAGCCCTCGGCGAGATTGGCAGCAAAACCTACCGGATCTCACATCTGCTTTACCGCGCAGACACTGGAATGCTGGTCAGCAGCGCCGAGGCCGTCTCCATCGCCATGGATCTGGAGGCGCGCCGCAGCCTGCCGATCACTGAAGAACATCGACAGCGGATGATGCCCCTGCAGCGCCGGCCGCTGGCAGGGACGGAAGAGTAGGAAGGGAGCGCAGAACGTGTTTGAGCTGACCGAGGATCAAACCGCTATTCAGGAAATGGCGCAACGGTTTACGGCCGATGCAATCAGTCCCCACGCTGCGGAGTGGGACGAACACCACACCTACCCGATCGACACCATCCGCCAGGCCGCGGAACTTGGCTTCGGTGGTATCTACGTTGGCGAAGAGCACGGCGGCATCGGTCTCAGCCGGGTCGAGGCAGCGCTGATCATGGAAGCCATGGCCTACGGCTGTCCGTCCACGTCCGCGTTCATCTCCATCCACAACATGGCGGCCTGGATGGTTGACGAGTACGGCAGCGATGACCTGCGCGGCCGCTTTGTGCCAGACCTCGTCTCCATGAACACCGTTGCCAGCTACTGCCTGACCGAACCTGGCGCCGGCAGCGACGCCGCTTCCCTCAAGACCCGCGCCGTCCTCGAGGGCGATGAGTACGTGCTCAACGGCAGCAAAGCGTTCATTTCCGGCGGTGGCGTCAACGACGTCTACGTCTGCATGGTCCGAACCGGCGAAGCCGGCCCCCGGGGCATCAGCTGCATCCTGGTGGAAAAGGACCGCGAGGGTCTGTCCTTCGGCGCCAACGAAAAGAAGCTCGGCTGGCATTCGCAGCCGACGGCGACGGTCAACTTCGACAATGTCCGGGTACCGAAAGGCAACCGCATCGGTGACGAGGGCCAGGGCTTCAAGATTGCCATGGCCGGCCTCGACGGTGGGCGCCTGAACATCGGCGCCTGCTCCCTCGGGGGGGCCAAACGCTGCCTTGATGAGGCCATCGGCTACACCAAGGAACGGAACCAGTTCGGCAGCCGAATCGCGGATTTTCAGAACACGCAGTTCATGCTCGCCGATATGGCAACGCAGCTGGCCGCCGCGCGCGCGCTGTTGTATCAGGCCGCGCACAAGGTCAGCAGCAACGCCCACGACAAGACCCAGTACGCCGCCATGGCAAAACTGATCGCCACGGAAAACAGCTCCCGGATCGTCAACGACGCTCTGCAGCTGCACGGTGGCTACGGGTTTCTGATGGACTACCCCATCGAACGCTTTCTCCGCGACCTGCGGGTGCATGAGATTCTCGAAGGGACCAGCCAGATCATGAAGGTGGTGATCAGCCGCGCCCTGTTAAGCTGAACGATCAACCGACCAAGGCAGACCCATGAAAATCAACATTGAAGTCGACGTATCCCCGGAAGAAGCGCGCCACTTTTTTGGGCTGCCGGACGTCGAGCCGCTGCAGAAACACATCATGGAGCGAGTGCAGAAGCAGGTCGAGGCAACCGCAGATCCCGCCTACTTCGCAAAGCTGGCGGCGCAGTTCGTCAGCGGCGGTGTACAGAGCATGGATACGCTGCAGCGCACGTTCGTAGACCTCATGCGCCCGGCCGGCAGCAGCAGCTCGAGCAAGACCAAGAAAGCCACGAAGGACTGATCTGGAGCCCGGGCCCGGGGCGCAGCGTTCAGCCCCGGGGCCGTCTCCCCCCTGCCGCGGTTCCAGCAGGGGCGCAGGGCTCAGCTCAGCGCTTTGTTCCACTCGCTGACCCGGTCAGCCTGCGCGGCCAGCACCGCGGCCGTATCGCCCTCGAAAGTGATGCCCTCGATCGTGTCACCACCTGCGATGGCGTTCACCACCGCCTGGTCACTGTCATCGATCACGGTTCCGAAGATCGTATGGTTGTCGTCGAGCCACGGCGTCGGCACGTGGGTGATGAAAAACTGCGAGCCATTGGTGCCCGGCCCCGCGTTAGCCATCGACAGCTTGCCGGGCGCGTCGTGGCGCAGCTCGGGGGTGAATTCGTCTTCGAACCGGTAGCCCGGACCGCCCGTACCGGTACCCTGTGGGCAGCCGCCCTGAATCATGAAGTCGGCGATCACGCGATGAAACGTGAGGCCATCGTAATAGCCCCGGGTCGCCAGGTTGACGAAGTTGGCAACGGTCACCGGCGCGTGCTCCGGCAGCAGGTTGACGCGAATAGCGCCCTTGGAGGTGTTGAAGGTTGCGGTCAGGGTCATGAGTCTCCGGCCTTGGCGGCTGTCTGTATTCGTGGGGCGGGAGTGTGCCGGAACCCCGGAACGACGCCAAGCCGGACAGTGCGCTCAACCGCGGACGAGATCCGGTAGTGGCGTGCCGGCAGCGAAGGCCTCGATGTTCAACGCGGCGCGTCGGCCCATGGCCTCCCGGGTAGCTGCGGTTGCACTGCCAAGATGCGGCAGCAGGACGACGTTTTCGAGGGTCAGCAACGCCGGCTCCACTACCGGCTCCCGCGCGTGCACATCCAGTGCAGCACCAGCCAGCTCACCGTTGCTGAGCGCTGTTGCCAACGCTGCCTCGTCAATCAGGTCGCCGCGTGCGGTATTGACGAGCAAGGTCCCGGGCCTGAGCTGCCGCAGCCGCTCGGCATTCAGCAACCCGCGAGTCTCCGGCGTACTCGGGCAGTGCAGGGACAGCACGTCGCTGACGGCGAGGAGCTCGTCGAGCGACGTGCACGGCGCTGCCTCGAGACCCTTAACTACCGAAGCCGCGACGGGGCTGCGATTGAGATAGCGAACACGCATACCGAGCCCCAGCTCGGCCCGCCGCGCCACCGCGGCCCCGATGCGACCAAAGCCGAAGACGCCGAGCGTGCGCCCGGTCAGCGACTGTCCGAGAAGCTGCGTCGGCGCCCAGCCATGCCAACGGCCGGCGCGCACACGCCGTTCGCCTTCACCAAGCCGTCGCGCCAGCGCCAGCAGCGCAGCGATGGTGAGCTCGGCCGTGGCGTCGGTCAGCACGCCGGGTGTATTGGTCACCCGCAGCCCGCGGGCGTGGGCAGCGGTCAGGTCAATGTGGTTGAACCCGACCCCGAAGTTGGCGAGCAGCCGCGTGGTCTGCTGCGCCGCCGGCAGCGCTTCGAACAGGGCCGCGTCGAGGCGGTCTGTCACCGTCGGGCACAGCACGTCGGCCCAGGCCAGCAGCGCGGCCA